>JBEGVV010000261.1:0-5210 GCA_041178225.1 Pseudomonadota bacterium | reverse complement strand
CGGCGCGAACCTCCTCGAGGTCGCGATGCATGCGATCGTGGTCGCGTTCCTCGCCGTCCTCCTCTTCCACTCGTGGGACGTCTTCGAGCTGAGCCTTCACGGCAAGCTCGAGGCGACGCGCTGGCCGAGCGCCGTCCTGACCGCCGCCCTGCCCACCGGCCTGCTCGTGATGCTCTGCTACCAGCTGGTCCTGCTGCGCCGGGCCGCGCGCAGGCTGCGTCGTCCCGCCCCCGCGGCCGAGGGCTGACCGATGCTGCTCACGCTGCTCATCGTGCTGATGCTCGTGCTGACCATCCTCGGGATGGAGATCGCCTGGGCGATCGGCGTCGCTTGCCTTGCCTACCTCGTGGCGAGCGGCCTCGTCACCTTCCCCATCCCGCTGGCGCTGCTCCCGCAGCAGATGCTCGAAGGGGTACGCAGCTTCACCCTCCTGGCCATCCCGCTCTTCCTCTTCGCCGGGCACCTGATGTCGGCGGCGGGGGTGACGGAAAGGCTGGTGCGCTTCGCGGCGGCCTTCGTGGGCCACATCCATGGCGGCCTCGCCAACGTGGCCGTGACCACGAACTTCATCATGTCCGGCATGTCGGGATCGGCGGTGGCCGACGCGGCGGCGACGGGCGCGGTGCTGATCCCGGAGATGGAGAGGCGCGGCTATCCCCGCCCCTTCGCCTGCGGCGTGATCGCCGCTGCCTCGACGGTCGGCCCTATCATCCCGCCCTCGATCCTGTTCGTGCTGCTGGGCGCCATCCAGAACCTGTCGATCGGCAGGCTCTTCCTCGCCGGCGTGTTCCCCGGCGTCCTCATGTTCGTCGCCATGTTCGTGCTGACCTACTTCGTCTGCCGCGCCCGGGGCTATCCGCGCGAGCCGCGCGTCGGCCGCTCCGAGCTGCTGAGCGCGATGGTCGGTGCCCTCCTGCCGCTGGCGGCGCCGCTGATCGTGCTGCGCAGCATGATGATGGGGCTGGCCACGCCGACGGAGGCAGCCGCCATCCTTGTGGTCTACGTCATGGCGCTCGGCCTCTTCGTCTACCGGACGCTAGACCTGCGCAAGGTGCTCGACTGCGCGGCGCGCGCCGCCGGCGCGACCGCGATCATCATGCTCATGGCCGGCGTCGCGAGCATGTTCGCCCGCATCGCCCTGCAGGAACGCTTCGGCCAGATCCTGACCTCGGCGATGCTGGGCGTCTCCTCCGACGTCCATGTGCTGCTCTTCCTGTTCAACCTGGTCCTCCTGCTGCTCGGGATGTTCATGGACGCGCTACCGATCATGCTCGTCCTCGCGCCCATCACCTTCCCGATCTTCGTGAACCTCGGGGTCGACCCGATCGCGCTGGGCGTGATCATGGTCATCAACCTGACGCTCGGCCTGCTCACGCCGCCGGTCGGACTCGTGCTGAGCACGCTGGCCGTCATCGGTCGGGTCGACGTCGTCACGATCTTCCGGAATGCGTGGCCGTACTTCCTGACGCTCGTGGGCGTCCTCGGCGTCTGCACCTACGTTCCGGAGGTCATCCTCTTCCTGCCGCGGTGGCTGATGCCGTGAGCACGCCGACCTCGCCCGGGCCCGGCATCGACGTGGAATCCGCCCTGCCCGACCCGGTCCGCGCGGCGCCGACCGCCTCCGGCAGCCCTCGCGTCGCGGTGGTCAGCGGCGCCTCGGCCGGGATCGGCCGCGCGGTCGCGCAGCGCCTCGCGCGCGACGGCGCGAGGGTGGTCGGAATCGACATGGCATCACAGGACGAGACGGCCGCATCCATCCGCGCGACTGGCGGGCGGTTCGGGCAGGTCAGCCTCGACGTCCGGGATCGCGCCGCCATCGACGCGGCGCTCGCCGAGCTTGATCGCATCGACGTCGTCGTCCCATGCGCGGGCATCGCCACGATCGGTGGCGCGGTGTCGAAGCCGGCGGACTGGGAGCGCGTGCTGCGGGTCAACCTCGATGGCGCCTATGCGCTCGTCGCTGGCGCATGGCCGGCGATGGAACGCGCGCGATCCGGGGCGATCGTGCTGGTCTCGTCGATGGCCGCGCACCGGGGAAGCCTCGTCGTCGCCCCCGAGTACAGCGCCTCGAAGGGGGCGCTCGAGAGCTTGAACCGCCACTTCGCGCGCGCCGGCGGGCCGGTCGGGATACGCTGCAACTGCGTCGCGCCGGGCGTGATCGACACCGAGATGACGCGCCGCTTTCCCCCGCCACGCGTCGCGGACATCCCGCTTGGCCGCGTCGGCCTGCCCGAGGAGGTCGCGTCCGTGGTGGCCTTCCTCGCGGGCGCGGAGGCCGCCTACGTGACCGGCGCGTCGGTGCCGATCGCGGGCGGCCTCTTCTTCTGCTGACGCGGCCCGCCTCGCGGAGGCCTTCGGCGCACGAAGGCCACGCTGGCCTTTGCGTTGCGGCTGTAGCAAAAGCGTTCCCGCAGGGGCCCTTGGCGGCCGCATCGCAGACGGAGTTCCCAGGAAATGCGCAGCTTCCACCTTCCCGGCCGTTCCACCGTGCATGGCGCCAACGGCGCGGCCGCCACGTCGCATCCGGCGGCGACGCTGGCCGCGCTCGACATCCTGCGCGCCGGCGGCACGGCCATGGATGCCGCCGTCGCGGCGGCGGCCGTGCTCGCGGTGGTCGAGCCCGGCTCGACCGGCGTCGGCGGCGACGTCTTCGCGCTCTACTGCAAGGGCGGACAGGGCGAGGTGGTGGGCTACAACGGCTCGGGCGCCGCGCCCGCGGCGCTCACCGCGGACAAGTTGCGCGGCGCGGGGCTGTCCGAGATCCCGCTGACGTCCCCGCACGCCGTCACCATCCCCGGCGCCATCGAGGCCTGGGACAGGCTGGTGCGCGACCACGGCCGCAAGACCCTCGCCGAGGTGCTGGCGCCGGCGATCGGCTACGCGGAGAACGGCTACGTCATCTCCCCGCGCGTCGCCAATGACTGGGCGGGCTCCGTCGACAAGCTCTCGGCCAACGCCGCCTCGCGCGACATCTTCCTGCCCGGCGGGCGCGCGCCGGCGCTCGGCGAGGTGCATCGCCAGCCGCTGCTCGCCGAGACGATGCGCGCGGTGGCGCGCGGCGGCGCGAAGGCGTTCTACGAGGGCGCGATCGCCGAGGACATCGTCGCCGCGCTGCGCGCGCTCGGCGGCACGCACCAGCTCTCCGACTTCGCCGCGCATCGCGGCGAGTACGTGAAGCCGATCTCGACCGAGTATCGCGGCCATTCCTGCTTCCAGATCCCGCCCAACGGCCACGGCATCACGGCGCTGATCCTGCTGAACATCCTCGAGGGCTTCCCGATGGCGTCGCTCGACGCGCTGTCGCCGGACCGGCTGCACGCCTATGCCGAGGCCACGAAGCTCGCCTACGGGCTGCGCAACCGCTACGTCGCGGACCCGCGCCAGGCCGAGGTGCCGGTCGCGCAGTTGCTCGACAAGGCGCAGGCCGCGCGCTGGCGCGCCTCGATCTCGATGCAGCAGGCGAGCGACGCGCGCTGGTCGGAGGACGCGGGCATCCACAAGGACACCGTCTACCTGACGGTCGTCGACCGCGACCGCAACGCCTGCTCCTTCATCAATTCGCTCTTCCACGGCTTCGGCTCGGGCATCTCGGCACCGCGCTCGGGCGTGATCCTGCAGAACCGCGGCTGCGGATTCACGCTCAAGGCCGGCCACCCGAACGAGGTCGCGCCGGGCAAGCGCCCGCTGCACACGATCATCCCGGGCATGGTGCAGCGCGAGGGCAAGGTCTTCGCGACCTACGGCGTGATGGGCGGCCAGTACCAGCCGGTCGGCCATGCCTGGGTGCTCGGCAACGTCATCGACAAGGGCTGCGACCCGCAGGAGGCGCTCGACATGCCGCGCGCCTTCTTCGTCGACGGCACCTACGGCCTCGAGGAGGGCATCCCCGAGGAGGCCGCGCGCGAGCTCGCGCGGCGCGGCCATCCGGTCAAGCGCGTCTCCGGGCCGTGGGGCGGCGGGCAGATGATCCAGCTCGACTGGCGCAGCGGCACCTACATGGCCGGCTCGGACCCGCGCAAGGACGGCTGCGCCCTCGCCTATTGAGGCACGGCGCGCGGGCGGGGCTCAGGCCCCTCCCGCGAAGACGATCGAGACGGGGCTGCCGGTGGCCACCGTGCGCCCCGTCGGCGAGAGCCTGCCGGTCGCGGCGTCGATCGCGAAGACGACGATCGAGTGCGAGTTCTGGTTGGCGGCGTAGAAGAATCGGCCCGCCGGGTCGCTGCAGACGAAGCGAGGCTCCGCGCCGCCCGTCGCCGTCCAGCCCGCGGTGCAGAGCCTGCCGCTCGCGGGATCGATCGCGTAGGTGACGACGCTGTCATGCCCGCGGTTGGAGCAGCGCAGGAAGCGCCCGTCGCGCGCGACGTCGAGCTCCGAGGTCGTGTTCGCCCCGAAGAAATCCTCGGGCAGCGAGCTCAGGACCTGCACCTGCGCGAGCTCGCCCGCCGCCGCGTCCCAGCGCATCGCGGTGACGGTGCTGTCGAGCTCGTTGCAGACATAGGCCATGGGCAGCGTCGGGTGGAACGCGACATGGCGCGGGCCGGCGCCAGGCCGCGCGCGCACCGCGCGATGCAGCCCGGCCCGCCCCTTGTCGGCGTCGAAGCGCAGCACGAAGACGGTGTCGAGGCCCTTGTCCGGCACGATCGCGTAGCCGCCGGTCGGGTCGAGGACCACGTCGTGCGGCTGCGGGCGCGCCTGCTCGACGCGGTGCGGGCCGAGCTCGCCCGCGAAATGCAGCAGGTCGTGGTGGTCGGCAAGCGCGCCATCCGCGCGGATGCCGAGCACGGCGAGGTTGCCCGAGACGTAGTTGGCCACGAGCATGAAGCGGCCCGCGCGGTCGATGTCCTGCTTCACGCCATTGACGCCGCCGGTCGAGGCGCGGCCGAGCGGGCGCGCCAGGCCCGTGGCGGGGTCGAGGGCGTAGGCGCTCGCGTAGTCGCGCCCGCCATGCACCGCGTAGAGCACGCGCTGGTCGCGCGACAGGGCCAGGAAGCTGGGGTTGTCCATGCCGCCTACGGTCTGGAGATGCACGAGCCCGCCATCGGCGGGATCGACGCGATAGACCTCGATCCCGCGGCCGCTGCCGGCGCGATCGGGCGTGGTGAAGGATCCGACATAGGCGAACATGGCTGGCCTCTCCCCCGGGGCGGCGCGACCGCGGAACTGGAACGCGGCGGCGCGCGGTGCGAGCATCATCGCCGCCAGCGGGAGGA
>JBEGVV010000260.1:0-4181 GCA_041178225.1 Pseudomonadota bacterium | reverse complement strand
GGAAGACCTCCCACGGGTTGTCGAGGCACTGCTTGAGGCCGAGCGAGATGCGGCGCTTCACGGAGTCGACGTCGAGCACCATCACCTCGACCTCCTGGGAGGTGGAGACGATCTTGCCCGGATGGACGTTCTTCTTCGTCCAGCTCATCTCGGAGACGTGCACCAGGCCCTCGATCCCCGGCTCCAGCTCCACGAAGGCGCCGTAGTCGGTGATGTTGGTCACGCGGCCCTTGAAGCGCGCGCCAGCCGGGTACTTGACCGAGACGCCGTCCCAGGGATCGGCCTCGAGCTGCTTCATGCCGAGGCTGATGCGCTGGGTCTCGGGGTTGAAGCGGATGACCTGCACCTTGACGTGCTGGCCGATCTGCAGCGCCTCGGACGGGTGGTTGATGCGGCGCCACGCGATGTCGGTGACGTGCAGCAGGCCGTCGACGCCGCCGAGGTCCACGAAGGCGCCGTAGTCGGTGATGTTCTTGACCACGCCCTCGAGCACCTGGCCTTCCTTGAGGCTGGCGACGAGCTCGCTGCGCTGCTCGGCGCGCGTCTCCTCGAGCACCGCGCGGCGCGAGACGACGATGTTGCCGCGCGAGCGGTCCATCTTGAGGATCTGGAACGGCTGCGGCGTGCCCATCAGCGGGGTGACGTCGCGGACCGGGCGGATGTCGACCTGCGAGCCGGGCAGGAAGGCCACGGCGCCGCCGAGGTCGACGGTGAAGCCGCCCTTCACGCGGCCGAAGATCACGCCGTTGACGCGCGCGTTGGTCGAGTAGGACTTCTCGAGCTGGCCCCAGGCCTCCTCGCGCTTCGCCTTCTCGCGGCTCAGCATCGCCTCGCCGTTCTTGTCCTCCATGCGCTCGACGTAGACGTCGACGAAGTCGCCGACCTTGATCTCGGCGGGCTTGCCGGCGGTCGCGAATTCCTTGAGCTGGACGCGGCCCTCGGCCTTGAGGCCGACGTCGATGATGGCGAAGTCGCCCTCGATCGAGATGACGCGGCCCGTCGTGACGCGGCCGTCGAAGCCGCTGGACGTGCGGAGGGATTCCTCGAGCAGGTCGGCGAAGTTCTCGCCGCCCGCGGCGGGGTTGCTGCTAGCCATGTCTTGGGACGCCTTTCTCTGAACCCGGTCATCCGTCCCGCGCGATGCGGGGCCGCCGATGCCGGGGCCGGGATTCCGCGCCACGGACCATCCGCGGCACGGGCCTTCCGGGGTCAGGAGGAACGGGACCGGACGATCCCGATGGCCTGGGCGAAGACCTCGTCGGCCGTGAGGTCGGTCGTGTCGAGCACGATCGCGTCCTCGGCCGGCTTCGCCGGCGCGGTCCCGCGGGCTTGGTCGCGGGCGTCGCGTTCCTGGAGGTCCCGGAAAACGGCCGCGTATGTAGCCGGTTCCCCGCGCCCCCGCAACTCGTCGTGTCGGCGCCGGGCCCGGACCTCGGCCGAGGCGACGACGTAGAGCTTCACCTCCGCGCCCGGGCAGATGACCGTGCCGATGTCGCGGCCGTCGAGCACCGCGCCGGGCGGCTGCGCCGCGAAGCGCCGCTGGAACTCGACCAGCGCCGCGCGCACGGCCGGGTTGGCGGCGACGACCGAGGCGGCGCGGCCGACATCCTCCTCGCGCAGGCCCTCGCGCGCGATGTCCTCCGGGCCGAGGGCTTCGGCGGCGCGCGCGGCGGCGCCCGCGTCGGCAGGGTCGATGCCGGCGGCGAGCAGGCGCGCGCCCACCGCCCGGTACAGGAGGCCGGTGTCGAGGTGGTGGTAGCCCAGCGTCGCGGCGAGCCTCCGGGACAGCGTGCCCTTGCCTGCCGCCGACGGGCCGTCGATGGCGACGATCATGGCTCCTGGAAGCTCGCGCCCAGCCCGGCCATCAGGCCGCGGAAGCCGGGGAAGCTGGTCTCGATCGGGCTGGCGTCGTCGATCGCCACCGGCGCGCGCGCCGCCATGCCCATGACGAGGAAGCTCATCGCGATGCGGTGGTCGAGGCGCGTCGCGATCGTCGCCCCGCCTGGTGGCGGGCCGCCGCAGCCATGGACCGCGAGGTCGTCGCCGTCGATCTCCACCCGGACGCCGCAGGCCTCGAGGCCGCGCGCGATCGCGGCGAGGCGGTCGCTCTCCTTCACGCGCAGCTCGGAGAGGCCGCGCATCACGGTCCGGCCGCTGGCGCAGGACGCGGCGACCGAGAGCACGAGGTACTCGTCGATCATCGAGGGCGCGCGCGCGGCGGGCACCTCGATGCCGCGCAGCGCGCTGGCGCGCACGACGAGGTCGCCCACGGGCTCGCCCGCCTCGATGCGCCTGCCCTCGACGCGGATGTCCGCGCCCATCTCCAGGAGCGTGTCGATGATGCCGGTGCGGCGCGGGTTCAGGCCGACGTCGCGGATCGTCACCTCCGAGCCCGGCACCAGCAGCGCGGCGACGATCGGGAAGGCGGCGGAGGAGGGATCGCCCGGCACGCGCACGACGCGGCCTGTGATCTCCGGCTGGCCGACGACGCTGACGCGATCGCCGTCCGGGCCCGGCTCGACGGTCACGTCGACGCCGAAATGGCGGAGCATGAGCTCGGTGTGGTCGCGCGTCGGCTCGGGCTCGATCACCGTCGTGCGGCCCGGCGTGTTGAGGCCGGCGAGGATGATCGCCGACTTCACCTGCGCGGAGGCGACGGGCAGGCGGTAGGCGATCGGGACGGGGCGCGCGGTGCCGATGACCGCGGCCGGCAGCCTTCCGCCCTCGCGGCTGACGAAGCGCGCGCCCATCTGCTCGAGCGGCTTCGTGACGCGGGCCATCGGGCGCGAGCGCAGGCTGGCGTCGCCCGAGAAGAAGCTGACGAAGGGATGCGTCGCCACGACGCCCATGAGCAGCCGCGTGCCGGTGCCGGCGTTGCCCATGTCGAGGACGTCGGCGGGCTCCGCGAGGCCGCCGATGCCGCGGCCATGGACGCGCCAGGTGCCGGCGTCGTCGCGCGACACCTCCGCGCCCATGGCGCGCATCGCCGCGGCGGTGCGCAGGACGTCCTCGCCCTCGAGCAGGCCGTGGATCGTCGTCTCGCCGACGGCGAGGCCACCGAGCATGAGCGCGCGGTGCGAGATCGACTTGTCGCCCGGTGCGCGGATCTCGCCGCGCAGCGGGCCGGATGGCGCGCGCGCGGAGAGCGGGACGGGCTTCGCGCTGTCGGTTCTGCTCACCTGGATACCCCTGTCTGCGGCCAATGCGCGCGCGCCTCTAGCACATGCGCGCGGCGCCCGCGAGCGCGCGGCCCCGCGTAATTGACAAGCCCGGATCCTGCGTGGCAAGAGGCGCGCGATTTATCGCGCAGGCGACGAATTCGCGTCGCGAATCACTCGGTTGGGGAGCACGGCACGTGGCCAAGGCGGAATGGGGTCTCAAGCGGACCTGTCTTTCCTGCAACGCGAAGTTCTACGACATGAACCGGTCGCCGATCCTGTGCCCGAAATGCGGCGCCGCGTTCGACCCGGAGGCGCTCGCCAAGGCGCGGCGCACGCGCGTCGTGGCCCCGCCGGCCCGCGCCGCCGCCCCCGCGGAGGCGGAGGACGAGGAGGTCGCCGTCGAGGCCGACGAGAAGGAAGAGGAGGAGGGCGTCATGGAGGACACCTCCGAACTCGGCGAGGATTCCGACGACGTCGAGGATGTCGTGGACAGCGGCGAGGGCTCGGGCGAGGAGCGCTGAGGGTCGTCCCCCTCCATTTTTCTCTTGCACAGCCGGGGCGGGCGGCGCTTATTCCCCCGCCGCGGCGGTTCCCAGGACCGCCGGGACAGGAATTCGGGGCCGTAGCTCAGCTGGGAGAGCGCGTGAATGGCATTCACGAGGTCGACGGTTCGATCCCGTTCGGCTCCACCAAAAAAGGGGGCTGGCGCCACCAGGTGCCGGCCCCCTTCGCGTTCCGGGGCCCGGCTTCCGCTGGAGCGGCCCGGGCTTTCCCTGGCCGGGACGCCGGTTCCCGCGGCCCGCGCGCCCCTCAGTCCCGGCGATCGGCGATCGAGGCGAGGTAGCGCCCGTAGTCGGTCGGCCCCGCCTCGCGCGCGAGGTCAAGCAACTGGTCGCGGTCGATGAACCCCTTCAGGAACGCGATCTCCTCGACGCAGGCGATCATGAAGCCCTGGCGCTTCTGGAGCGCGCGCACGAAGTCCGACGCCTCGCCCAGGCTGTCGACCGTGCCGGTGTCGAG
>JBEGVV010000259.1:0-25284 GCA_041178225.1 Pseudomonadota bacterium | reverse complement strand
GTGGCGTTGAGGGCGTCGTCGACGCGATCCTTCTTCTCCTTCACCTCGACCTCGGTCGCGCCGCCGACGCGGATCACCGCGACGCCGCCCGCGAGCTTGGCGAGACGCTCCTGCAGCTTCTCACGATCGTAGTCCGAGGTGGTCTCCTCGATCTGCGCCTTGATCTGCCCGATGCGGCCCTGGATCTCCTCCTTGGAGCCGGCGCCGTCGATGATCGTGGTGTTCTCCTTCTCGAGCACGACCTTCTTGGCGCGGCCGAGCATGTCGAGCGTGACGCTCTCCAGCTTGATGCCGAGCTCCTCGCTGATCACCTGGCCGGCGGTCAGCGTGGCGATGTCCTCGAGCATGGCCTTGCGGCGATCGCCGAAGCCCGGGGCCTTGACGGCCGCGACCTTGAGGCCGCCGCGGAGCTTGTTGACGACGAGCGTCGCCAGGGCCTCGCCCTCGACTTCCTCGGCGATGATCAGCAGCGGCTTGCCCGACTGCACGACCGACTCGAGGACCGGGAGCAGGGCCTGGAGGCCCGAGAGCTTCTTCTCGTGGATGAGGATGAAGGGGTTCTCGAGCTCGCAGATCATCTTGTCCGCGTTGGTGATGAAGTACGGCGACAGGTAGCCGCGATCGAACTGCATGCCCTCGACGACATCCAGCTCGGTCTCGAGGCTCTTCGCCTCCTCGACCGTGATCACGCCTTCCTTGCCGACCTTCTCCATCGCCTTGGCGATCATGTCGCCGATCTCGCGATCGCCGTTCGCCGAGACGGTGCCGACCTGGGCCACTTCCTTGTGGTCCTTGACCGGCTTGGAGCGCTTCTGCAGGTCCTCGACGACCTTCTCGACGGCCATGTCGATGCCGCGCTTGAGGTCCATCGGGTTCATGCCGGCGGCGACGGCCTTGGCGCCCTCGCGGACGATGGCCTGGGCCAGCACGGTGGCGGTGGTGGTGCCGTCGCCGGCGAGGTCACCGGTCTTGACCGCGACCTCCTTCACCATCTGCGCGCCCATGTTCTCGAACTTGTCCGAGAGCTCGATCTCCTTGGCGACGGTGACGCCGTCCTTGGTGATGCGGGGGGCGCCGAAGGCCTTGTCGATGACGACGTTGCGGCCCTTCGGGCCCAGCGTCACCTTGACGGCGTCGGCGAGGATGTCGACGCCGCGCAGCATGCGCGCGCGCGCGTCGGCGGAAAAACGAACGTCCTTGGCTGCCATGTGTCTCTACCTTCTTCTTTATCGGCTGCGGATGGAAAACCGGCTCACTTCTTCTTGGCGCCTTCGATGATGCCCATGATGTCCGACTCCTTCATGATCAGGAGCTCGGTGCCATCGAGCTTCACCTCGGTGCCGGACCACTTGCCGAACAGCACCGTGTCGCCAGCCTTCACGTCGAGGGCGACGAGCTCGCCCTTCTCGTTGCGGGCGCCCGGGCCAACGGCCACGACCTCGCCCTGCATCGGCTTCTCCTTGGCGGTGTCGGGAATGATGATCCCGCCAGCGGTCTTGGTCTCTTCCTCGAGGCGGCGCACGACGACGCGGTCGTGCAGGGGACGGAACTTCATCCTTGGATATCCTCCGGTTTGCGACTGCCTGGCGGCCGCCGGAACGCGCTGTTAGCACTCGGGGCCGCCGAGTGCTGGCGGAAATAAGGACTGCCCATCGGGGAGTCAAGCGATCCCGCCCGAAACCCCCCGAACTTTTAGCCGCACCAGACCAAGCATCTGGAATATCTATATTTTTCCATGCCGCGCCGACCGGCCGGAACGCGAAGGGGGCGGCCGTCGCCGGCCGCCCCCCTGCTGGCAGCGCGCCCCCGGGGGCGCGCGACGGGAAGCCCGCCCTCAGGCCTGCTTGAGCATCGTGCCGGCGTCGGACACCTCGAAGGCGCCCGGCTTCTCGACGTTCAGCGTCTTCACGACGCCGTCATCGACGAGCATCGAGAAGCGCTTGATGCGCACGCCCATGCCATTGGCCACGAGGTCGAGCTCGAGGCCGACCGCCCTGGCGAAGTCCGCGCTGCCATCGGCGAGCATCAGCACCTTGTCGCCGACCTTCTGGTCCTTGCCCCAGGCGTCCATGACGAACGCGTCGTTGACCGAGAGGCAGGCGATCGTGTCGACGCCCTTCGAGCGGATCGCGTCCGCATGCTCGACATAGCCCGGCAGGTGCTTGGCCGAGCAGGTCGGGGTGAAGGCGCCCGGCAGGGCGAACAGCGCCACCTTCTTGCCCTTGAAGAGGTCGTCGGTGGTGATGTCCTTGACGCCATCGGCGGTCTTCGTCTTGAGCTTGATCGACGGGATCTTGTCGCCAACCTTGATCATGGTGGTTCCTTCCTCTGGTTTCGGCCCTCGGCCGCATCGCGCTGGCGCTATATAGCGCCCGCCCGCCCCGCGGTCACCCCGTCCAGTGCCCCCGGTCCCCGCCGATGCGCCAGCGCATGGGCGGGGACCGGCCGCCTCGGCTAGACTGCCCCCCGACGCCCGAAAGGTCCCCCAGCGCCCATGCCCAGCGCCCACCAGACGACCGGCTCCCTCGCGGGGCAGCTCCTCGTCGCGATGCCCCGGATGGGCGACGCGCGCTTCGAGCGGACGGTCATCTACCTCTGCGCGCACGGCAAGGACGGCGCGCTCGGCCTCGTCGTCAACCGCCCGTTCCGCAAGATCACCTTCCCCGACCTGCTCGGCCAGCTGGACATCGCGCACGGGCCCGAGACGCCGGTCATCCGCGTGCTCGCGGGCGGCCCGGTCGAGGAGAGCCGCGGCTTCGTCCTGCATTCCGACGACTACGTCCGCCAGGACACGCTCAAGGTCGAGGGCGGCTACGCGCTGACCGCGACCGTGGAGATCCTCAAGGCCCTCGCCCGCGGCGAGGGCCCGCAGCGCTCTGTCCTCGCCCTCGGCTACAGCGGCTGGGGCCCGGGGCAGCTCGAGCGCGAGATCGCCGCGAATGGCTGGCTCAACGTGCCGGCCGAGGAGGCGATCGTTTTCGACCGCGAGCTCGACACGAAATGGGAGCGTGCGCTGGCCAGGCTCGGCCTGACCCCGGGCTCGCTCTCCGGCGCCGCCGGCCGCGCCTGAGCGGCGCGGCTCAGGCGATCCGCGCGCGGATCCGGTCGAGCGTCTCCAGCCTGCCGAGCGGCCCGATCGCCGCCATCGCCGGCGCGCCGGCGAAGAGGCGCCGCGCCACCGTGGCCACGCGCTCGGCGTCGACCGCGTCGATGCGCTCCACGATCTCGTCGGGCGGGATCGGCCGGCCATAGGTCAGGATCTGGCTGCCCAGCGCGTCCATGCGCGCGGACGTGCTTTCCAGCCCCATCAGGAGGCCGGCGCGGATCTGCGCGCGCGCGCGCGCCATCTCCTCCGCCGCGGGCGCGGCGCATGCGCGGCGCAGCTCCTCGGCAAGGACGGGCACGAGCTCGGCGACCTCGTCGGCGCCCGTTCCGGTGTAGATGCCGAAATTGCCGCCATCGACGAGCGAGCTCGACCAGGCGGAGATCGCGTAGCAGAGGCCGCGGCGCTCGCGCACCTCCTGGAACAGCCGCGAGGACATGCCACCGCCGAGGATCGTCGCCAGCACGTTGGCGGCCCAGAAATCGGGATCGGTGTAGGAGACGCCGGGGAAGCCGAGCGTCAGGTGCACCTGCTCGAGGTCGTCGTCCTTGCGGTACTCGCCGCCCTCCCAGCGCGCGGGCACGCTGCCGTCGCGCGCGCTCGCGGCGAGGCCCTCGAAGCGCGCCTCCGCCAGCGCGCGGAGCTGCTCGTGCTCCAGCTTCCCGGCGGCGCAGAGCACCATGCGCGGCGCGCCGTAGAAGGCGGCGCGGAAATCGACCAGCGCCTGGCGCGGCAGCGAGGCGATGATGTCCGCCTTGCCCAGCACGGGGCGGCCGACGGCCTGGCCGGGATAGGCCACCTCGGAGAAGCGGTCGAAGATCACGTCGTCGGGCGTGTCCTCGACCTGGCCGAGCTCCTGCAGGATGACGCCGCGCTCGCGCTCCAGCTCCTCCGGCGCGTAGACGGAATCGAGCAGGATGTCGGCGATGATGTCGACGCCTAGCTCGAGGTCCTCCTTGAGCAGCTTGACGTAGTAGGCGGTCTGCTCGCGCCCGGTATGCGCGTTCATCTGGCCGCCCACGGCCTCGACCTGCTCGGCGATGTCGCGCGCGCTGCGCCGCGTCGTGCCCTTGAACGCCATGTGCTCCAGCACGTGCGCGACGCCGTTGGTCTCGGCGCTCTCGTGGCGCGTGCCGACGTCGACATAGACGCCGACCGAGACCGTCTCGACCGATTCCATCCGGTCGGTCGCGACCGTCAGGCCGTTGGCGAGGCGCGAGACGCGGACGCTCATCGCGCCCTCGCGCGCGCCGCGACGAAGTCCTCGACCGCGCGCAGGTCGTTGGGCAGCACGCTCACGCGCTCGCGGCGCTGGTGCAGGTCGGCCAGCCGCGCCGGCAGCGCCGGGCGCACGCCCGTCGCGCGCTCGACCGCGTCGGGGAACTTCGCGGGGTGCGCGCAGGCCAGCGCCACCATCGGCACGTCGCGCCGCCCGCGCGCGATGCCCGCGACATGGACCGCGACGGCGCCATGCGGGTCGAGCAGTTCGCCGGTGCGCTGGTGCACGCGACGGATCGTCTCGATCGTCTCCTCGTCGGAGCAGCGCCCGGCCGCGAAGCCCGCGCGCAGCGCCTTGAGCTTCGCAGCCGGGATCTCGGCGCGGCGCTCGGCGCGGAAGCGCGTCATCAGCGCGGCGGTCGCCTTGCCCCTGCGGCCCCAGAGCTCGAAGAGCAGCCGCTCGAAGTTGCTGGAGACCTGGATGTCCATCGACGGGCTGAGGCTTGGCTCGACCCCGGCGAGCGACATGTCGCCCTTCGCGATGGTGCGCCAGAGGATGTCGTTGCGGTTGGACGCGACGACCAGCGAGGCGATGGGCAGGCCCATGCGGCGCGCCGCGTGCGCGGCGAAGATGTTGCCGAAATTGCCCGTCGGCACGGTGAAGGCGACGCGCCGGCGCGGCGCGCCGAGCGCCACGGCCGAGGCGACGTAGTAGGCGACCTGAACGGCCACGCGCGCCCAGTTGATGGAGTTCACCGCCGAGAGCGCGAAGCGGTCGCGGAACGCGACGTCGGCGAACATGGCCTTGAGCAGGTCCTGGCAGTCGTCGAAGGTCCCCTTGAGCGCGATGTTGTGGACGTTGGGCGACAGCACGGTCGTCATCTGCCGGCGCTGCACCTCCGAGGTGCGGCCCTTCGGGTGCATGATGAAGATGTCGATGGCCTCGCGGTCGCGGCAGGCCTCGATCGCGGCCGAGCCGGTGTCGCCCGAGGTCGCGCCGACGATGGTGACGCGCGCGCCCTTCTTCCGCAGGACGTGGTCGAAGAGGCGCCCGACCACCTGCAGCGCGTAGTCCTTGAAGGCGAGGGTCGGGCCGTGGAAGAGCTCGAGCAGGAAGTCGTTCGGCCCGAGCTGCTTGAGCGGCGCCACCGCCTCGTGGCCGAAGCCGGCATAGGCGTCGGCGACCAGCGCCTCGAGGTCGTCGGCGCGGATCGCGTTGCCGACGAACGGCCTGAGCACGCGGAAGGTGATCTCGGCATAGGACCTGCCCGCGAGGTCCGCGATCTGCGCCGCCGTCAGCCGCGGCCATTCCTTGGGCACGTAGAGCCCGCCATCGGGCGCGAGGCCGGCGAGGAGGACGTCGTCGAAGGCCAGCGGCCTGGCGCCGCCGCGTGTGGAGACGTAGCGCAAGCGAGACTTCCCGGTCGGAGATGGTCGAGGACCGGGGAGGCTAGTTGCTCGCCCCCGGCGGCGCAATGCCGCCCCCGCCGCCGCAGCTCAGCCGGATGCCAGGCGCGCCGCGATGATCGCCGCGGCGACGGCCATCATCGCGCCGATCAGGCGCGACAGGGCGTGCGTCGCGACGCGCGGCGCGGCGCGCATGCCGAGCACGACGCCAAGCGTCGTGGAGGCCGCAAGGAGGCCGACCAGCCTCCAGTCCGGGCCCGCCCCGAACGCGAAGCCGAGGCTGGCGAAGCCCGTGACCGGCAGGGCGATGCCCTGGCAGAGCATCACCGCGCGGCGCGGGTCCACGCCACGCCAGCCCAGGATCGGCATCAGCGCCACCGGGCCTCCCGTGCCCGTCAGCGCCGAGATCGCGCCGACCGCGAGGCCGGCCAGCGCCAGCTCGCGGCGCGGCGGCTGGAAGCCCGTCCCCGCCGGCATGGGCGGCCGGAGGAAGACGCGCAGCGCGCTGGCCGCGAGCATGGCCGTGATCCCCCCGAGCAGCGCGGCGATGGGCACCAGCGGCAGGAGCGCGGCCCCGGCCAGCGCGCCGGGCGCCGCGCCGAGCCAGCTTGCCGCGCAGGCCGGCAGGTCGAGCTCGCCACGCCTGTGGACGAGCAGGAGCGCCATCGCGGTCGGCGCCACGAAAGAGGCCATCGCGGCGGGGATCGCGTCATGCGGCGACAGGCCGAGCAGGACCACGAGCACCGGGACGACGAGGACACCGCCGATGCTGGTCAGGCCGACGAGGAGGCCCACGACCAGCCCGGTGGCCGCGATGCAGAGGTCGAGCAAGCGATGCGCTCCGGGATGCCGTCGCGGGGGATGGAAGGCCGCGCGGATGGCGGCAGGACGAGGGTGCCCAGCCAGCGAGCGCCCTGTCTCATCGCGCCGCGCCGCCATCCAGTCAAGGCGCAAGCCGCCCCCGGCCCGCCGCATGGCGACCGGCGCCATCGACCGGGGCGGGCCGGCGCGACTAGAGTCAGGGACCCACGCGACGGAGGACGGGATGGACCGCGGCAGGCTGCATCAACTCGGGCGCGAGCGCGTCTCCTACAAGATCGACGCCTCCGACCCGCCCCTGCTCGAGGTCGACGCCCCGGCCGAGCTGATGGTCGAGACGCATGACGCGCGCACCGGCCGGCTCCGCAAGGCCGAGGAGGTCATGCTCTCCGCGCCCGACTTCCGCGATCCCTTCCCCAAGACGAACCCCGCCACCGGCCCGATCCGCGTGCGCGGCGCCGAGCCCGGCGACGCGCTGGCGATCGACGTCCTCGGCATCGAGCTCGATTCCTACGGCTTCCTGATCGTGAAGCCGGATTTCGGGCTGGTGCGCAACCTCGTGAACCAGCCGGTGGCCAAGATCGTCGACGTCGTCGACGGCACGATCCACTTCGACCGGCTTCGCATCCCCGTGCGGCCGATGGTCGGCGTGCTGGCCACCGCGACCGACGGCCCGCCGATCGGCAGCGCCTATTGCGGCCGCCATGGCGGCAACATGGACAACAACCGCATCCGGCCCGGCACGCGCGTCCACCTGCCGGTGCGCGTGCCGGGCGCGCATCTCTATGTCGGCGACGTCCATGCCTCGATGGGCGACGGCGAGGTCTGCGGCACGGGCGTCGAGATCGGCGCGCGCGTGCATCTCAGGGTGAGCCTGGCCAAGGGCGCGGCACGCGAATGGCCGTGGATGGAGACGCCGGACCTGCTCATACAGGCGGCCTCGGCCCCGACCTACGAGGAGGCCTCGGAGCTGGCCGTGCGCGGCATGATCGACCTGCTGGGCGAACGCCTCGGCCTCTCGCCGCCCGACGCCTTCATGCTGGTGAGCGCGGTGGGCGACGTGCGCGTCAACCAGGCCTGCCGCTCGCCGATCGACGTCAGCGTGCGCGTCGAGGTGCCGAAGCTGAACGCAGGCCTGACGAGCGCCTGAGCCATCGACACCGCGCCGGCATCGCCTATCTACTCGCGAAATCGAACAGCAGGGAGACGCCCATGCAGACCCGCCGCAGCCTCGCCGTAGCCATCTCCGCCCTAGGCCTCCTCGCCTCGATGCAGGGCGCCGATGCCCAGTCGGGCAAGGTCACGGTGGTGACCTCCTTCGCCAAGGACGTCACCGACCCGGTCAAGCGCGCCTTCGAGAAGGCCGTCCCCGGCGCCGTGCTCGAGGTGCAGAACCGCAACACCAACGCGGGCGTGAAGTTCCTCGAGGAGACGCGCGCGGGCAACCAGGTCGACCTGTTCTGGGCCTCGGCGCCCGACGCGTTCGAGGTGCTCAAGGGCAAGAAGCTGCTGCAGCAATACAGCCCGAAGGCGACCGGCATCCCCGAGAAGGTGGGCGCCTACCCGATCAACGACCGCGACGGCTTCTATTTCGGCTTCGCCGCCTCCGGCTACGGCATCATGTGGAACGAGCGCTACGCGCGCGCCAACCGCCTGCCCGAGCCCCGCGAGTGGCAGGACCTCGCGAAGCCCGCCTTCCACGACCACGTCTCGATCGCCGCGCCCTCGCGCTCGGGCACCACGCACCTGACGATCGAGGCGATCCTGCAGGGCGAGGGCTGGGACAAGGGCTGGCGCACGATCAAGGAGATGGCGGGCAATTTCCGCCAGGTCACCGAGCGCAGCTTCGGCGTCCCCGAGGCGGTCAACTCGGGCCAGGTCGGCGTCGGCATCGTGATCGACTTCTTCGCCTTCTCGGCGCAGGCCTCGGGCTTCCCCGTGAAGTTCGTCTACCCGAGCGTGAGCACGATCGTCCCGGCGAACGTCGCCATCGTCGCCAACGCGCCGAACCGCGCGGGCGCCGAGGCCTTCATCGAGTTCCTCCTCTCTCCCGCCGGGCAGGAGGTGCTGCTCGAGCCGAGCATCCGCCGCCTGCCCGTGAACCCCGCCGTCTACGCCAAGGCGCCGGCGGACTACCCGAACCCCTTCACCGACCCGCGGCTCGGCAAGCTCATGCCCTTCGACGCCGACCTGTCGGAGAGCCGGACCGCCGCGGTCGACACGCTGTTCGACCAGTTGGTCACCTTCCAGCTCGACGCGCTCAAGGCCGTGACGAAGACGCTGCACGAGGTCGACGCCGCGCTCGCGCGCAAGGACAACGCCGCCGCGCGCAGGCTCGCGGGCGAGGCCCGCGACCTCGTCGCCGCGATGCCGGTGACGGCCGCGCAGGCCGCGTCGCCGGAGATCCGCGGCGCGTTCGCCGGCGGCAGCCAGAAGGGCGCGCGCCAGGCCGAGCTCGAGCAGCAATGGGCCGCCTTCGGCCGCGAGCGCTACGCGCAGGCGAGGCAGAAGGCCGACGAAGCGCTCAAGCTCGCGCGGTGAAGGGCGCGACGCCAGGGCAGGTCGCGGCCGCGGCGCTGATCGCGGCCTTCCTGGCCGTCTTCCTGGTCCTGCCCGTCGGGACCGTGATGTACGTCGCCTTCACCGAGAAGGGGACGGGCGCCTTCACGCTCGTCAACTTCGCCGACTTCTTCCGCACGGAACTCTTCGTGCGGTCGCTGTGGAACTCGACCTACGTGTCCGCGATGTCGGTGGTCTGGGCCTCGGCGCTGGCCCTGCCCCTTGCCATCGTCACGACGCGCTTCGAGTTCCGCGGCGCGGCGCTGGTCCAGACGCTCGGCTTCCTGCCGCTCATCATGCCGCCCTTCGTGGGCGCGGTCGCGATGCAGCTGCTCTTCGGCCGCAACGGCAGCGTCAACCTGCTGCTCGACGAGTGGCTCGGCTTCAAGATCCCCTTCATGGAGGGGCTGAACGGGGTCATCTTCGTCCAGTCGCTCCACTACTTCCCCTTCATCCTCATCAACCTCTCGGCCTCGCTGCGCAACATCGACCGCGCGATGGAGGAGGCCGCGCAGAACCTCGGCAGCTCGGGCTTCCGGCTGTTCCGCCGCATCGTCCTGCCGCTTGCGATGCCGGGCTACCTCGCCGGCGCCTCGCTGGTCTTCGTGAAGGTCTTCGACGACCTCGCCACGCCGCTGCTCCTCAACGTCAAGGACATGCTGGCGCCGCAGGCCTACCTGCGCGTGACCTCGATCGGCATCGCCGACCCGATGGGGTACGTGATCTCGGTCGTGCTGGTCGTCGCCTCGGTGGGCGCGATGTGGCTTTCCGCGCTCGCGACGCGCGGGCGCGACTTCTCGACGACGCAGCGCGGCGGCGGCGGGCTCGCGCGCAGGCGCCTGTCGCGCGGCGAGGCGACGCTCGCCTGGGGCGCGGTCGGGCTGATCCTGCTGCTCGTGCTGTCGCCGCACCTGGGCCTGCTGCTGCTGTCCTTCGCCACGGTGTGGTCCTTCGCGCCCCTGCCCGACGCCTACACCACGGCCCACTACGCGCGGGTCTTCGGCGAGAGCTCGACCTACATCGCCAATACCCTCGTCTACGCGAGCCTGGCCGGCGCCATCGACGTGGTGCTCGGCACGGCGATCGCCTACCTCGTGCTGCGCACGAAGCTCGTCGCGCGCGAATGGCTCGACTGGACGGCGATGGCGGCGCTCGCCATCCCCGGCCTCGTGCTTGGCATCGGCTACCTGCGCTGCTTCTACGGCGTGCAGCTGCCGGGCGGCCAGCCGCTGGCCACGCTCTGGATCATGATCGTGCTCGCGCTCGCCATACGCCGCCTGCCCTACGCGCTGCGCGCCTGCCACGCGGCGATGCAGCAGATCTCGGCCTCGCTCGAGGAGGCGGCGGAGAACCTCGGCGCCGACAAGGCGCGCACGCTGCGCCGCATCGTGGTGCCGCTGATGACCGGCGGCATCCTCGCGGGCTTCGTCACGAGCTTCTCGACCGCCGCGGTCGAGCTCTCGGCGACGCTGATGCTCGTGCAGAGCAACTCCGACGCGCCACTCGCCTACGGCCTCTACGTCTTCATGCAGTCGGCCGCGGGGCGCGGGCCGGGCGCGGCGCTTGGCGTCATCGCGGTGCTGCTGGTCGCGGCGTGCACGCTCGCGGCGCATCTCGTCGCCGAGCGCGACCACAGGAGAAAGGGAGGAAGCGCATGACGGCGGCGGGCATCTCCATCCGCGGCGTCGACCTGTCCTACGGACCGAGCCGCATCCTCCGGGACGTCAGCATCGAGGTCGCGCCGGGCGAGCTCTTCGCCTTCCTCGGCCCCTCGGGCTGCGGCAAGACCACGCTGCTGCGCCTCATCGCGGGCTTCGCCCAGGCCGATCGCGGCACGGTCGAGGTCGGCGGCCGGGACATCGGCGGCCTGCCACCGTGGAAGCGCGACGTCGGCATGGTCTTCCAGTCCTACGCGCTCTGGCCGCACATGAGCGTGCGCCGCAACGTGGCCTTCGGCCTCGAGGAGCGCCGCCTGCCGCGCGCGGAGGTCGAGCGCCGCGTCGATGCCGCGCTCGAGCGCGTCGGGCTCGCGGCGCTCGGCGAGCGCAAGCCCTCGCAGCTCTCCGGCGGCCAGCAGCAGCGCGTCGCCGTGGCGCGCACCATCGCGATCGAGCCCAAGGTCCTGCTGCTCGACGAGCCGCTCTCCAACCTCGACGCGAAGCTGCGCGTGCAGGTGCGCCGCGAGCTGCGCGACCTGCAGAAGCGCCTCGGCATCACCACGATCTTCGTCACCCACGACCAGGAGGAGGCGAACACGATCTGCGACCGGATCGCCGTGATGAACGAGGGCGTGGTGCAGCAGGTCGGCACGCCCATCGAGCTCTACGCGCGCCCGGCCAACCTCTTCGTCGCCGGCTTCCTCGGCAGCGCGAACATGCTCGATGGCGGCCTCGTCGAGGGCGGGCGCGCGTTCGAGACGCGCGGCGGCGCGCGCATGGACGTGCCGGCGGGGACCGTCGTGCCGGCTTCGGCGAAGCTCGTCTTCCGCCCGCAGGACGCGGCGCTGGGCCCGGCGCGCGACGACGCGCGCGGCCTGTCCGGCGTCGTCGTGCATCGCGAGTTCCTGGGCGCGACGGTGCGCTACGGCGTCGCCATGGGCGCCGACGAGATCGCGGTCGACGCGCCCTTCCGCAGCGGCGACGCCCTGCTCGACGTGGGCGCGCGCGCCAGCGTCACGCTCGCGCCCGGCGCGGCGCTGTTCCTGGGCCCCTAGGGGCGCTCAGCGCGCGAGGTAGCGTCGCTCGAGGTGCCGGCGGAAGGCGTCGACCCCGAGCCCGCGCCCGGTTGCGGCCTCCACGATCGCGGCCGTCGAATCGGTCGAGGCCTTCGCGTGGACATGCGGGCGGACCCAGGACATCAGCGGCGCGAAGTCGCCACGCGACAGGGCGTCGGGGATCCCGGGAACGGCCGCGACCGCGGCCTCGAAGAACTGCGCCGCGGCGAGCGCGCCCAGCGTGTAGGTCGGGAAATAGCCCCAGGCGCCGCCCGGCCAGTGGATGTCCTGCAGGCAACCGTCGCGGTCGTCCACCGGCTCGATGCCGACGAGCTCGCGCATGCCCGCCCTCCAGGCGCCGGGAAGGTCGGCGAGCTTCATGTCGCCGGCGACCAGCGCGCGCTCGAGGCGAAAGCGCAGGATCACGTGGCACGGATAGGTCGCCTCGTCGGCATCCACGCGGATCAGCCCGCGCGAGACCTTCGTGTAGAGGCGATGGAGGTTGTCGACGCCCCATTCCGGGCCCGCGCCGCCGAAGGCCTCGGCGGCGAGCGGCGCGAGGAAGGACACGAACTCGCGGCTGCGGCAGGCCTGCATCTCGACCAGAAGCGACTGGCTCTCGTGCAGCGCCATGCCGCGCGCCGCGCCCGCCGGCTGCAGGCGCATCGCGGGGGGCAGTCCGCGCTCGTACATCGCGTGCCCGGTCTCGTGCAGGACGCCCATCAGCCCGCGCGTGAAGTCCTGCTCGTCCCAGCGCGTGGTGATCCGCACGTCCTCGGGCACGCCGCCGCAAAACGGGTGGTGGCTGGTGTCGAGGCGGCCATGCGCGAAGTCGAAGCCCACCGCGGCCATGAGCTTCTCCGCGAGCGCGCGCTGGCGCTCCGCCGGGAAGGGGCCGCGCGGCGGCAGGATCGCGGGCCCGCGCGCCTGGCGCGCGATGATCTCCTCGATCATGCCCGGCAGGAAGGCGGCGAGCTGGCCGAAGGTCGCCTCGATCGAGGCCGCGTCGGCGCCGGGCTCGTATTCGTCGATCAGCGCGTCGTAGGGGGCGACGCCGAAGGCCTCGGCCTTGATGCGCGCGGATTCGACGACGAGGTCGAGGACGCGCTGCAGCCTCGGCCGCAGCCCCTCGAAGTCGTCGGCCTTGCGCGCCTCGCGCCATTGCATCTCGCACTCGGAGACGCTGCGCGACATCGCCGCGACGAGGTCCGCCGGAAGCGCGTTGGAATGCCGCCACGCGCGGCGCATCTCGCGCAGGTTGGCGAGGCGCCAGCCCTCGAGCGCGCCCGCCTCGTTGCGCTCGGCGCGGTCGAGGAGCTCGGCCACGCGCGGATGGGTCAGCGTCTCGTGCGCGATCACGCGCAGCTCGGCGAGCTGCTCGCCGCGTATCTCGGCGCCGCCCCCGGGCATGACGGCCGCCATGTCCCATTGCAGGACGCCGGAGGCCTCGCCCAGCAGCGCGAGGCGGCGGAAGATGCGTTCGAGCTCGCCATAGGCCTGCGTCATCGGTCGTCTTCCTGCACTGGATGGGACGGGAACCCGCGGCGCACGACGAAGGCCCAGAACATGGCCTTCCCCGGCGGCGCGGCGGCGTCGGATGCGATCGCGGCAGCCAGTTCCCGCGCGTAGCCGCGCGGGTCGGCGGCGCGCCTGTCGGGGCGGCGCCGGATCATCGGCAGCGTGATCCAGCGCCAATGCACGTCGGCGCAGGCCGGACCGCCCAGCGCCACGGCGACGCTGCGCGCGTCCGGTGCCTGCAGCGCGGCGATGCGCCGGAGCGCGGCCGCCGGATACTGGCGCAGGCCGTGGAAGAGATAGAGGCGCAGGCACGTCGCCGCCGGCAGGTAGTGGACCTGCAGCGTCGGCCCTGAAGCGCGCGCGCAGGCCCTCGCAACGGCGTCGAAATAGGCGAGGTCGCCCGGGATGTGCTCGGCGGCGGATTGGGAGAAGAAGAAGTTGTCGTCGGGCGCGATCGTGCCGGCGAAGTCCTCGCCGTCGAAGACGGCCATGGACGCGCCAGGCATCGGCTCGTCCCAGGCCGCGCGGCGCGCGACGTCGAAGCCGCGATAGCGGATCGGGGATATGGCCGCGGCGCTGGCCAGGCGTCCGGCGCGACCCGAACCGCATCCCATCTCGTGCATGCGCAGGCCGCCGGCGGCGACGGCGAAGCCCTCGAGGCCGATCGAGGCGAGGTGGTGCTCGCAAAGCAGGCGCGAGGGGGACGGCGCCACTTCATCCGCCGGGGCGATGGGGCCGGCGAAGCGCTCGAGGGCGAGGTCGCCGGGCGCGCCGGACAAGGCGTTGCGCAGCGCGTTGCCCGCGAGATAGCCGGCGCGCGCGACGGGGCCAAGCCTGCGATCGCCATCGATCGCCAGCCAGGATGTCGAGCGCAGGCTCAACCGTCGCGCCCCGCGCCCGCGGCCCGCGCGAGGCGGGCTGGCGTCATGGCTTGTCCCCCGTTCGCTGCGACAGCACGAAGATCACCGCGAGCGCGATGGCGAGCGCATACCAGGTGAATGCGTATCCAAGGTGGTTGTCGGGCAGCTGGAAGCGGGTCTGCCCGCCGAGCGGCGCGCCCTCCGCCGGGGCGGGATCGAGCGCGGCCTCCAGGTAGTAGGGCGCGAACTCGGCAATCCCGAGCGCCGCCGCCATGGCCGGGAGGTCGTAGGAGAACCAGACGTTTCGACCGGGATCGTTGTCCGGCATGAAGCGGGTGCGCTGCGTCGAGACGCGCAGCACCGCGGCGAGCCGGACCTCGCCCTCCGCCTGTGCCGCCGGGCGGCGCGCGGGATCCTTGCGCGCGGGCGGCACCCAGCCGCGGTTCACCAGGACGGGCGGGCCTTCCGCGCGGACCAGCGGGACGAGCACGCAGGTGCCCTCGTTGCCGCGCTGCGAGCGGCAGGGCAGGTAGAGCTCGCGCTCGTGGCGCAGCCTGCCCGTCGCGACGACGCGGCGGAATTCCCAGGACGACGGGTCCGGCAGCGCCGCCGGCAGCGGCGCCTCGGCCATGGCGAGGCGCGATGCGCGCAGGCCGTTGATCTCGCGCTTCTCGAACAGGCGGGTGACCTGCCAGGTGCCAAGGCAGAGGAGGACCAGGACGCCGATGCCGGCGATGGCGCTCGGCCAGGGCCTGGGCCTGAAATCGCGCAGCAGCGCCTGCATGGCAGCCTCAGGGGTCGCGGTGGAGGAACTGCAGCGCGATCAGCGGCGCCTCGGGGGGGCGCATGGCGACCGCGCCGCCGAGGGTGAAGATGGGCCAGAGCACCGCATGTATCCAGAGCGGCGGCGACAATTTGGCCTCGACCGCCAGCGCGGCGGTAACCGCGAGCGCGCCGAGCAGGAGGATGGCGAGGGGCAACCCCTCGCCGCGGCGCGGGCAGCGGCAGCGGGCCCCCGCGCGCAGGGGCGGGACGGCCGCCATCGGTCGTCCCGCCGCCCGTCGCTTCAGCCGATGGTCACGGCCGCCGCGTACCACCAGTAGATGACGGCGAAGAGGAAAAGCCACACCACGTCGACGAAGTGCCAGTACCAGGCCGCCGCCTCGAAGCCGAAATGCTTTTCCGGCGTGAACTGGCCCTTGATCGCGCGCACCAGGCAGACCGCGAGGAAGATCGTGCCGACGATCACGTGGAAGCCGTGGAAGCCCGTCGCCATGAAGAAGACCGACGGATAGATCCCGTCCTTGAACGAGAACGGCGCGTGGCTGTACTCGAAGGCCTGCAGCACCGTGAACAGCACGCCGAGGAGCACCGTCAGCAGCAGGCCCCAGATCAGCCCGGAGCGGTTGCCCTCGAGCAGGGCGTGGTGCGCCCAGGTGACGGTCGTGCCGGAGGTCAGCAGGATGACCGTGTTCAGGAACGGCAGCCCCCAGGCGTTGAAGGTGACGACGGCCTTGGGCGGCCACATCCCGGTCTCGGTGTGCTCCGGGTAGAGGGCGAAGTGGAAGAACGACCAGAAGAAGGCGACGAAGAACATCACCTCCGAGGCGATGAACAGGAACATGCCGTAGCGAAGGCCCAGCCGCACGACCGGGCTGTGCAGGCCCGGCGTGCCGGACTCCTTCACGACCGCGCTCCACCAGCCGAACATCGTGAAGAGCACGAGGCCGATCCCGGCGAGGATCTTCCAGGGGCCAAGCGCCTTCAGCAGCGGCTCGAGGCCCGTGCCGAAGACCGAGGGGTGCAGGAACGAGATCGTGCCGAAGGACAGCACGAGCGCCGCGATCGAGCCGACGAGCGGCCAGGGGCTCGGCTCGACGAGGTGGTAGGGCGTCTTCATCCCGGTGCCGTGGCTGGTGCTGGCCATGTCGATCTCCCTGACGCGTGCTCTGGTCGCTGAAGGTTTCTGGCGGAATGCCTCAATTGACCGGCGCCGGGACGCTCCCCGCGTCCGCGGACCGGCGCGCGCCCTCCGCCCTTGGCTGGGCGTCGAGCGCGCGGAAGAACGTGTAGGACAAGGTGATGGTGTCGACGCCGCGCATCTTCGGATCCTGCGCGATGGCGGGATCGACGAAGAACGAGACGGGCATGTCCATGCTCTCGCCCGATGCGAGTTCCTGCTCGGTGAAGCAGAAGCAGGCGAGCTTGTGGAAGTACGGCGCGGCCTTGTGCGGCGTCACGTTGTAGGTCGCGGTGCCCACGACCGGCGCCTGGCCGACATTCGTGGCGCGGTAGAAGGAGAGGCGCTCCTCGCCCACGCGCAGCGTCACCTGGCGCTCGAGCGGCTGGAAGCGCCAGGGCAGGTCGTTGCCCGCGACGTCGGCGTTGAATCGCACGGTGATGACGCGCTCGCCCGGCGCCTCGGGCGCGCGCTCGGCGCGCATCGTCGTGCCGCCGAAGCCCGTGACCTGGCAGAACCAGCGGTAGAGCGGCACGGCCGCGAAGGACAGGCCGACCATCCCGCCGGCGAGGCAGGCGAGCGCGACGCCGACGCGCGCGTTCGAGCGGTTGCGTCCGCTGCTCATCGCATCCCCATGCGCACGATGGTGATCAGGAAGAACATCACGCAGAACCCGGCGACGGTGAGGCCGACGGCGAGGTTCTTGGCACGCTGGCGGCGCGCGAGCGGATCGTCCTGGGCCATCGCGCTCACGGGACGGGCGCCGGCACGCGGTCGATCATGACCAGCGCGAACAGCAGGAAGAGGTAGATGATCGAGTACCCGAACAGCGCCTTCGCGGCGCGGTCGCCGTCGTCGCGCCAGACCGCGACGGCGCCGGCGAGGAAGACGAGGCCGAGCACGACCGAGGTCGCGGCATAGACGAGGCCCGTGACCCCGAGGAAGCTCGGCAGCGTGCCCACCGGCACGAGCAGCGCGCTATAGGCGAGGATGTGGAGCTTCGTGGCGCGCGTCCCGGCGACCACCGGCAGCATCGGCACGCCGGCGCGTGCGTATTCGCCCGCGCGGAACAGGGCCAGCGCCCAGAAATGCGGGGGCGTCCACATGAAGATGATCAGGAAGAGCGCGATCGAGGCGAGGCCGACATCGCCGGTCACCGCCGACCAGCCGATCATCGGCGGGAAGGCGCCGGCGGCGCCGCCGATCACGATGTTCTGCGGCGTGCGGCGCTTCAGCCACATCGTGTAGACGAAGACGTAGAAGCCGATCGACAGCGCGAGCAGCGCGGCCGCGGCGAAGTTCACCGCCAGCGCCATCGTCAGGACCGAGCCGATCGACAGCACGACGCCGAAGGCCAGGGTCTCGGAGGGGTCCATGCGGCCCGCGGGGATCGGCCTGTCGCGCGTGCGCGTCATCAGCGCGTCGATGTCGCGGTCGTACCACATGTTGATCGCGCCGGCCGCGCCGGCGCCCACCGCGATGCAGAGCACGGCGATCGCCGCGAGCAACGGATGGATGTGCCCGGGTGCCGCGACCATGCCGGCGAACCCCGTGAACACGACGAGGCTCATCACGCGCGGCTTGAGCAGCGCGACGAAATCCCCGACGCCCGCCTCCGCGTGGAGCGGGCGGGCGCCGGAGGTCTCGAGTGCGACGTCGCCGTCGGACATCGGCCGCGCTTGCCGGACCGGGGCCTGGATCAGTGGCCCGAGCCGGCGCTCACGCGCGGGACTTCCTCGAAGGTATGGAACGGCGCCGGCGAGGCGACGGTCCACTCGAGGGTGGGCTCGGGCTGGTGGTACGGGTCGGCCTCGGTGACGACCTTGCCGGAGCGCAGCACCTTGATCGTGTACACGATGAAGAACACGGTCGACGCGGCGGCGATGTAGGCGCCGATCGAGGACACGTAGTTCCAGCCCGCGAACGCGTCCGGATAGTCGGGGTAGCGGCGCGGCATCCCCTGCAGGCCGAGGAAGTGCTGCGGGAAGAAGGTCAGGTTGACGCCGATGAAGGTCGTCCAGAAGTGGAACTTGCCGGCCCACTCCGGGTACTCGCGGCCGCTCATCTTCGTGAACCAGTAGTAGAAGCCGCAGAAGATCCCGAACACCGCGCCGAGCGACAGCACGTAGTGGAAATGCGCGACCACGTAGTAGGTGTTGTGGAGCGCGATGTCCGCGCCGGCGTTCGACAGCACGACGCCGGTGACGCCGCCCAGCGTGAACAGGAAGATGAAGCCGATCGCCCAGACCATCGGGACGCGGAACTCGATCGAGCCGCCCCACATCGTGGCGATCCAGGAGAAGATCTTCACGCCCGTCGGCACCGCGATGACCATCGTCGCCGCGACGAAGTAGGCGCGCGTGTCGACGTCGAGGCCGACCGTGTACATGTGATGCGCCCAGACGACGAAGCCGACGAAGCCGATGGCCATCATCGCGTAGGCCATGCCGAGGTAGCCGAAGACCGGCTTCCTCGAGAAGGTCGACACGACGTGGCTGATGATGCCGAAGGCCGGCAGGATCATGATGTACACCTCGGGGTGGCCGAAGAACCAGAAGAGGTGCAGGAAGAGGATCGGGTCGCCACCGCCCTCCGGACGGAAGAAGGCCGTGCCGAAGTTGCGGTCGGTGAGAAGCATCGTGATCGCGCCGGCGAGCACCGGCAGCGAGAGCACGAGCAGGAAGGCGGTGATCAGCATCGCCCACAGGAACAGCGGCATGCGGTGCATGGTCATGCCCGGCGCGCGCATGTTGAAGATCGTGGTGATGAAGTTGATCGCGCCGAGGATCGAGGACGCGCCCGCGACATGCAGCGACAGGATCGCCATGTCGATGGCGGGGCCGGGATGGAACTGCCCGCTGGAGAGCGGCGGGTAGATCGTCCAGCCGACGCCCGCGCCGCCGCCGAGCACGGCCGAGCCGAGCAGCAGCAGGAAGGCGACCGGCAGCAGCCAGAAGCTGATGTTGTTCATGCGCGGGAACGCCATGTCGGGCGCGCCGCACATCAGCGGGATGAACCAGTTGCCGAAGCCGCCGATCAGCGCCGGCATCACGACGAAGAACACCATGATCAGGCCATGCGCCGTGACCACCATGTTCCACTGGTGCCCGTCGGAGAAGTACTGCATCCCCGGGGATTGCAGCTCCATGCGCATCCAGACCGAGAAGGCGCCGCCGAGGAGCGCGGCGAAGATCGAGAACACCAGGTACATCGTCCCGATGTCCTTGTGGTTCGTCGAGTAGGCCCAGCGGCGCCAGCCGGTCGGGTGGTGGCCGTGGTGGTCGTCGTGGTGGTCGTGATGGGCGTGGGCGGCGTTTGCCATCGTGGTCTTCCTTCAAGGGGCCGGCGCGGGGGCCGGCGCTCGGGGATGCTCGGGAATCTGGATCGTCAGTCGGCCGAGGCGATGGCCAGCGGGCGCGGCTCGGCGGAATCGGCGAACTTCTTCTTCGCCTCCTCGAGCCACTGCTGGAACTTCGCCTTGGACACGGCCTCGATCGCGATCGGCATGTAGGCGTGGTCGGTGCCGCAGATCTGGTTGCACTGGCCGTAGTAGATGCCTTCCTTCTCGACCTGGAACCAAGTCTCGTTCAGGCGGCCGGGCACCGAGTAGATCTGCACGGCGAGCGACGGCACGAAGAAGGAGTGCATCACGTCCGCGCCGGCGACGAGCGTGCGGATGGTCGCGCCGACCGGGACGACCAGGCGGTTGTCGACCTCGAGCAGGCGGGGCTCGCCGGCGGGCTTGCCGTCCTTGTCGCGGACGATGCGGCTGTCGATCACGAAGGTCCCGTGGTCGGGATACTCGTACTGCCAGTACCACTGGCGGCCCGTGACCTTGATGGTCATGTCCGGGTTCACGGCGCGGTCCTGCTTGTAGAGCAGGCGGAAGCTCGGGATCGCGATCACCACCAGGATCACGATCGGGATCACCGTCCACAGCACCTCGATCGTCGTGTTGTGCGAGGTGCGGGATGGCGTCGGGTTCTTCGCCGCGCTGAAGCGCGACATCGTGTAGAGCAGCAGCGCCAGCACGAAGAGCGTGATGATCGTGATGACCGGCAGCAGCAGCGCGTCGTGGAACCAGGCGATCTCGTGCTTGATCGGCGAGGCGCCGGGCTGCAGCCCCAGCCCCCACGGCACGGGTTGGCCAGCCTGGGCGGCCTGGATCGAGGCGGCCGCCGAGAGGGCGATCGCAGCAGCGCGAGACATCCAACGCATGGGCTCTATCCGTGTTGTCATTACTCATGGCGAACGAGAGATCGCCCGCGCCTCGCGCGGTCCTCTCGCCCCGTTCTGCGCCGAATCGCGCGAAAGCTGGCACGAATCATTGCCTTAGCTTCCGGCTTCCCCGGATGGAACGGAGCGGAACCTACACCAGCGCCGGCGGGATTCTCAACGCCGCTAAGACATGGAGCCACCGCGTCCCGCCGCCGCCCGGGGACCCGCGACCGTTTGTCGCAAGTCCATCCACGCCGCGGGGCGGCGGCGCCGCGAGCCGGGCTGAAATCCAGCGCGCATCCCACTAGGTTACCGCTCCCCGTCCAGACAGGAACCCCACCGCCATGAGCGCCCTCGCCCAGACCGACGACATCTTCTTCGCCCGCGGCGGGCTCGACCAGGCCGCGCTGCGCCGCCAGGTCGACGAGGCGCTCGCGGGCGCGGACGACGGCGAGGCCTACCTGGAATACCGGCAGTCCGAGGCGCTCGCCTTCGACGATGGACGGCTGAAGAGCGCCTCCTTCGACACCAGCCAGGGCTTCGGCCTGCGCGCGGTGGCGGGGGAGAGCGTCGGCTACGCCCACTCCACCGAGCTCTCCAACGCCGCGGTGGCGCGCGCCGCCTCGACCGTGCGGGCGGTCAAGGCCGGCCATTCCGGCACCGTCGCGGAGGCGCCGGCGGGCACCAACCGGCACCTCTACACCGACGCCAACCCGCTCGGCCTCATGTCCTTCGAGGCGAAGGTCGCCCTGCTGGCGGAGATGGACGCCTATGCCCGCTCGCGCGACGCGCGCGTGCGCCAGGTGATGGCCAGCCTCGCTGGCGAGTGGCAGGCGATCCAGATCCTGCGCGCGGGCGGCCAGCGCCTGGCCGACATCCGCCCGCTGGTGCGCCTCAACGTCTCGGTCGTCGTCGGCGACGGCGACAGGCAGGAGACCGGCAGCTACGGCACCGGCGGCCGCTTCGCCTTCGAGCGCGTCGTCTCGCCGGAGCGCTGGCGCGAGGCGGTCGACGAGGCCCTGCGCCAGGCGCTCGTGAACCTCGGCTCGGTCCCCGCGCCCGCCGGCGAGATGCAGGTCGTGCTCGGGCCGGGCTGGCCCGGCATCCTCCTCCACGAGGCGATCGGCCACGGGCTCGAGGGCGACTTCAACCGCAAGAAGACGTCCGCCTTCTCGGGCCTGATGGGCCAGCGCATCGCGAGCGAGGGCGTCACGGTGGTGGACGACGGCACCATCGCCGACCGCCGCGGCTCGCTCGGGATCGACGACGAGGGCACGCCGACCCAGCGCACCGTCCTGATCGAGGACGGCAGGCTCGCGGGCTACATGCAGGACCGGCAGAACGCCCGGCTCATGGGCATGCGCCCCACCGGCAACGGCCGGCGGCAGAGCTTCGCGCACCACCCGATGCCGCGCATGACCAACACGATGATGCTTCCCGGCAAGTATGCGCGCGACGAGATCGTGGCCGGGGTGAAGCGCGGCCTCTACGCCGTCAACTTCGGCGGCGGGCAGGTCGACATCACCTCCGGGAAGTTCGTCTTCTCCGCCTCCGAGGCCTACCTGATCGAGGATGGCCGCATCGGCCCCGCCGTGAAGGGCGCCATGCTGATCGGCAACGGGCCGGACGCGCTCACGAAGGTGCGGATGGTCGGGAACGACACCGCGCTCGACCCCGGCATCGGCACCTGCGGCAAGGACGGGCAGGGCGTGCCGGTCGGCGTGGGCCAGCCGACGCTGCTGCTCGACGGCCTGACCGTCGGCGGCACCGGCGCCTGAGCGGAGGGCGCGCGTGAGCTCCTGGAAGACCGCCTACCGCTCCTTCTACTACGAGGAGGCGCCGGAGCCCGACGACATCGTGCTGCGCCACGCCGAGACGGCCCTGCTCGTGATCGACATCCAGAACACCTACCTGGAGCCCAAGGACGACCCGCGCGAGGCGACGCGCTGGGCGCCGTTCCTCGACCGCATGCGCGGCACGGTGGTCCCGAACACGGCGGCGCTGGTCGCCGCGTGCCGCGCGCGCGGGGTCGAGGTCGTCTTCGCGCGCATCGCGTGCCTGAAGCAGGACGGGCGCGACCGGTCGCTCAGCCAGAAGAAGCCGGGCTTCAACTACCTGCTGATGCCGATGGACCGGCCCGACAGCCAGGTCGTGCCCGAACTCGCCCCGCGGGGCGACGAGATCGTGGTCACCAAGACCACCGACAGCGCGCTGACCGGCACCAACCTGCGCCTCGTGCTGTCCAACATGGGCATCCGCAACGTCGTGGTGGCCGGCATCTTCACCGACCAGTGCGTGTCCTCGACGGTGCGCAGCCTCGCCGACGAGAGCTTCGGCGTCGTGGTGGTCGAGGATTGCTGCGCGGCGGCGACCGAGGCGATCCACCGCGCCGAGCTCGAGGCGATCAACATGATCTACTGCCACGTCGTGCAGCTCGAGGACGCGATCGGCTTCCTCGCGCCCTGACCTCGCTGCTGTGGACGGCGCGCGGGGCCGGACGCATAGTCCGCCGCGCGCAACCCCGGCCTGGCCCCGCCCATGGATCCCTCCGCCTTCCTCGGCGCCGTCCTCATGGGCGTCGTCGAGGGCCTCACCGAGTTCATCCCCGTCTCGTCGACCGGGCACCTGATCGTGCTCGGCGAGGCGATCGGGTTCCGCGGCCCGCCGGGCAAGACGTTCGAGATCGTGATCCAGCTGGGCGCGGTCGCCGCCGTCTGCTGGCACTACCGCGCGCGCATCGCCGGGATGGTTGCGGACCTGCTGCGCGGCGGGCCGGAGCGGCGCTTCGCCCTCTGCGTCCTCGTCGCGCTGGCGCCGGCGCTGGCGATCGGCGCCCTCGCCTACCCGCTCGTGAAGGCCATGCAGACGCCCGGCGTCGTCGCCGCCGCGCTCATCGTCGGCGCCCTCGCCATCTTCTGGATCGAGCGCAACGCGCCGGCGCCTCGCCACCTCGACGCGGGCGCCCTGCCCCTGCGCACCGCGCTGCTCGTCGGCCTGTGCCAGGCGGTGGCCATGGTCCCCGGCATCTCGCGCTCCGGCGCCACGATCATGGGGGCGATGATGCTGGGCGTCGGCAGGGGCGCGGCCACGGAGTTCTCGTTCTTCCTGCTGGCGCCGACCATGGTCGCCGCCGCCAGCTTCTCTCTGTGGAAGAACCGCGCCGAGCTCTCGCTCGACGACGCCGGGCTCATCGCCGTGGGGTTCGCCGCCGCCTTCGCCTCGGCCCTGCTGGTCGTGCGCGGGCTGGTGGCCTTCGTCTCCCGCCACGGATTCGCCCCCTTCGCGTGGTACCGCCTCGTCCTCGGCGCCGCGATCCTCGCCTGGATGGCCGTGCGCTGAGGCGCGGAACAAGGCATGATGCCCGCGCGTTCTCGCGGCGGGGGTCGTCCCCGTCCGGGCACCCCAGGATACCGGAGCGACACGCCATGACCCGAAAGACCGGCCTTGCCCTCCTCGCCATGCTCGCGGCGTTCTCGGCCGCGGCCTGCGCGCCCACGCATTCAGGCAACACCTATTCGCGCGCGCAGGCGGGCGAGGAACAGCGCGTGAGCCGCGGCACGATCCTCGCCATGCGCGAGGTGAAGGTCGAGGGCACGCAGAGCGGCGCAGGCATGATCGGCGGCGGCGTGCTCGGCGGCGTCGCCGGCTCGATGCTCGGCAAGGGCTCGCGCGCCAACCTCGCCGGCGCGGCGGCCGGCGCCGTGCTCGGCGCCGTCGGCGGCTCGATGGCGGAGAGCAAGATCACCGAGCAGACCTCGACCGAGTTCACGGTGCGCGAGGAGAGCGGCGCGATCATCGCCGTCGTGCAGGGCAACGAGGAAGGCCTGCGCGAGGGCGACCGCGTGGCGGTGATCCGCGGCACGCGGATCCGCATCGTGCGCGACAACCTGCCCGCCGACCGCCCGCGCGGGTCCTGACCGGGGCGCGGCCCCGTCAGGGCATGAGGATCCCGCCATTGACCTCGATCACCTGGCCGGTGACGAAGCCGCTCATGCGCTCCGAGGCCAGGAACAGGTAGGCGCCCACGCAATCCTCCGCGGGCGCGTTGCGGCCCAGCGGCGTCGCGCGCGCGAGCTGGTCGAGCACCTCGCGCGAGGTATGCCGGTCCTGCAGGTCGGTCTCGATGATGCCCGGCGCCACCGCGTTGACGCGGATGCCGTCGCGCGCGACGTCCTTGGCGAGGCCGCGCGTGAAGGTGCTCACGAAGCCCTTCGATCCCGCATAGAGCATCGAGCCGCCGCCGCCGCCGTTGCGCGCGGCCAGCGACGAGGTGTTGATGATGGTGCCGCCGCCCTGGCGCTTCATCGCGACGACCGCGGCCTTGGAGGCGGAGACCACGCTGCGGATGTTGAGCCGGTAGATCGCCTCCAGCATCTCGTCGGGCGTGTCGACCATCGCGTGGCGGGCGACGAGGTCGCCCGCGTTGTTGACCAGCACGTCGATGCGGCCGAAGCGCGCGACGACCTCCTCGACCAGCCGCGCCGGCGCGGCGGCGTCGGAGAGGTCCGCCTGGATCGCCTCGGCGCGCACCCCCATGGCGCGGGCATCGGCGGCGACGGCCTCGGCCGCCGCGCGCGCGCTGTGCCAGTGGATGGCGACATGCGCGCCGTGATGGGCGAAGCCACGCGCCACCGCGGCGCCGATGCCGCGGCTGGCGCCGGTGACGAGGACGAACTTCCCCGCGAGGTCCCCGAGATCCATCGCGCCCTCCCTCAGTGGTCCCTGGCTTCGTATGCACCGCCGTGGCGCGACCACTGGAGCGGCCCGTCGACGTCGACGCCCTCGGCGGCGAGGCGGTCGCGCCAGGCCTCGGCGTCGTCCTGCGGCCGGAAGCCGACCGCCTCCCAGTTCGGGTGCGCGATGCGGATGCGCCTGTTGTTCGACATGCCGAAGACGATCGCCGCGCCGA
>JBEGVV010000258.1:0-67641 GCA_041178225.1 Pseudomonadota bacterium | reverse complement strand
CCGGCGGGATCGGCAACTACATCCTGCGCCGCGCCGGCGGCGCCGACCCGGTGGGCGTCGCGGCGTGGATGGCTGCCGTCGCCGCGCCGCTCCTGCTCGCGCTGTCGCTCGCCACCGACGGCGCCGCGCCCCTGGTCGCGGCCTTCGCGGACCTGCGCGGCGACCTCCTGCTGGCGAGCTGCTACTCCGGGATCCTGTCGGGGCTGCTGTCCTACGCGATCTGGGCGCGGCTCTTCGGGCGCTACGAGGCGCACCAGGTCGCGCCCTTCATGCTGCTCGTGCCGGTCGGCGCGATCGCGCTCTCGGCGCTGGTCCTGGGCGAGCGGATGGGGCCGTGGCGCGGAGCGGCCGCTGCCGCGATCGTGCTCGGCCTCGCGCTCAACGTCCTGCCGGGGCGCCGGCGCGGGGGCTGACCCGCGCGCCGGCTCCCGCGCTCAGGCCGGGTGCCACCACCTGCCGCCGACGACCACGCCGGCCGCGAGCAGGCGCTGCTTGCCGACCACCTTCTCGCCGATGACGTCGAGGTACTCGAAGCTGCCGTCGCGCAGCTCGAGGATCGAGGCGTCGCCGACGGATCCCGGCTTCAGCGTGCCCAGCTCCGGCTTGCGGATCGCGGAGGCGGCGTTGGAGGTCGAGAGGCGGATCACGGTCGGCAGGTCGAGGCCCAGCACGAGGAACTTCGACATCGTGGTCAGCAGGTCGAAGGCGGGGCCGTTGATGGACAGGATGTGCACGTCCGACGAGATGACGTCCGGCAGGAAGCCGTTGGCGAGCATCGCGCGCGTCGTCTTGAACCCGAACGAGCCGCCGCCGTGGCCGATGTCGAAGATGACGCCGCGCGCGCGCGCCTCGAGCACTTCCTCGCGCACCAGGCCGTCGGCCGTGGCAGGGGCGTTGGGGAAGGGGCGGAAGCAGTGCGTGAGGATGTCGCCGGGGCGCAGGAGCTTCAGCACGTCCTTGCGCGACGGGGGCGGGTTGTCGAGATGCGCCATGATCGGCATGCCGATCTCCTCGGCCACCTCCAGCGCCATCTCGAGCGGCATGTTGCCGAGCTCGTTGCTGGTGCCGCGCCCGACCCTGACCTTGATGCCGAGGACCAGGTCGCGGTTCTCCTCCGCCACGCGCGCGCATTCGCGCGCATCGAGCAGTCGCAGGTCGGCGGACTCGCCGACCATGACCTGCTGCGAGAAGGCGTAGATGCCGGGATAGGACAGGTTCAGGTACGGCAGGATGCGCACGGGCGAGGGCTCGATCACGTGCGCGCGGAAGCCGTGGAAGTTGCCGGGCCCGGCGCTGCCCGCGTCGACGAAGGTCGTGACCGCGCCGCTGCGCGCCAGCGGCTCGGCGGCCACGCCGAGCGAGGTGCCGCCCCAGTAGACATGGGTATGGAGGTCGATGAGGCCGGGCGTCACGATCCTGCCGCGCACGTCGCGCGCGTCCTTGCCCTGCAGCCCGTCGCCGATCGCCGCGACCTTGCCGCCGGAGAAGGCGACGTCGGCGACGCGGTCGATGCCCTGCGACGGATCGACGACCCTGCCGCCCTTGAGAACCAGATCGTGCATCGTGTCCTTCTCCCCCGATGTTCGTCGCGCGAGGTTAGCGCCACGACGCGCGCCGCGTCACGCGTGCATCGCGCTTGGCGCCGGCGCCGGGAACGGCTTGAATGCGCGCCTTCTCCGGAGGGTGCGGTGGCGGAAGCGGGTGGCGAGGCTTTCAGGATAGCGGTGGAGGAGGCCGGTGCCGCCAGCCTCGCGCCGTTCGGCTGGATGCTCGCATCGCGCGCCGACATCCCGGGCCGGCGACTCAACTTCTATCCCGGCGAGATGCGCTCGCCCTGCGCCTTCGTCACCGACGCGCAGGCGGACATCTCGGTCGTGCGCCTCGAGCGTCGCCCCCTCGAGATCGTCTACATGGAACGCCACTGGAGGCACACGCAGGCCTTCCTGCCGCTCGGCGGCAGGCCCTTCGTGCTCGCCATGGCGCCGCCCTCCGACGGCGACGTCCCCGCGCTCGACGCGATCCGGGCCTTCCGCTTCGACGGCGCGGCGGGGTTCTGCATGCGCGTCGGGTGCTGGCACGAGTTCCCCTTCGCGCTCGAGGATGGAACCGACATCGCCGTGGTCCTGCGCACCGAGACCTACCGCAACCTCGCCAACGTCGTCGGCGACGAGGCGTCGGGCGACGACCTCGACAAGAAGAACCTCAGGAGGCGCGCGGGACGCGCGATCGCCATCGATGTCTGACAAGCCACCCGCGCCCGGAGCCGGGCTCTATCCCTATCCCGATCCCGGCATGCGCCTGGAGGGCGACGTGCGCGCGGCGCTCAAGCGCGCGCTCGGCCTCCGCGACGAGGACTTCGACCGGATCTCCCCGGAGATGCGCCACCTGCTCGGCGTGCGGCGGCACCTCGGCAACACCTGGCTCGACGACTTCGAGGTGGTGCTGGAGATCACCTCGAACGGGCGCTGCGGCTGCGGCGTCGCGCCCGGCCAGGTCGTCGTGTTCGACATGCGCCACCGCGTCAAGCCGGAGAAGTCGACGGCGCCCCTGTGCATGCACCTGCTCGCGCCGGTGCTCGCCATCTTCTACATGACCTTCGACCGCGCCGCGGACGGGCTCAACCCGGTGACCAGCATCTGGCGCTTCTTCGACTGCCTCGACACGGGCGAGGACCTCGGGCGCGAGAAGGCCCGCGCGCGCGTCTACCTGCGCACGTCGGACACGCACCAGCCGGTCATGATGCGCGACCTGCCGCCGCGCGCCGAGATCGACGTCTGACGTCGCCGCGCCGCGGGCTCAGGCGGGAGGCGGGAGCTCGCGCAGGATCTCGTGCGTGGCGGCGTCCCGCAGGTGCAGCTTCACCGTGACCTTGCCCATGCCGCCATGGTCGATGCCGAGGTCGTAGCAGTCGAAGTTCCGCCAGCGCGGGCTGACCGGGTGGAGCCCCTCGGCCGCGCGGTCCATCGCCATCAGCAGCCCGGGCTGGATGCGCGCGAGGATCCCGAGGCAGAGATTGGCCGTCGACTTCTCGGCCTTGATCACGCCCTTCATGTCGAAGACGAAGACCTGGCCCGCCTGGATGAAGTTGGCGCAATGGATCGCCGAGGTCACCTCGGCAACGATCTCGTGCCGGTCGACCGTCGCGGCGCCCGCGGGCGCCCCTGCGCTTTCGCTCTTCATGCATTGGAAACTGGCAGCGTCGCGGACGCCGCGCAACCATGGCGCGCGCCGCCCCCCGCGGCATCCATGTTGCGCGAGCGACGGGGCGCCGACATTATGCCCGCCGTCCGGCGCCAGGGGTCCCGTCCACGGCGCGGGATGGCCCTGCCCGAAGCGTTCATCCGACCAGCGAGAGGCGAGCATCGATGTCCGAAGGCGGCATGCGGCCGAGGACCTTCGTCGACCGGGTTTTCTGGCTCGCCGGCGCGTTCCTGATGCTCGCGATGACCGGGACGATGCTCTACGTCGTCGCGGCGCGCTACTTCTTCAACCGGCCTCCGCTCTGGTCCGAGGACGTGCCCCGCACGCTGTTCGTCTGGATGGTCTTCGCGACGCTCGGCCTCGCCATCAAGCTCGGCCTCAACATCCGCGTGACGAGCCTTGTCGACGCGATGCCCCGCCCGCTGCGGCTCGCCAACGAGGCGCTGATGCACGTCCTCGTCCTGGCGATGATCGGCGTGCTGTCCTGGTTCACCGTGCCCCTGCTCCGCCTCAAGTGGGGGACGACGATGCTGTCGACCGGCTGGAGCGAGGCGGTGCTCGTGATCCCAATGATCGGCGGGCTGGGCATCGCCGCGATCTACCAGGCGCGCCGGCTTCTCGGCGTGCTGCGCGCAATGCGCACCGGGGAAGACGTCCGCGACGCGCAGCAGGCCGGCGCGGGGATGGGCTGAACCATGCTGCTTGCGACGCTCATCGTCCTGCTCATCGCCTTCATCATGCTGGGCATGGAGGTCGCCTGGGCGATCGGATTCGCCTGCCTCAGCTACCTGGTCCTCTCCGACATCCTCGTGGACGACGCCAACTACGTGAGCTTCCCGCTCTATGTCTTCGACGGCGTCGACAGCTTCGCGCTGCTCGCGATCCCGCTCTTCCTCTTCGCGGGCGAGCTGATGACGGAGGCGGGGGTCACGCAGAGGCTGGTGCGCGTCGCCTCCGCCTTCGTCGGCCATGTCCGCGGCGGGCTCGCGAACGTGGGCGTGGTCTCGAACTACGGCATGGCCGGGATCTCCGGCTCGGCGATCGCGGACGCCGCGGCGACGGGCACCGTCCTGATCCCGCAGATGACGAAGCGCGGCTACCCCGTGGGCTTCTCCTGCGCCGTGATCGCCGCCGCCTCGACCGTCGGCCCGATCGTGCCCCCGTCGATCTCGTTCGTGCTGATCGGCGCGATCATGAACCTGTCGGTGGGCAAGCTCTTCCTCGCGGGGATCATCCCGGGCACGCTGATGAGCCTGTCGATGTTCGCGATCACGTGGTGGATCGCGCGCGGGCGCGGCTACCCGGTCGAGCCGCGCGCCGACTGGGGCGAGCGGCGCGCCGCCATCCTGGCCGCGATCCTGCCGCTGGCCGCGCCGCTGGTCGTGGTGCGCGCCATGGCGAGCGGCGTCGCCACGCCGACGGAGGCGGCCGCCATCCTCGTCGGCTACGTCGTGCTGCTCGGCCTCGTCGTCTTCCGGACGCTGTCCCTGCGCTCGCTGGTCGACTGCGCCGCGCGCGCCGCGCTCGTGACCTCGATCATCATGCTGACCGTCGGCATGGCGCAGATGTTCTCGGCCCTCTCGGTCCTCGAGCGCTTCGGCGAGCTGGTGACCTCGGCAATGCTCGCCATCTCCGGCAACGTCAACGTCCTGCTGCTGCTCTTCAACGTGCTGCTGCTGGCGCTGGGCACCTTCATGGAGCCGCTGCCCCTGATGCTCGTCCTCGGGCCCATCGTCTTCCCGATGTTCACCGAGCTTGGCGTCGACCCGATCCACCTCGCGGTGATCTTCGTGATCAACGTGGTGCTCGGGCTGGTGACGCCCCCGGTCGGGCTGATCCTCAACGTCGTGGGGCTCATCGCCAGGGTCGACCCCATGGCTGTATTCAAGGACATGATGCCCTATCTCTACGTGCTGTTCGCGGTGCTGCTGCTCGTCACCTACGTACCCGGCCTCTCGCTCTGGCTGCCCAACCTGCTGATGGACTGACCGGGGCGGACCGGTAACCTCGACCAAGCCTTCAAACCCAAGGGAGAAAACCATGACTTTCGTTTCCCGTCGCTCCGTCCTCGCCTCGGCCGCGGCCGCCGGCGTCGCCGGCCATGGGCTCGCCGCCTCGGCCCAGGGCAGGGTCGTCAACCTGAAGTTCGGCAATGCCGGCAACCCGCAGACGATCTCGAACCAGTTCAACGTCAAGCTCTGGAACGAGGTCTCCAAGCGCACCAATGGCGGCATCAAGGTCGAGATCTTCGCCGGCACGCTCGGCGGCGAGCAGCGCCTGCTCGAGGGCATGGCGCTTGGCACGATCGACATCTACAACGGCGCCTACACGGGCACCCGCGAGTTCGACATCTTCTACTCGCCGGGCTTCTTCCGCGACTCCGGCCACTCCAAGCGCGTGATGCAGAGCCAGATCGGCGCGCAGGCGTCGCAGGTGCTCGAGAAGCGCTACCAGGCCCGCCTGCTCGGCATCGGTCGCCTCGGCCCCTGGGTCCTGTCGACGAAGAAGAAGATCTCCTCGCTGGAGGAGATCAAGGGCATGAAGCTGCGCGCCCCGCAGATCGAGGGCATGGTCGAGGCGCTGAAGTTCCTCGGCGCCAACCCGACCCCGATCGCCTTCAACGAGATCTACCTCGCCCTGCAGAACGGCACGGTCGACGGCTTCGTCTCGGCGCTCAACCCCTCGGTCGCCGGCAAGTTCTACGAGGTGTCCAAGTACGTCCTGTCGAACCCGTTCGGCGAGGGCCTCGACAAGGAGGCGATCTCCACCCGCGCGTGGCGCCGCCTCAACGAGCAGCAGCAGCGCATCATGCTGCAGACCTTCGAGGAGATGGAGGCGACCGACTACTTCCAGGCGGGCGTCAGCGCCATCACGACCGACCTCGCGACCTGGCGGCGCTTCAACGGCGACGACTCGGTCGTGACCATCGACCAGGCGGACATCACCCGTCGCATGGCGCCGCTGAACAAGCGCCTCGCCGACGAGGTCTATGGCGCCGGCGCCTGGGACCGCATCCAGTCGCTGTGACCGGGCGAGGGGCGGTCGCGCGCGATGCGCGGCCGCCCCTTCGCGCAGCCTGGGGGAAGGGAAGCATGAGCGAGACGAGATCGAGGCCGGAGCAGACCTTCTTCGCGGATCCCGCGATCGACCGGATGATGGGCGTCGTGATGGCGCTCGCCGGCGAGGTCTACGTCCTGCGCGACCGCGTGCGCTGCATGGAGGCGCTCCTGGTCAGGCAGGGCGCGCTGGCGGAGGGGGCCCTCGACGCCTTCGCCCCGACCGCGGAGCAGGCCGAGGCCTCCGCGGCGGACCGCGACGCCTTCGTCGCGCACCTCATGGACAACCTGCTCGGCAGGCAGTCGGCCCGCGGCCCGCTCTGAGCGGCGCCGGCGCGGCCCTAGCGGGAGACGACGATGTCCGGAAAGACGGATCCTGTCTGGCAGGCGCGGGTGGACCTCGCCGCCGCGCACCGCATGGCGGTGATGCACGGCTTCAACGAGGGCATCTGCAACCACTTCACGATGAACGTGCCGGGCAGGCCCGGCCATTTCCTCGCCATCCCCTACGGCCTGCACTGGGCCGAGGTGAAGGCGAGCGACTTCCTGGTCTGCGACTACGACGGCCGGGTCGTCGAGGGCGAGGGCGAGATCGAGCTGACGGCGTGGTGCATCCACGCGCCGCTCCACCGCCTCAAGCCGCAGGCCGAGGTGCTGCTGCACACGCACATGCCCTTCGCGACGACGCTGACGCTCCTCCAGGACCAGCGGCTCGAGCCGATCGGCCAGGCGGCCGCCATCCTCGCGCCGATGATCTGCTACGACGAGGAATACACCGGCCTCGCGCACGAGCCGGCCGAGGGCGAGCGGCTCGCCGCCAGGCTCGAGGACGGCAAGACGATCATGTTCATGGCGAGCCATGGCGTGATGGTCGCCGGGCGCAGCCTCGCCGAGGCCTATGACCGTCTCTACTACCTCGAGCGCGCCTGCCAGACGCAGGTCTACGCGTACATGACGGGCCAGCCGCGCCGCCGCGTGCGGCAGGACGTGCTCGCCACCCTGCGCAAGCAGGTGATGTTCGGCCTCGAGGGCGGCGGCGTCGTGCCGGCGGGCCCGGGGCCGGCGGAGCGCCATTTCGAGGCGCTCAAGCGCGTGCTGCTGCGCCGCGGCGAGGGCGACTTCGCGACCTGAGGCGCGGTCGCCGCCTCAGACCTTGCCGTCGAAGCCGCTCTGGTCGATCGAGGCCCAGAGCCGCAGCGCGGGCGAGGCGGGGATGGCGCCCGAGCGCGCCAGGTCGCGCCAGACGCGCGCGGCCTCCACGAAATGCGGCACGCTGCCCGGGAACATCACGAGCGACAGCGCCTCGGCGAGCTTCGCCTCGGGGAAGCCCGCGGCGTAGGCACCGCGGATGTGGATCGCGAGTTCCTCCCACTGCGCGAGGCAGGCATGGGTCGCGGCCATGGCCGCCTCCGCGAGGCCGCGCGGGCAGGACGCGCCCGCCAGCAGCGCGTCGAGCGCGCCGCGATAGGCGCGCTCGCGGTCGAAGCCCTCGATGAGGTCGCCCCAGTGGCGCCCGACGAAGCGGTAGTCGCGCGCGCCGCGGGCGAAGGCCGCGAGGCGCAGGCAGGTCTCCATGTCCGCGCTCGTCCCGCCCGCGGCCTTGAACTTCGCGATGTGGTGGGTGGCGATCGCCTCGTCGGTCGAGATCAGGATCGGCAGCCAGACGAATTCCTTCTCGAACTCGCTCAGCGAGCGCCGGTCGAGGGTCAGCGCCGTGTAGGCCTCGTCGTAGGCGCGCGCGAGGCGCGGCGCGGTCAGCGCGAGGAGGCCGTGGTGCGGGAGCAGGTAGCCGCGCTTGGCGCGCACCGCCTCGAGGATCGAGAGGACTTCCTGTTCCGATGCGAGGTCAGACATGCGACGGGCCCGATTGCCGGTGTGGATGCCAGACCATATCATCGCCGCGACACGATGGGAGCTTGGTGGACATGATCAACGTGCGCGATCGGCAGTTCGAGGCGTACCAGGCGTTCCTGCTGGGCTGCAAGCTGCACTGGACGGGGCGCGTCTTCCCCGAGCTGCACGCGCTCTACCGCGAGAAGGCGGCGCGCGCCGCCAACGCCGGGTCGCCGCCGCGCGAGGCCGATGACGCCGCGGCGCTGCTCGAGGGCGAGCCGCTCTACCGCCAGTTCGCGTGGCTCGAGCGCCATCTCCAGCGCTTCAAGTATTCCGGGCGCTGGGGGCTGCAGCCCGCGCATGACCGCTTGCGCGGCGAGATCGAGGCCGAGCTCGACGCGCCGCTGCCGCCAGGCGTGCTCGAGCTCGATCCGGCGCTAGAGATCCCCGCCTATTTCGCCTCCGTCGACATCCACCAGCATCCCGGCGGCATCTGGTCGGACGCGATCGCGGGCTATGTCTACGAGCGCGGCGCGCGCTCGACGACGCCGCTGATGCAGCAGCACAAGGACCTGCACTGGAAGTTCACCGCGCTGGTGAACGAGCGGCGCAGGGGCAGCCGGATCCTCGACATGGGCTGCGGCTTCGGCAAGTCGACGCGGCCCTTCTGGTCGGAGAACCGGGACGCGCAGGTGACCGGCGTCGACATCGCGGCGCCCTGCCTTCGCCTCGCCGCGCAGGACGCCGCGGCCGCGCAGGCGCGCAACGTGCGCTTCCTGCAGCGCGACTGCAGGAAGACGGGCCTGCCCGACGCCAGCCACGACGTCGTCACCTCGACGATGGTGATCCACGAGATGCCGCCGCCCGCGATCCGCGAGACCTTCGCCGAGGCGATGCGCGTGCTCGAGCCGGGCGGGCTGATGATCCACCTCGACTTCATCCCGCCCGAGGACCCGTTCATGCGCTTCATGCATTTCGGCCACGGTCGGCGGAACAACGAGCCCTACATGGAGCCGATGGTCCGCATGGACGTGAAGAAGACGATGCGCGAACTCGGCTTCCGCAACGTCGAGACCATCGACTTCGAGGAGATGCCCGGCGCGCTCGCCGCGCGCGGCGAGCGCTGGCGCTTCCCCTGGACGGTCGTCGTCGGCGAGAAGTGAGGGCGCGGCGGGCGGCGGGCCCGGCGCGTCGTTTACAAGCGCAGAAACATCGCTAGGCTGGCTCCTGTCTTCCGGGGGGGAGGGAAAGTGGCAAAGCTAGCGCGCCTCGTGGCGCTGCCCCTGTACGGGTCGTTCGCGCGGCTCTACGGCGGGCTCGATCGCGTGCCTCCCGAGATCCTCTCGCCCGCGAGCCATTTCCGGAAGATCCCGCGCTCGGGCCAGCACTCCACGATCGTGGTCGCGGAGAGCGACGATGGTTGCCGCGGCCTTGGCGAGGCATTCGGGTTGCCGCGCGCGATGGCCAGCGCCTGCCTCGTCAACGACGTCATCGCGCCTGCCCTGGTGGGAGAGGACCTCGACGAGCCCGCCGCCATGCTCGCTGCGCTGCGGGCCTATTTCATCGCCATGGGCCATACGCGCGGCCCGGCGATGGAGGCGCTGTCCGGGGTCGATATCGCGCTCTGGGACCTCAAGGCGCGGCGCGCGGGCAAGCCCCTGGCCACGCTGCTTGGCGCGACGCCCGGGCCCGTCGACCTCTACGTGAGCCCGGTTCCCTTCCTGCCGACGCCCGAGCGTTCCGCGGCGAAGGCGCTTGAATACGTCGCGCAGGGCTATCGCGCGATCAAGCTGAAGGTCGGCCGCGGCATCGAGGTGGACCTTGCACATGTCGCCGCGGTGCGCGCGGCGATCGGCTCGGGGCGCGGCCTGATGCTCGACGTCAACTGCGCCTATGACGTGCCGACCTCGATCGCCTTCGCGAAGGCGCTCAAGCCCTACGACCTCGCATGGCTCGAGGAGCCGATCAGGCCCGACGACCCGGCGGCCCTGGCGGAGATCAGGCGCGCGGCGCCCATGCCGATAGCGGCGGGCGAGAACGAGTTCACCGTCGAGGGCTACGAGACCTTCCTGCGGGCAGGGGCCGTCGACGTCCTGATGCCGAACATCAGCCGCGCGGGCGGCGTCAGCGGCATCCTCGCGCTTTCCGCCCCGGCGCGGCGCCACGGCGTGCGGATCTCGCCCCATGGCGTGGGCGGCGGCATCGCCGTCTCCGCGGCGCTGCATGTCTGCCGCGCCGTGGACAATTGCCGGCTCTACGAGGCGAACCGCCTGCCGAACGCGCTGCGCGACGAGTTGCCCGTGCCGCCACTGGAGACGGTCGATGGCTGCCTCGTGGCGCGGGATGCGCCGGGCCATGGCTGCGACCTCGACTGGGCACTGGCGGAGACCTACCGCACCGACCTGCCGCAAGGCACCCGATGACCGGCGGGCCTGCGCCGCCCCGCATGGCGGGGCCGCCTGGCCACGAATGCAACCGACGACCAAGGAGGAAGACATGATCGGCAGTTTCCTGCGACGCGCGCTTGCCGGCGCCGTCCTCTGCGGGCTAGCGGCCTGCGCCCTCGTCCCGACGGGGGCCGCCGCGCAGACGATCCGCATGTGGACCTTCCTCAACCCCGCCGGCAACGCGCCGCGCGAGAAGGCGCTGGCGGAGATCATCCGGCGCTTCGAGGCGGCGAACCCGGGCACGAAGGTCGTGGTCGAGCCGCAGGTCTGGGACCAGATGACGCCCAAGTTCCTGGCGGCGCATCGCGCGGGCACCGCTCCGGACATCGTCTGGGTCGTGACCGACCTGCTGGGCGACGCGCTGCGCACCGGCTCGCTTGCCGACCTGAACGAGCTCTTCCTCGGCAAGTGGCCCGCCGCCGACGTCGCGGAGCGCAAGGACGGCTACTGGGCGCGCTGCGAGAGGGAGGGCAGGGTCCATTGCCTCTTCCATTCCAGGAACTACTACGGGGTCATCTACCGGACCGACTTCCTCAGGGAGGCGGGCATCGACCCGTCGACGCTCTCGACCTGGCCGGCCTTCATCGAGGCGGCGAGGAAGCTGACCACGCGGGATGCCGCCGGCAACGTGACCCGTTGGGGCTTCGGCCAGCAATTCAGCGAGAACCTCGCCGACTCCCAGATGATGACGTCGATGCTCCTGGCCCGGCAGGGCGACCTCTTCGAGGCGAATGGCCGCGCGAAGTGGAGCAATCCCGTCGGCGCCGAGGCGCTGAAGCTCCAGACCGACATGGTGCTACGGCACGGCGTGACGCCGCGGCAGGCGGTGGGCTGGACGGCCGAGGACCTCTACGAGCAGTTCGCGGCGGGGCGGCTCGCCATGTTCGGCGGCGCCGTGGTGCGCATCTCGACGATGCAGGCCAAGCTTGGCGCCGAGAATGTCGGTTTCATGATCTGGCCGGGCGTCGACGGGAAGCCGCATTCCCCCGGCGTGATGGCGGGCTGGGCCGTCGGCGTGTGGTCGGGCGGCAAGAACAAGGCGCTCGCAGGCAGGTTCCTCGAGCACATGTCGACCGGCGAGTCCGACCGGCTCTGGGTCGAGATGGGCGGCCAGCTTCCCGGCGCGCCCTCGACGCTGCGCCAGATGACCGAGTTCATGGCCAAGCCCCAGAACGCCTATCTCGCCATCGCCTCGCGCGGCGTGAAGGAATTCGGCTGGATCCCTTCCGTCGAGTACGGGGTCGGTGGCTATCGCCAGGCGCTCAACAAGGCGGCGCAGGACGTCGTCGTCGGGAATGTCGACCCGAAGGCCGCGCTCGAGGCCGCCGAGCGTCGCTTCAACCAGCAGAACAACCGCTGAGGCGAGGGCAGGGACCACGGGCCGCGGCGACGCGGCCCGCCGGTCACGCCCGCGACGCATGCGCGACAGCAGGACCGCATTCGCGTTCGCCGCGCCGAGCTTCGGGCTGCTCGGCTTCGTGCTCCTGTCCCCGGTCGCCTACGCGCTCTGGTTCAGCCTGTTCCGGATCGAGTACGGCGCCCCGACCGATTTCGCGGGGATGCGCAACTTCCTGCGGCTGCTCGACGACCACGAGCTCGTCGCCACCTTCGGCAGGACGGCGTTCCACACCGCGAGTTCCGTCGTCCTGACGATAGCCATCGCGCTGGGCCTCTCGGCCTGGATCGACCGGATGCGCCCGGCGATTGGCCTCGTCGTGCAGTCCGTGGTCATCGTCCCGTGGATCATCTCGACCGTGGTCGCGACGCTGCTCTTCCGCTGGGTCTTCGTCAGCGACATCGGCTTCGCCTCCTACGTGCTCTCCTTCGTCTCCGCCGGCGGCGAGGGATGGCTTGCCTCGCCCTCCGGGGCGATGGGGTTGCTGGTCGTCGTCTCGGTCTGGAAGCGCATCGGCTATGCCGTGATCGTGCTGCTCGCCGGCCTCAAGAGCATCCCCTCGGAGCTCCACGAGGCCGCGCGCATCGACGGGGCGAATGGCTGGCAGGTCTTCCGCCTTGTCACCCTGCCGCTCCTCAAGACGCCGCTGCTCCTGGCGGCGGTCGTGCTGACGCTCTCGAACATAAACACGGTGGAGACCCCGCTCGTCCTCACCGGGGGCGGGCCGCGCGATGCGACGCGCGTCCTGGCGATCGACGTCTACGAGCGCGCCTTCGCGGTCTTCGACCTCGGCAGCGCGACGGCGCTCGCCCTGGTGATGTTCGCGGGCAACATCCTGCTCGTCCTCGCGTATGTCAGGCTCTCGCGGTGGCGCGCATGACGGCCGCCCCGCGGCGCCTTGCCGGCCTCGCCGCCGGCACGCTCCTGGCCGCCGGCATGGCGTTGCTCTGCGTGCTCAACCTCGTGCCGCTCGCCTGGGGAGCGCTCACGTCCATCAAGGGCGACGCCGACATCCTGCGCTTCCCGCCAGTCATCCTTGGCTTCTCGCCGACGCTCGAGCACTACGTGCGCGTGGTCGAGAGCGGCTTCCTGGGAAGCCTCGGCACCAGCCTCGCCTATGCGGGCCTCTCCGTCGCCGCGACGCTGGCGCTCGCCCTGCCTGCCGCCTATGCCTTCGACCGGCTTGAATTCCCGGGCCGCCAGGGCCTCTTCCTCGCCATCGTCGCGAGCATCCCGCTCTCGCTTGGCGCCGCCGCCCTGCTGATCCCGAACTACATCTGGTTCATGCGACTGGGCATCACGAACACCTGGTACGTGCTGCCGCTCATCTACACCGCCCACCAGCTACCGATGGCGATCTGGATCACCAAGGGCGTGATCGAGGCCATCCCGCGCGAACTCGACGAGGCGGTCATCGTCGATGGAGGAACGCATGCCGACATCCTGCGGCACGTCATGCTTCCGCTTGCGCGGCCTGCGCTCGGCGCGGCCGGGGTCCTCGCCTTCGTGGGCAGCTGGAACGAGTTCGTCGCAGGTTCCGTGATGGTGGACGCGCCGGAGCTCAAGCCCGTCCAGCCGATGATCTATTCCTTCATCGGCTTCTTCGGCCGGGAATGGGGGCCGCTGACGGCGGCGGCCACGCTGGCGATCGTGCCGATCCTCCTCGCCTTCGCGCTGCTCGGCCGGCATGTCGTCTCGGGGCTGACCAAGGGCGCGGTGAAGGGATGAGCCTCGCCGAGGTGCTCGGGGCACGCTGGGACTTCGTCGTGGTCGGTGGCGGCAGCGCGGGCTGCGTCATGGCCGAAGCGCTCTCTCGCGATCCGTCCCGCAGGGTGCTCCTGCTCGAGGCCGGGAGGGACGTCCCGCCGGGGCAGGAGCCACCGGAGATCCTCGACATGTATCCGGGCGTCGCCGCGTTCGATCCCGCGAACCATTGGCCCGACATCGCCGCGAACTTCTCGCCGGTGGGCCACAACGCGCCGCCGCGGCCGCCACAGCGACGCTACGAGCAGGCGAGGCTGCTCGGTGGCGGCTCGAGCATCAACGGGCAGGTCGCCAATCGCGGCACGCCCGACGACTACGAGGAGTGGCGCGGCCTCGGCGCGGAGGGCTGGGGCTGGGACGACGTCCTGCCCTTCTTCCGCGCGATCGAGCGCGACCTCGACTTCTCGGGGCCGCTCCACGGGGCGTCCGGCCCGATACCGATCCACAGGGTCGCCCGCCCGCTCTGGCCGGGCTTCTCGACCGCCGTCGCGGATGCGCTCCACGCGCTCGGCCACGCCGACATCGGCGACCAGAACGGCGTCTTCGGCGACGGATGGTTCGCGCAGAGCCTGTCCAATGACGGGCGGCATCGGGTCTCCGCGGCGATGGCCTTCCTCGGGGCCTCGACGCGGGCGCGCCCGAACCTGCATGTCCTCGCCGGCGCGGAGGCCAGCCGCCTCGCCTTCGAGGGGCGGCGTGCCTGCGGCGTCGAGGTCGTGCATGGGCGGGCAGCGGGCCTGGTGCGCGCGGCGGAGGTCGTGCTGTGCGCGGGGGCGATCCATTCCCCGGCCCTGCTCTTGCGCTCCGGCATCGGGCCGGGCGGCGACTTGCGGGCGCTGGGCATCGAGGTGCGGCTCGACCGCGAGGGCGTCGGCCGGAACCTGCAGGAGCATCCCGGGATCTCGATATCGGCCTTCATCAAGCCCTGGGCGCGGCTCGCAGGGACGACGCGCCGCCACAACCACGTGGCACTGCGCTTCAGTTCGGGGCTACCGGGAAGCCCGGCATCCGACCTCTACATGATGGCGATCGCGAAGTCCGGCTGGCATCCGGTTGGACGCCGCACCGGCACGCTCGTCGCATGGCTCAACAAGGTCCATTCGCGGGGCCGGGTCGTGCTGCGATCGCCCGATCCGGCGACCGGGCCTCTGGCCAATTTCGACTTCCTCGCCGACCCGCGCGATGCACGACGGCTCGTGGACGCGTTCCGATTCCTCGCGAGGCTGGCGCGCACCGAGCCGCTCGCGCGATGCATCGAGGGCCCGTCGCCCTCGACCTATTCCGGCGTGGCGCGCGCGCTGGGGACACGCAGCCTGCGCAACATCCTCGCGACGGCCCCGGCGGCGTTGCTTCTCGACATGCTCCCGCCGCTGCGGCGCCTGGCCATGGAGAGGATCGTGTCTGGCGGCGTGTCGCTCGACGCCCTCGTCGCCGACGAGGAGGCGCTCGAGGCGCATGTCCGTGCGCGCGTGTTCGGCCAGTGGCACCCCTGCGGGACATGCCGCATGGGGCCGGGCTCGGACCGGGGCGCCGTGGTGGACCCGCTGCAGGCGCGCCTCCACGGGGTCGACGGGCTCCGCGTCGTCGACGCATCGGTCATGCCGACCGCGCCGCGCGCCAACCTGAACCTGCCGACGATGATGCTGGCGGCGAAGTTTGGCGACGCGATCATCCGCGCCAGCGCAGCAGGCGGCGCTCGGCCGACTTGAGGACGCCGTTGAGCGTCGCGCCGGCGACCGCGAGGACGACCAGCCCCGCGAACACGCCCGCGGTGTCGAACAGGCCGCTGGCCTGCCCGATCAGGAAGCCGACGCCGCGGTTGGAGGAGATGAGCTCGCTCACCACGGCGCCGATCAGCGCGTAGGGCACGGAGACCTTCAGCCCCGTCATCACCCACGCCGCGGCCGAGGGCAGGACGACATGCCTGAGCTCGGCGAGCCGCCCGCCGCCCATGATGCGCACGGCGTCGAGGTGGATCCGCTCCACCGCGCGAACGCCGGCGAATGTGTTCAGGAAGACGAGGAAGAAGACGATCGCCGCGGCCATGGCGATCTTCGATTCGATGCCGATGCCGAACCAGAGCAGGAAGAGCGGCGCGAGCGCGATCTTCGGCAGGCAGTAGATGGCCGTGATGTAGGGGTCGAGGATGCGCGCGAGCAGGTCGTTGCGGCCGAGCGCGAAGCCCGTGCCGAAGCCGCTCGCGGCGCCGATGACGAAGCCCGCGACCATCGCGCGCAGCGTGTAGCTGCCATGGACGAGCAGCGTGCCGTCCGTCGCCCAGCGCGCCAGCCGCGCCCCGACCTCGGCCGGCGAGCTCACGAAGAACGGGTCGACGAGGCGGCCGGACGCGAGTTGCCAGGCGGCGAGGAGCGCCACGCCGAGCCCGACCTGGCCGGCACGCACGACCCACGGCGCGACCTCGCCGGCACCGCCGTCCGGCGCCGCGACCGGCGCCTCGGGATCCCCGTCGATCCTGTTCATGCCGCGGCCCCGATCTCGGGCGCGAGCGCCGCCCAGAGGCGCTCGTAGAGTTCCTGGAACGCGGGCTCGAAGCGCGCGCGGAACATGTCGCGGGGCCGGGGGAGCGCCACCCGCTCGATCGCCTTGATCCGGCCGGGCCGGCCGGAGAAGACGACCACCCGGTCGGCGAGCGCGATCGCCTCGCCGAGGTCGTGGGTCACGAAGAGCACCGTCTGGCCGGTGCGGGCGTGCAGCGTGGCGAGTTCCTGCGCCAGCACGAGCTTGAGCTGCGCGTCGAGCGCGCCGAAGGGCTCGTCGAGGAGCAGCGTGTCTGGCTCGTAGACCAGCAGTTGCGCGAGGGCCGCGCGCTTGCGCATGCCGCCGGACAGCTCGCGCGGGTAGGCGTCGAGGAAGCCGGCGAGGCCGACGCGCTCGAGCTGGTCGCGGGCGCGGGCGCGCGCGTCGGCGCGCTTCGTCCCGCGCAGCAGCAGGGGAAGCATGACGTTCGCCTCCGCGGTGCGCCAGGGCAGCAGCGCGTCGGCCTGCGTCATGTAGCCGACGGATCGGTTGACGCCCTCTACCGGCCGGCCGGCATGCAGGATCGCGCCGCGCGTCGGCGTCGCGAGGCCCGCCACCATGTTGAGCAGGGTCGACTTCCCGCAGCCCGACGGACCGACCAGCGCGACGAACTCGCCGCGCCCGACGCCGAGCGAGACCTCTCGCAGCGCCTCGACGACGCGACCGCGCGCGGCGAAGCTCTTCGTGGCCTTCGTGATCTCGACATGCATGCGGTCGGGGCCTCGTCGCCTGGCGCCGCCGGGGTTGGCATCGCGGGCGTTCCTGATATAGCGGTTCCGGCGGCGCGGGACAGCACCGGGATCGATGGCGGGGATGGGCGATGGACAGGGGCTACGACTACGTGATCGTGGGCGGTGGAACGGCGGGTTGCGTCCTCGCGGCGCGACTGAGCGCGGACCCGGCCGTGCGCGTCCTCGTGCTCGAGGCCGGCGGCGGCGACCGCAACCCCGTCTTCCGGATCCCGATGATGACGGGCACGCTGCTGCGCAACCGCTACGCGAACTGGTTCTACGAGACCGAGCCGGTGCCCGGGATGGAGGGGCGGCGCCTGTTCTGGCCGCGCGGCAAGGTGATCGGCGGCTCCTCGTCGATCAACGGCATGGTCTACGTGCGGGGCCTGCCGATGGACTTCGACAGCTGGGCCCAGTCCGGCCTGCCTGCCTGGTCGTGGGACAGGGTGAAGCCCCTGTTCCTGCGCTCGGAGGCCCATGACGGCGGCGCCAGCGAGGACCATGGCGGCGAGGGCCCGCTGCGCACGTCGCGGCCGCCGCCCTTCAGCCCGCTCTCGGACGTCTTCGTCGAGGCGGGGCGCCAGGCCGGCCATCCGGCGACGCATGACTTCAACGCGCGGCCGGAGGGATTCGGCCGCTACGACTTCAACATCTCCGGCGGACAGCGCTGGAGCACGGCGCGCGCCTTCCTCGATCCCGCGCGCGGCAGGCCGAACCTCGACGTCGTCACCCGCGCCCACGCGACGCGCATCGTCTTCGCCGGCGACCGCGCCGTGGCGGTCGAGGCCAGCGTGCGCGGCGCGAACCGGCGCTTCGCCGTCGAGGGCGAGGTGCTGCTCTGCGGTGGCACGGTCAATTCCCCGCAACTGCTGATGCTCTCCGGGATCGGCAGGGCGGACGAGCTGCGCCGGCTCGGGATCGACGTGGTCGCGGACCTGCCGGGCGTCGGCATGAACCTGCAGGACCACGTCCTCGTTCGCGTGGAGCATGCCTGCACGCAGCCCGTGACGCTGCACGGGCTTACGCGCATCGACCGCGCGGGCCTCGCCTTCCTGCAGGCGCTGCTGTTCCGCAAGGGCCCGATGACGCGCTTCCCGCTCGAGAGCGGCGCCTACCTGCGCTCCGATCCCGCGCTCGACGCGCCCGACATCCAGAGCCACTTCCTGCCCGGGCTGTCGACGGCGACGCTGCGCCTTCCGGGCCTGCGCCTGCCGCCGAAGCGGCACGACGGCCACGCCTTCTTCGCCAACGCCTACCAGATGCGGCCCGAGAGCCGCGGCGAGATCAAGCTCGCGAGCGCGGATCCCTTCGCGGCGCCGGCGATCCGGCCGAACTGCCTGTCGGCCCGGAAGGACATGCTGGTGCTGCGCCGCGCGATCGAGATGCTGCGCGACGTCTTCGCGCAGGCCGCCTTCGACCCGTGGCGCGGGCGCGAGCTCGCGCCCGGGCCGGACGTGCGCACCGCGGCGGAGATCGAGGCCTGGATCCGTCGCAACGCCGACACCGTCTACCACCCGGTCGGGACATGCCGGATGGGACGCGGCGAGGACGCCGTGGTCGACGAGGCGCTGCGCGTGCGCGGCCTGCGCGGCGTGCGCGTGGTCGATGCCTCGATCATGCCGTCGATCACCAGCACGAACACGCACGCGACGGTGATCATGATCGCGGAGCAGGCGGCCTCGTTCCTGCGCGGCGAGGCCGGGGCGCGCGCCGGCTGAGCGCGCTCAGATCGTGTCGTCGTCGAAGCGCAGCAGCGGGTTCGCGCGATAGCGCTCGCGCAGACGCGCGCGCGCCTCCATCTTGCGGCGCACCGGCACGGGCAGTTCCTCGATCGCGATCGTGCGCTTGTGCACCAGGAGCTCGATCAGGTCCTCCACCACGCGCACCAGCTCCGCGTCGCTCGAGCGCAGCGAGTCGAGCGCCTCCTGGGACTGGCGCGGATCGGCCTGCGGCCTCGTGCGCGAGAGGAAGTGGCGCAGCTCCGGCGAGCCGTCGTCGAGGAACTCGAGCGCGCGGCCGGTCGGCTTCTCGCTCAGGGCGGCGATGCGCCCGACGGAATCGCGTTCGACGTAGGGCATCTCAGCGTTCGCGCAGCGCGCGATCCCTCGCCCGAAGGATGGGCTTCATGAGGTAGTCGAGGACCGTCTTGCGGCCGGTGAGGATCTCCACCCCCGCGGTCATGCCGGGGATGATCGGGAGGGGCTTCTCCTCCGTCCCGAGATGTGCCTTCTGCGTGCGCAGCCTGACGCGGAACCAGCGCTCGCCCCGCTCGTCCTGGATCGTGTCGGCGCTGATCTGCTCGAGCTCGGCCTCCAGCCCCCCGAAGATCGAGAAGTCGTAGGCCGTCACCTTCACGACCGCGGGCTGCCCGGGCCGCACGAAGGCGATGTCGGCGGGGCGCAGCTGCGCCTCGACGAGCAGCGTGTCCTCGAGCGGCACGATCTCGAGGATGTCCTGGCCGGGGCGGATGACGCCGCCGACCGTGGAGACCTTCATGTCCTTGATCGTCCCGCGCACGGGCGAGCGCACCTCGGTGCGCGTGACGCGGTCGCGGTCGGCCTGCAGCTTCTCGGTCAGCGCCGCAAGCTGCGCGCGGCGCTGGTTGAGGTCGGTGCTGGCCTCCGAGCGGAAGGTCGCGCGCCGCTCGTCGATGCGCCGGAGGACCTCGGCATGCGCGTTGCGCGCCCGCGGGAGGGCAAGCTCGGCGGCGGTGATCTGCGTCTGGATGTCGTTGACGCGCTGCTGGATTCGCACGAGCTCGATGCGCGAGCCGGAGCCCGAGCGTATCAGCGGCTCGACGATGCCGAGCTCCTGCTGGGCGAGGGCGCGGGAACGCTCGAGCGCGACGATGCGGGCCTCGAGCTCGACGATCTCGCTGCGCCGCTGGTCGCCCTGCTCGCGCATGACCGCCACCTGCGCCTCGAGCTGGTCGCGCCGCGCCTCGGCCAGCCTGCGCTCCGCGGCGACGATGTCGGGCGCGTCGGCGACGAGCGAGGCGGGGAACTCTAGCGCGCCAGCGCCCTGGAGCTCGGCCTCCAGCCGCGCGATGGCGCCGCGCAGCGCATGGGACTGCGCGCGGTTGCCCTGCAGGTCGGCCTCCGCCGCGGTGTTCGCGATGCGCACGAGCACGCTGTCGCGCTCGACGATCTGGCCCTCGCGCACGAGGATCTCCGAGACGATGCCGCCCTCGAGGTTCTGGATGACCTGCACGCGCTGCGAGGGGATGACGCGTCCATCGCCGCGCGTCACCTCGTCGAGCGCCGCCACCGAGGCCCAGTAGATGAAGCCGCCGAGGAAGGACACGACGAGGAAGGAGACGATCCAGCCGAGGCGGCGGATGCCCGACTGGGCCGCGAGCGCGCCCTCGGGCGCGAAGTCCGCCTCGACGATCCTGCGCCGGGCCGTCATGGCATGCCCTTCGCGCTGCCGCGGATCGCGCCGGCCTGGAGCTCGGCGATGATCCGGTCGCGCGGCCCGTCTGCCACGATGCGGCCCTGGTCCATGACCACCAGCCGCTAGACCATCGACAGCATCGATCCGCGATGCGTGACGAGGAGCAGCGTCCTTCCGGCGAGGATCTCCGACAGGCGTGCCTTGAGGCGCTGCTCCGAGGTCGAGTCCATCGCGCCGCTGGGCTCGTCCAGAAGCAGGATCGGCGGGTTGGAGACGAGGGCGCGCGCGATCGTGACGGCCGCGCGCTGGCCTCCCGAGAGGTAGCGGCCCTGCTCGCCTACCGGCATGTCGTAGCCCTGGGGGCGCGAGCGCACGAAGTCGTCGACGCCGGCGATCGTCGCGGCGCGCAGCAGCGCCGCGTCGTCGGCGAAGGGGGAGCCGATGAGGATGTTCTCCTTCACCGAGCCGAAGACGAGGTGCGCGTCCTGCGGCACGTAGCCGACCTGTCGTCGCAGCTCTGCGGGATCGACCTGCCGGATGTCGGTCCCGTCGACAAGCACGGATCCCTGCGTCGGCTGGTAGAGGCCGGTGATCAGGCGGGCGAGGGTGCTCTTGCCGGACCCGACGCGCCCGACGATTCCCACGCGCTCGCCCGGCGCGACGAAGATCGACACGCCGCTGATCGCCGCCACGGCGCTGCCGCCGCCGGGCGCGCCGGACTGCGGGTAGGCGAAGCTGACGTCGCGCAGCTCGATCTGCCCGCGCAGCGAGGGCCGCGCGACGTAGCTCTCGCTCGGGTCGCGCTCGCGCGGCGCCTTCATCAGGCGGTCGAGCGCGGAGAGCGCCGCCATGGACTGGTTGACGCGCACGATCAGGGCCGCGACCTGGCCGAGCGGCGCCATGGCGCGGCCCGTGAGGATCGACACCGCGATGAGCGCGCCCATCGTCATCCGGCCGGCGGCGATCTCGTGCACGCCGAGGAAGATGACGAGCGCGCTGGCGAGCGAGGTCGCGAAGGCGGTGAAGTTGATCGCGAAGGTGGAGAGCACGCGCGTCGCCATCGCCGAGCGCGCGGAGGCGGCGACGAAGCGCTCCCACAGCTTCTGCGTCCGGCCCTCGGCGCGCGCGACCTTCAGGCTCTCCAGCCCCTCGATCGCCTCGACGAGGATCGCGTGCTTCTGCGCGGATTCGGCCTGGTTGCGCGAGACCGCGGCGGAGAGCGGCACCTGCAGCAGCAGCCCGACGACGAGTACGACCGGCAGCGCGACGAGCGGCACGTAGGCGACCGGGCCGGCGATCGCCCAGGCCACGGCGACGAAGATGGCGACGAAGGGGAGGTCGACGAGCGTGACCAGCGTCGCCGAGGTGAAGAACTCGCGCAGCGACTCGTATTCGCGGAGGTTGCTGGCGAGGGCGCCGGTCGAGGCCGGGCGAGCCTCCAGGCGCATCGACAGCACCTGCTCGACGAGGCGCGAGGCGATGACGGCGTCCGCGCCCTTGCCGGCCGCGTCGACGAAATAGGCCCGCGCGGTGCGCAGCAGGAAGTCGAAGACGTAGACCACGACGACGCCGATGGTCAGCACCCAGAGCGTCTCCATCGCGTTGTTCGGGACGACGCGGTCGTAGACGTTCATGGAGTAGATCGACGCGGCGAGGCCGAGCAGGTTGATCGCGACCGCGGCGACGAAGACGTGGCCGTAGACCGGCCAGAGATCCGCGATCGCGCTCCAGAACCAGCGATCCTGCCGGCGCACGGGCAGGTGCCCCGACCGCGCGTCGGGCTCGTGCGGCAGCCGCACGAAGAGCGTTTGCCCGGAGAAGAGTTCCTGCAGCGTCGCGACGCCGACGTGCTGCCGGCCGCCGGTCTCGGGGACCATGATCTCCGCGTCGCCGCGGCGGATCGAGAGCAGCACGCAGGCCGAGCCGTCCTTGAGCGCGAGGACGCAGGGCATGTTGACCTGCGGTATGTCGACGACGTGCTTCCTGCGCGTCGCGCGCGCGGCGAACCCAGCACGTTCGGCTGCCCGCACGAAGAGCGCGGGCGGCGCCTTGTCGGCGTGGAGGGGAAGCCCGGAGCGCAGCGTCTCGAGGCTGGTCGGCCTGCCCAGCAGCGCGGTCATGAGCGCGAGGCAGGCGAGGAGCGGGTCGTCGGCCTCGTGGCCGCCGATGCCGGCCGCGGGCGCGGCGTGCGGCGCGGGCGGTGGTGCATCGGTCGCCTGCCGCGCGCGCGCTGGCGCGTGCTGGGAGGGGGGCGTCTCGATGGCCGCAGGGTCGCTCATGCCCCAGAGGCTATACCGGCGACCTGTCCGTTTGGTTAACGGCGGCGGCCCAAAATATTCGTAAATATCCAACGAAGCGTTGAGTTCCCGGCGGAATTCGTCCAATGCTTCGCGACGCTAGTCGCAAATCGAGGTCGTCCCGTGTTCCAGCAAGCGAAGATCCGGTTTCCCCTCGCCCTGGCGCTCATTTTCGCCACCGCAGGCGGCGCGGCCGGGCAGTCGCTCAGGGAGAGCGCCCAGGAAGCCGTGCGCAGCAACCCGCGCGTGGATGTCGTGGCGTTCAACAGGCAGGCGGTGGAGCAGGAACTGGCGCGTGCCCGCGGCCAGTACCTGCCCCAGCTCGACCTGCGCGCGGGCGGCGGGCCCGAGTGGTCGGACAACGGCACCACGCGCGCGCGCGGCGGCTCGGCCACGCTGCCGCGTCGCGAGACCGGCGTCTTCGTGACGCAGCGCCTGTTCGATGGATGGGAGACCGACAGCGAGGTCGAGCGGCAGAAGGCGCGCGGGCAATCCGCGGCGCGCCGCGTCGGCGAGACGTCGGAGGTCGTGGCCCTCGACGCGGTCGAGGCGCATATCGACGTCCTCAGGCAGCGCCGCCTCGTGCGCCTCGCCGAGCAGAACCTCGAGATCCACAGGCAGATCGTCGGCCGCATCTCGCAGCGCGTGGGCCGTGGCGCGGCCCCTGCCGCCGACCAGGAGCAGGCCCGCGCGCGACTCGACAACGCGCAGGCCACGCTGGTGGAGACGCAGGGCGCCCTCGAGGATGCCGAGAACCGCTACTTCATCGTCGTGAACAAGCGCGCCGGCCAGCTCGCGGCCGCGGAGTTCCCGCAGGCCGCGATGCGCGACGTCAGCACGCTCGACGCCGCCATCGAGCGCAGCCGCAGCGGCAACCGCGCGCTCAGGATCACCGAGGCGGACATCTCCGTCGCCGAGAACGAGATCGGCGTCGCGGATGCCGCGGCCTACCCGAAGCTCAACCTCGAGCTCGGCGCGACGCGCGACCGCAACATCGACGGCACGCGCGGCGACAGCAACGACGCCTCGGCGCTCGTGGTCATGCGCTGGAACCTCTATCGCGGCGGGTCCGACCAGGCCCAGCGCCGCGTCGCGCTCGGCCGCATGTCCCAGGCGATGGCGCAGCGCCACGCGACGGCGCGCACCACCGAGGAGGAGGCGCGTCGCTCCTGGGTCCAGTACCAGACCGCGAGCGAGCGCATCCCGCCGCTGACCGGCGCGGTGGAGAAGAACCGCCGCGTGCGCGACGCCTACACCGACCAGTTCTTCAACCAGGGACAGCGCAGCCTGATCGACGTGCTGAACGCGGAGAACGAGCTGTTCGTGTCCCAGGGGCGCCTGGTCAGCGCCGAGAGCAGCCGCGTCTTCTCCGCCTACCGCCTGCTTGCCGCGATGGGCGAACTGGTCAACGTGCTGCAGATCGAGATGCCGCCCGAGGCCGACGAAGGGCGCGGCGCAAAGGTCCCTGACGACCCGCGGCCCACGCGGTCGGCGCGCTGACCACGCTGTCGCGGGGCGACGGGACATGAGCGCCGGCCCGCTCGCGGGCACTATCGTGCTCGACCTGACGCGCGTCCTCGCCGGTCCCTACTGCACGATGGTGCTGTCCGACCTCGGCGCGCGCGTGATCAAGATCGAGCCGCCTGGCACCGGGGACGATTCCCGCCACATCGGCCCGTTCATGAAGGGCAAGTCCGCCTATTTCATGTCGATCAACCGCGGCAAGGAATCGATCGCGCTCGACCTCAAGGCGCCGGGCGACCGCGCGATCTTCGAGCGCCTGCTCTCGATCGGCGACGTCCTCGTGGAGAACTACCGCGGCGGCACGATGGAGAAGCTCGGCTATGGCTGGGAGGCGCTGCACCCGCGCTTCCCGCGGCTGGTCTACGCCGCGGCCTCGGGCTTCGGCCATTCCGGCCCCTACCGCACGCGCGCCGCCTACGACATGGTCGTCCAGGGCATGGGCGGCATCATGAGCCTCACCGGCCATCCAGGCAGCCCGCCGACGCGCGTGGGCACCTCGGTCGGCGACATCACGGCCGGCCTGTTCACCGCCATCGGGATCAACGCGGCGCTGGTCGAGCGCGCCCGCACCGGGCTTGGCCGCAAGGTCGACGTCGCGATGCTCGACTGCCAGGTCGCGATCCTGGAGAACGCCATCGCGCGCTACTTCTCGACCGGGCAGGTGCCTGGCCCGCTGGGCGCGCGCCATCCCTCGATCACGCCCTTCGAGGCCTTCCGCACATCGGATGGCTGGATGATCGTCGCTGCGGGCAATGACGGGCTGTTCCGGCGCCTCGCCGACGCGCTCGGACGGCCCGACCTTGCCGCCAACCCGCTCTTCGCGAGCAACGAGCTGCGCACGCGCCACGCCGCCGCGCTCAAGGCCGAGATCGAGCAGGCGCTGGCGGCGCATGGCACGGCGCACTGGCTCGAGGCCATCGACGCCGCGGGCGTGCCCTGCGGGCCGATCAACGACGTCGCGCAGGCGCTCGCCGACCCGCAGGTCCGCGCGCGCAACATGGTCGTCTCGGTCGACGACCCGGATGTCGGCGAGCTGCGCATGGCGGGCAACCCGGTGAAGATCTCCGGCGTCGAGGATCCATCGACGCGCCGGCCCGCGCCCGCGCTCGACGCCGACCGCGCGCGCATCCTGGCCGAGCTCGGCCTCGCGTGAGCGCGCCCGCGCTCGGCCTCGCGCCGGACGCGCGGGCGAGGGGCCTCGTGCAGGTCGAGCCCGAGGTGGCGGCGGCGCTGGCGGCGGGCGCGCCCGTGGTCGCGCTCGAATCCACGATCGTCACCCATGGCATGCCGCATCCCGAGAACCTCGCCACGGCGCGCGAGGTCGAGGCGATCGTGCGCGCGGCCGGTGCCGTGCCGGCCACCATCGCGGTCCTCGACGGAAGGATCCGCGTCGGCCTCGACGGCGCCACGCTCGAGCGGCTCGCCACGGCGCGCGGCGTGATGAAGCTCAGCCGCGCCGACCTCGCCTTTGCCGTGTCCACCGGCAGGCCGGGCGCGACCACCGTCGCGGCGACCATGATCTGCGCGGCGCTCGCCGGCATCGGCGTCTTCGCGACCGGCGGCATCGGCGGCGTGCATCGCGGCGCCGAGTCGAGCTTCGACGTCTCGGCCGACCTCGACGAACTCGCGCGCAGCCCCGTCCTGGTCGTTTCGGCCGGCGCCAAGGCGATCCTCGACCTGCCCAAGACGCTCGAGGCGCTGGAGACCAGGGGTGTCCCGGTGGTCGGCTTCGGCACGGACGATTTCCCGGCCTTCTGGAGCCGGTCGAGCGGGCTGCGCGCGCCGCTGCGCCTCGATGACCCCGAGGACGTCGCCCGGTTCGTCCTCGCCCGCGAGGCGCTTGGCCTTTCCGGCGGCATGCTGGTCGCGAACCCCTTGCCGGCGGGCGAGGAGATCCCGGCCGGCGAGATCGCCGGCCCGATCGAGGCGGCGCTCGCCGAGGCGGCGGCCGCGCGGGTCGCGGCCAAGGACGTCACGCCCTTCCTCCTCGCGCGCGTGGTCGCGGCGACGGGCGGGCGGAGCCTGGCGGTCAACCGGGCGATCATCCGCGGCAACGCGGCCCTGGCCGCGCGCCTCGCCACCGCGCTCTCCGCCGCGCGGCGGGGCTGATCGCGGCGCTCCTGTTGCGTCCGGGCGGGCCTGCCGGGGCCCTGGCACGAGGGGTCGGCGGATCTTCCATGTCCTCGATCCCCGATCTAGGAAAGTCTTCCATCGTGCTGATTCAATTCATTTAAAGAGACTCCACGAATCTGGCCCGGCATTTGCGAACCCTCCCGTGAACCACAGCCCAGGGTCACACGAAGGAGATCGCGCCATGGACACGGGAAGACGGGCCGCCGCCGCGACGGCGATCTGCATCGTCGCGGCATGCGGCAGCGCGCATGCCGCGCCAAAGTCGTTCCTTGGGACCGACGGGCTGCGCATCGCCGCCGCCACGTTCGACGCCTCGGGGACGAACCTCGTGGTGAGCCTGAGGAATATCGGATCGGATATACTTCTGCCTGACCAGTTGCTTACGGCCATATTCTTCAAGCTTGCCGGGAACCCGGTCCTGACGCCGGTCTCGGCGATCGTCCCGGGCACGTCGTCGGTGCTCTTCGGCACCAGCGACCCGGGCGGCGTGGTCGGGGGCGAATGGGCCTATGCCACGGGGATCGTGATTCCGTCCGGTGCCAATTCCGGCATCAGCAGTGCCGGGTTCGGCCTCTTCGGCAACGCCAATTTCCCGGGATCCAACCTGCAGGGGCCTGTCGGCGTGAACGGGATGCAATACGGCCTGGCCTCGGCGGCGGACGACCCCACGACCGGCAACGCGTCGGTGACCGGTGCGAACGCGATGATCCGCAACGAGGTCGTCTTCACCCTCTCGGGATTGCCAGCGGGTTTCGACCCCTCGGCCGCTGGCAGCATCGACGCCGAGAGCCTGTTCTTCCAATACGGGACGTCGTTGACGGAACCCGGGTTCGGCAATCCCGGCGACGGCGACCCGCCGCCCGGCCAGGTGCCCGAGCCGGGATCGCTCGCCCTCTTCGGCGCCGCGATCGCGCTTGCCGCCCTGGGGAGCGGGCGCCTGCGCGCCGCCTGACCGGCGATCGCGCCACGCGGGCCTTGCCCGGGGCGCCCGCGGTCCCGATGCTCCACCGGCCGGCCTGGCGTCCCGCCAGGCCGCGCGACCCGCCGGTGGAGGTACCGTTGAAGACGCCAAGGATCTACCTCGCGGGGCCGGACGTCTTCCTGCCCGATGCGCTCGGGGCGGCGGCGCGCAAGAAGGAGCTCTGCAGGCGGCATGGCTTCGAGGGCGCCTTCCCCTTCGACGCGGTGCTCGACTTCACGAACCTGTCGCCGCGCCAGAAGGCGATGCGCATCTACCATTCCGACGTCGCGCTGATGGATTCCTGCGACATCTGCGTGGCGCAGATGACGCCCTTCCGCGGGCCGTCGATGGATGTCGGGACGGCCTTCGAGATGGGCTACATGCGCGCCCAGGGAAAGCCGGTGCTCGGCTACACCAACGTCGCAGGCGACATCTTCGCGCGCACCGCCGGATCGGTCGGCGGCGCGGCGCGGCTGCGCCTGCGCGAAAGCGGCGTGCACGAGGACCCGGACGGCATGATGATCGAGGGCATGGGCATGGCGGACAACCTCATGCTCGATGGCGGCGTGATCTCGTCGGGCTTCGAGGTGGAGGCGAACGACGTCCCGCGCGAGGCGCGCTATACCGACCTCGCGGGCTTCGAGCGATGCCTGCTCCAGCTCAAGGCGAAGGGGTACTGACCGATGACGACAGCCGCCGTGCCGACCCTGCAGATCGACAACGACCGCGTGCGCGTCATCGAGTGGCGCTTCGCGCCAGGTGCGTCGACCGGCTGGCACCGGCACGAATACGACTACGTCGTGGTGCCGATGACCACCGGGAAGCTCCACCTGCGCGACGCGCAGGGCGAGCGCTTCGCCGACCTCGTCGCGGGCGTGAGCTACACGCGCAAGGCGGGCGTCGAGCATGACGTCTCCAACCCCAACAAGACCGAGTTCGTCTTCGTCGAGATCGAGACGAAGTGACCGCGCGACCATCGGGCCGGCGCGGCTTCGCGCGCGCCGCGGCGGCCCCGGCCGGCTGAAGCCTGTTGCCGGCGGCCGGTGGCGCGGCCATGCTCGCGCCAGCCACCCATCGAGGAGCGCCGGCGATGAAGATGCTGTCCGATCGCGAGCTGTCGACGCTTTCGCCCGCCGAGGACGCCTCGGCGCCGACGCCGCTGCCCGTGCAGGTCGTCTCCAGCGACGAGTTCATGCCGAGCCCGCAGACCGAGCGGCAGCGCAAGGTCGAGGCGCGGCTCAACGCGCTCGCCGACGAGCATGGCGCGCGCCGCGGCCTGTCGCGGCGCGGCTTCTTCCGGAGCGCCTCGGGCATGGCGGCGGCCTTCGTGGCGATGAACGAGGTCTATGGCCCGCTCTACGGCGTCGACCGCGCCGAGGCCGCCGTCCCCGGCGCGGCGGAGGAGCGGCTGGCGCAGCTGCGCGACCAGTTCGTTATGGACGTGCACACGCATTTCTTGCGCGACGACACGCGGCTCGAGGGCTTCGTGCGCGCGCGCGAGGCGGTGGGCAGGGCGGGCTGGAACCCGGCGCTGGTGGGCAAGCCGCAGACGCTCGAGGACCTCAAGTACGCGAACTGGTTCAAGGAGGTCTTCCTCGACAGCGACACCAAGGTGGCGCTGATCAGCGGCTCGCCGTCAGAGGACAGGCGCGACTGGTTCCTGACCAACGAGATGAAGCGCGACGCGCGCGCGCGGGTGAACCAGGCCGCGGGCAGCCGCCGCTGCCTCAGCCACATGATCTTCGCGCCCGGCCATGACGGCTGGCTGGAGGAGGCCGAGCGCTGCCTCGCCGAGGACAAGCCGGATTCGGCGAAGGGCTACACGGTGGGCGACAACACCAACAAGCACCTCGCGCGCACGCCCTGGCGGATGGACGACGAGAAGCTCGTCTACCCGTTCTACGAGAAGCTGCTTAAGGCGGGCGTCGACATCGTCTGCGTCCACAAGGGCCTCTACCCGCCGGAGACGGCGGAGCGCTTCCCGCGCCTGACCGACTACGCCAGGGTCGACGATGTCGGCCGCGCCGCGCGCGACTGGCCGCAGATCCGCTTCGTCATCTACCACTCGGCCTTCCGCTGGACCGGCGCGGGCAACGCGGCGAAGGCGCTCGACCAGTTCGAGCGCACGGGCCGCGTCGAGTGGACGTCCGACCTCGCCGAGATCCCCGCGAAATGGGGCGTGTCGAACGTCTATGGCGACCTCGGCCAGATCTTCGCGCAGACGACGGTCGTGGAGCCGCGGCTCTGCGCGGCGCTCATGGGCATGCTCGTGAAGGGGCTCGGCGCGGACCATGTCGTCTGGGGCACGGACGCGGTCTGGACCGGCTCGCCGCAATGGCAGATCGAGGCGTTGCGCCGCCTCGAGATCCCCGAGGACATGCAGCGCCGCCACGGCTTCGCGCCGCTCGGGCCCGCCGACGGCCCCGTGAAGCGCGCGATCTTCGGCGAGAACTCGGCCAGCATGTATCGCTACGACGTCCGCAAGGCCGCGTGGCGGAACGACGCCTTCGCCGCGCTCAAGGAGCGCTACCTGCGCGACGGCGCGGAGCCCAGCAACCTGCGCTACGGCTACGTCGTCGGCTGACGCCGCCGCCCCGCGCATCCGGCACACACGAGGAGAAGACATGTCCCAGCTCGCCAACCAGCGCATCGCGTGGTTCAACGGCAAGTACGTGCCCGAGGGCCAGGTGCTGATCCCCTTCCGCGACCGCAGCTGGAAGTATGGCGACGGCGCCTTCGACATGACGCGCACCTTCGACGGGCGCGCCTTCCGCCTGAAGGAGCACATCGACCGCTTCTACCGGTCCATGAAGTACCTGCGCATCGACCCAGGGATGTCGCCGCAGGAGATGATCGACATCTCCGAGGAGATCGTCGCGCGCAACGAGCACCTGCGCGAGGCGGCGGGCGACTGGTGGATCGGCCAGCGCGTCAGCCGCGGCGTCGACGCCATCGGCGACGAGGGCTGGGAGGACACGGGCCCGCAGGTCGTGGTGGAGTGCACGCCGCTGCCGCTCAAGGGCCGCGCGCGGCTCTACCGCGACGGCATCGACGTCTGGACGCCCGCCGCGCGGCGCATCGCGCCGGACATGCTGAGCCCGCGCGCCAAGAGCCACAACTACCTCAACATGATCGTGGCCGAGCAGCAGGTGAAGGCGCACGACCCCGAGGGCTGGGCCGTGCTGCTCGACGCGCATGGCAACCTTGCCGAGGGCATGGGGTCGAACGTCTTCATCGTGCGCGACGGCAAGCTTTCCACGCCCAGCGAGCGCTACGTGCTGCCGGGTGTCAGCCGGCAGATGACGATCGACATGGCCGCGAAGTGCGGGATCCCCTTCGCCGAGCGCGACATCGACGTCTTCGACGCCGCGAACGCCGACGAGATGTTCCTGACCTCGACCAGCCTCTGCATCTGCCCGGTGCGGCGGTTCAACGGGCAGGAGATCGGAGACGGCAAGGTGCCGGGCCCGGTCACGAAGCGCCTCACCGACGCCTACATCGCCGATGTCGGCTGCGATTTCGTCAAGCAGTACCTGGACCGGCTGCCGCGCTGAGAAGCGGTGCCTGTCGCCCAGGTCCTTGCTCGCTCCCGTCGGCGCAATCTAGATTTTCAGGAAGCGGGGTGCTTGGCGGAGGGGCGATGAAGCGCGTCGTCGTAGCGATCTTTGGGCTGCTTGCCATGGGCGGCTGCCAGGACGAGCGGCCGGCCATGTCCCTCGACGAGGCGCGGCGCGTCCAGGCCGGGTTCCAGGGGCAGGCGGCCTTCGTGCCGCCGCCGCGCACGATCAGCGACATCACGGCGCTGCTCGCCCAGGCCAGCCCGGACCCGGCGCGCGTCGCCGCGCTCAGCGCCGCCAGCGGCGCGGAGCCTCCCGCGAGTGCCTCGCCCGCCGCGCTCTACGGCTTCCTCCTCAGGCGCGCGCAGGCGCGTGGCGAACTGGGCCTGGTGGACGGGCAGGTCCGGGATCTGCGCGAGGCCGCGCGGATCGGCGAGGCAAACCGCCTCGACACATCGCGGGCCTACCAGGAACTGATGGCGGCAGAGTCCTTCGTGGGCAATGCCCGGAACGCCCATGACGCCGCCATCAAGCGCCTGCAGGCTGCGCGCGCCAGCGGGCGGATGGGGACAATCTCGGCGGGCGAGGCGTCGCTGGCTAACCTTGACGCCCAGGCAGGGGATCTCGCTGCAGCCGAGCGGGGGCTTGCCGCGGCGAGGCGTGCGCTCGCCGACCCGGGCTACCAGCGCTCGTCCGGGTACCAGGCATCTCGCCGAATGCAGGAGGCCCTGATCCTGCGCGCGGAGGCCGAGGTCAGGATGGCCGAGGGGCGCTACGCCGAGGCCGAACGCAGTTCGCGGGCCGCGCTGGAGAACGAGCAGTGGAACCTCGCCAACAGGCAGGCGATCAAGGCGGTGGTGCCGGACGTCAGCGACGACCTCCAGGACAGCCAGCTCCTCGTCTCCCTCGCGCAGCTCGGCAACGTGCTGCGGATGCAGGGGAGGCTGGTGGAGGCCGAGGTCGAGTTCAGGCGTGCCCTCGTCCACGCGCTGCGGGTCTTCGGGCGCGACAGCCTTCGCGTCGCCGCCCTGTCGCTGAACCTGTCCCGCAACATGCTGGAGCAGCGTCGTTTCGCCGAGTCGCGACAACTCGCCGAGGTCGCCCTCGCGACCTACGACCGCTATGGCGTCTTCAAGGGATCGCGCTTCGTCGCCTTGGGCAACCTCCTCTCCGCCTCGGCGGCGCGCGAGGAGGGCGACATTGCGGCGTCGGATGCGGCGATCGACCGTGCCCTCGCGGTGTTCGCGGACGATCCGGACGAGCGCTTTCGCCGCGTCGAGAGCCAGCCCGGCTTTCTCGTCTCCCGGATCGAGTCCGGCCGGGCCACGGCGATCATGGCAAGTGCCGAGCGCCTTGCGTCCGAGCGCGCGCGCAATTTCGGGGAGCGGCACTACGAGACGGCCCAGTCGCGCGGGATCCTGGCGGCAGCGCAGGCCGCGACGGGGAAGCGGGAGGAGGCGCTTGCCGGCTTCCGCGCGTCGGTGCCGGTCCTGCTGCAGGTGTCGCGGCAGAGCGAGGACGAGGAGGGCGGCGCGCAGCGCGAGCGCGTGCAGCGCTTCGTGCTGGAGAGCTACGTCGACCTCCTGAGTTCGTTGCCCGCTTCCGCGGGTGGTGGCCTCGACCCGGCGGCCGAGGCGTTCCGCGTGGCGGACGCGGCGCGCGCGCAGGGCGTGCAGCGCGCTCTGGCGGAGAGCGCGGCGCGCTCGGGGATCCGCGACCCCGGCCTCGCGGCGCTGGTGCGCCAGGAGCAGGATGCGCGCAAGCAGATCGCGGCGCAGTTCGGCTTGCTGTCGAACATCCTGTCGTCCCCGGCGAGCCAGCAGGACGCGGCCGCGACGGCTTCGCTGCGCACGAGCATCGACACGCTGCGCCGTGCGCGCGCGTCCTTGCGCGAGGAGATCGAGCGGCGCTTCCCGGACTACGCGAGCCTGATCGACCCGCGGCCCGCGACGGTCGAGGACGTGCAGTCCCAGCTTCGTGCCGGCGAGGCGCTGGTGAGCGTCTACGTTGGCCAGGCGCGAAGCTTCGTGTGGGCCGTGCCGAAGAGCGGTCCCGCGGCCTTCGCCGCGGTCGCCGCCGGCGAGAAGGATATCGCGCAGTCGGTCGCCCGGCTGCGCCGCGCGCTTGACCCGAACGCGGCGACGCTTGGCGACATCCCCGCCTTCGACGTGGCGCTCGCGCATCGCCTGCACGAGCAGTTCCTGGCGCCGGTGAGGGCGGGGCTGGCCGGGGCGGAGAGCCTGCTGGTCGTGCCCGACAAGGCGCTGGGCCAGATCCCGTTCTCGCTGCTGGTCACGCGGGCGGTGCCGGCGCCAGCCGACACTCAGGGCCGCGCGCTGTTCTCCGGCTATGCGCAGGTCCCGTTCCTCGCGCGCGAGAAGGCGGTGACGCAGCTCCCGTCGGTCGCGTCGCTGGGGGCGTTGCGACGCCTTGCGCCCGGGGAGGCGTCGCGCAAGCCGTTCATCGGCTTCGGCGACCCGTATTTCAGCACCGAGCAGGCGGCGGCGGGCAGCACGCAGGTGGCCCAGCTGACGACCCGCGGGCTGCAGACGCGAGGCCTGCCGCTGGTGCGGCGCAACGCCCCGCAGACGCAGTCCTCGGCAAGCGCCGAGCTGGCGAGCCTGCCGCGGCTTCCCGACACCGCCGACGAGGTGCGGAGCATCGCGGTGGCGCTGAAGGCGGATCCCTCCGCCGACGTGTTCCTGGGATTGCAGGCGAGCGAGGCGCGCGTGAAGGGGGCCAGCCTCTCGGACCGCAAGGTGGTGATGTTCGCCACGCATGGCCTGGTGCCTGGCGACCTGAACGGACTGGCGCAGCCCGCGCTGGCGCTGACGGCGCCGGCGGTCGCGGGAAGCGACGGCGACGGCCTGCTGACGATGGACGAGGTACTGGGGCTGCGCCTCAATGCGGACTGGGTCGTGCTGAGCGCGTGCAACACGGCGACGGGCGATGGCGCGGGGGCGGAGGCGGTCTCCGGCCTGGGCCGCGCGTTCTTCTACGCTGGGACGCGGGCGCTGCTGGTGACGAACTGGCCGGTCGAGACGACGAGCGCGCGGGCCCTGACGACGGACCTCTTCGCGCGGCAGGCGGCGGATCCGGGCCTCGCGCGGGCGAAGGCAGCCCAGCAGGCGATGCTGGCGCTGATCGATGGCCCGGGCTTCGTCGAGGGCGGGCGCACCGTGTTCTCCTACGCGCACCCGATCTTCTGGGCACCCTTCTCGGTCGTCGGCGACGGCGGCTGAGCCACGCGCCTCAGCGCAGGCGCGGCGCCACCGCGCGCACCGCGTCGAGATGCGCGCGGCCGAGATGGTGGCTGCGAAGCGGCGACCATCCATGGACGGCATCGGGCGTGTCGTCCTCGTCGGCGAAGGGCATCTCCACCGTGATCGCGAGGCAGCGGAACCGGTTCGCGACCCATGAAGAGCCGATGGCGAGGTTGATGCTGCCGGGATCGCGCGACCAGTTGCCGTTATGCGCGTGGTGCTCCGGCGTCGCGGCGACGAGCGCGGCGAGGTAGTCGCGGAAGAGCCGCGTCATCCCCTCGGTCTGGTTGGGCACGCCCATCGAGCCGATCAGGAAGTTGTGCGGCGTCGCCTCGTCGCCGTGGATGTCGAGGAAGAGGTCGACGCCGGTCCTCTCCATGCGCTGGCGCACGTGGAGGATCTCCGGGCTGCGCGCGGCCGAGGGCGCGGCCCATTCGCGGTTCAGGTCGACGCCGGCGGCGTTGCAGCGCAGGTGACCGCGCCGCGATCCGTCGGGGTTCATGTTCGGCACGACATGGAAGACGAAGCGGTCGAGCAGGTTGGCCGCGACCTCGTCGTGCGGTTCCAGCAGGCGGCCGACGAAGCCCTCGAGGAAATACGAGGCCATCGTCTCGCCGGCATGCTGGCGCGCGATGACCCAGGCGACGCGCTTGCCTGCGCCCGGGGTCGCGATGCGCAGCAGGTCGAGGGGCCTGCCGTCGAGGCTGCGGCCCATGGTTTCGTGGACGACGCGCGGGTCCGCGGTCACGCGCCCGAGGAAGCGGTCGTGCTGCTCCTGCGTGTAGGGCGCGAAATAGGCGATCCAGGTGCAGTCGGCCTCGGGCACGAGGCGGATCTCCAGCGCCGTGCCGTCATAGGATGTCGGCACGCGGCGCCACGCCTCGCGGTCGGTCGACGCGACGGCGCGATAGCCGTTGCGCCAGCCCGCGGGATAGCCCGCGCCCGACGCGTTCTCGATCCGCAGGACGCATTCGCGCCCGCGCGCCCCGGAGAGCCGGAAGCAGAACCACTGGTAGTAGTGGGAGAAGCGGTCCGGCCGTATCGCCAGCCTCGCGAGGCCCGGGACCGAGGCGTCGAGCACCTCGATGTTGCCGCCGTCGAACTCCGCGTCGATGAACATGGGCGTCATCCCCCGATCGGTTTCCAGCGCGTGAAGCCCGCGCCCTCGACTTCCGCGAGGCGCAGGCTCTCGTTCCATTTCGCGGTCCGCTCGCCGCGCGCGAAGGAGCCGACCTTGAGGAGGTCCGCGCCCCATGCGGCGGCGAGGTGGACGATGGTGCAATCCTCGGTCTCGCCCGAGCGCGCCGAGACGATCGTGCGCCAGCCGGCCGCGCGCGCGGCGTCGAAGGCCGCCTTCGTCTCGCTCAGCGTTCCGGCCTGGTTGGGCTTGATCAGCGCGGTGTTGCAGGCGCCTGCCGCCGCCGCGGCGCGGATGCGCGCGGCGTTGGTCACAAGGAAGTCGTCGCCGACGACGAGGCAACGCGCGCCGACGGCGCGGGTGAAGGCCACCATGCCCTCGGCATCGGTCTCCGCGACCGGATCCTCGATCGCCACGATCCGGTAGTCGTCGGCCCAGCGCGCGAGCATCGCGCCGAGCGCGGCGGCGTCCATCGTGCGGTCGTCGCGGCGCAGCCTGTAGCTGCCCTTGTCGTGGAACTGGGTGGCGGCGATGTCGAGCGAGATCGACATCTCGCGCCCCGGCGCGAAGCCCGCCTTCTCGATCGCGCGATAGAGCGTCTCGAGCGCGGCCTCGTTGGACTCGAAGGCCGGCCACCAGCCGCCCTCGTCGGCGACGCCCTGCAGCAGGCCGCGCTCCTTCAGGATGGCGCCAGCGGCGCGATAGACGTCGCCCGTCCAGTCGAGCGCCTCGGCGACCGAGGACGCGCCGGTCGCGATGACGAGGAAATCCTGCAGGTCGACGCGCGCGGCGGCATGCGCGCCGCCGCCGATGACCTGGATCTCCGGCAGCGCGACCAGCGGCCGCTCGCCGCCGAGATGGCGCCAGAGCGGCAGGCCGCGCTGCGCCGCCGAGGCATGGGCCACGGCCATGGAGACGGCGATCGTCGCGTTGCCGCCCAGGCGCCGCTTCGTCGGCGTGCCGTCGAGCGCGACCAGCTCGGCATCGACCGCGCCCTGGTCGGCGGCGTCCATGCCCTGCAGCAGGCTCGCGATGTCCCCGTTCACGTTGCCGACGGCCTTCGTGACGTCGAGGCCTCCCTGCGAGCCGCCACCGTCGCGCAGGTCGACGGCCTCGCCCGAGCCGGTCGAGGCGCCGGCGGGCGCGATGGCGCGGCCGGTCGCGCCGCCCGCGAGCTCGACCTCGGCCTCGACCGTGGGCCGGCCGCGGGAGTCCCAGACGCGCCGTCCATGGATGCGGGCGATGCGGGTCGATGTCATGGATGGCGGCTCCAGCTGGCGGTTTCGGCGGCCCAGGCCGCGCGGATGGCGGAGATGTCGGCCGGAGGGGCGGCGACAAGGGGGCGCGCGACGCGGCGGACCGCGTCGCGCATCGCGTCGTCGACGATGTACTCGACCGGCGACTTGCCGTCGACGCGTGCCAGGAGGAGCGCGGGCAGAAGGGCGGCGATGCGCGCCTCGAGCCCGGCGACCGGCTCCCAGTCGCAGCCCGCGAGGTAGGACCGCCGCAAAGCGTCGAAGAGGGAGAGATAGGCGATCGCGTGCGCCGGCCGCCATGCCGCCTTGAGCAGGAGATGGTTGAGGCAGAAGGCCGCGTCGAAGGCCGGGTCCCCGTACCAGGCGCACTCGGCGTCGAGGAAGACCGGGCCGCTCGGGCCGGCCAGGATGTTCTTCGGGCTGACGTCGCCGTGCACCAGCGCGAGGCGCGTCGCGGCCGTGCGCGCGACGAGCGCCTCCAGCCGCGGCGCGAGGTCGGGATGGCGGCGCGCGGTGGCGAGCAGGTAGGGCTCGAGGCGGATCGCGTGGAAGATCGCGTCGCTGCGGAACCGCGCCGCCACGTCGTCGCGGCCGGCCGTCGCGGCGTGGATGCGCGCGAGGCGCTCGCCGACGGCGCGCGCGACCGGCGGCTCGGCGATCCCGTCGCGCAGCCGCGCCTTCCACAGCGGATGCGTCCGCGGGTCGAGGAACTCCATCGCGAAGAGCTTCGTAGCGTCGTCGACGGCGACGAGGCGCGGCACGGCGCCTGGCACGGCCTCGCCCGCGACCTCCATCCACGCGACCTCGAAGGCGTTGCGCTCGACCGGCGCGCGCCAGTCCTGCGCGACGCGCAGCCGGGCGAGCGCGCGCTTCACGCAGATCGCGCCGCCGGGAAGGTCGATGCGCCATATGTCGGAGGACACGCCGCCGGCGAGGGGCTCGGCGGGAGGATCGGCGTCTCCCCGCACGAGCCCGAGCCGGCGGAGCGCGGAGAGGATCTCGACGAGGCTGTCCTGCATGGGCCCCGCAGTAGGGCGGATGCGCGCCGCCTCCGTCAATCGCGGCCTCGCGCGGGGCGGGCACCGCGTCGCGGCGCTACTCGGCATCGCCCGGGGGCGCTAGTCTCGCGGCGGGAAAACCGGAAAGGTCGAAGCGATGAACCAGCTCTCCGGCGCCGAAGCCTTCGTGCGCATGCTCCAGCACCATGGCGTCACGCATGTCTTCGGGCTGTGCGGCGACACGAGCCTGCCGCTCTACGACGCGCTCGCGCGGCTCGACCACGGGATCACCCATGTCCTGACCCGCGACGAGCGCTCCGCGGCCTACATGGCGGATTGCTACGCGCGGGTCACCGGCAAGGTCGGCGTCTGCGAGGGGCCCTCGGGCGGCGGCGCGACCTACATCCTTCCCGGCGTGGTCGAGGCGCACGAGAGCTCGATCCCGCTGCTGGCCGTGACGACGGACATCTCCGTGTCCTCGCGCGGCAAGTACACCCTGACCGAGCTCGACCAGGAGGCGCTGTTCCGGCCGCTCTCCAAGTGGACGAGCGTGATCGATCGCGCGGCCGACATACCGTCGATCCTGCGGCGCGCCTTCCGCACCATGACGACGGGCCGTCCGGGCGCGGTGCATCTCGGACTTCCCTTCGACGTGCAGAAGGCGCCGGTCGACGAGCAGGACGTCTGGGCCGACCGGCGCTTCGGCGCCGCGCCCGCCGCGCGCGTGGCGCCCGATCCCGCCGCGATCGAGGCGGCCGCGAGGGCGATCGACTCCGCGACGCGGCCGGTGCTGGTGCTTGGCGGCGGCGTCGTGCTCTCCCACGCCGAGGCCGAGCTCGCGGCGCTGGCCGAGCGCATCGGCGCGCCGGTCTGCACGACGATAAGCGGCCAGGGCTCGATGCCGGATTCGCATCCGCTGCATGCGGGCGTCGTCGGCTCGAATGGCGGCGTCGCGGCGACGCGCGCGATCGTCGATGCCGCGGACCTCGTCGTGTTCGTGGGCTGCCGCGCGGGGTCGGTCACGACCGAGCGCTGGCGCCACCCGAGGCCCGGCACGCGCATCGTCCATGTCGACGTGGAGCCGGGCGTGATCGGCGCCAATTTCCAGACCGAGGCCGGCGTCGTGGGCGATGCCCGCCTCGCGCTCGCGGCGCTCGCCTCGGCCGTGGCGCGCCGCGACCCGTCCGGGGCGATCGCGATGGTCGCGAAGGCGCGCGCGGAGAAGGAGGCCGCCTACAGGCCGCTCGCGCTCTCCGACGACCGGCCTATCAAGCCCGAGCGGCTGGTCGCCGAGCTCGCGGCCGTGCTCGGCGACGACGCCGTCATCGTCGCGGATCCCGGCACGCCCTGCCCCTATTTCTCGGCCTTCTACCCGAAGCACCGCGCGGGCCGCTGGTTCATCACCAACCGCGCCCATGGCGCGCTCGGCTACTCGCTGCCCGGCGCGGTGGGGGCGTGGTACGGGCGGCCGTCGTCGAAGGTCGTCGCCGTGATGGGCGACGGCAGCTTCGGCTTCTCCTGCGGCGAGATGGAGACCATCGTCCGCAACCGCGTGCCGGTGACCATGGTCGTCGTCTCCAACTCGGTCTTTGGCTGGATCAAGGCCGGCCAGAAGACCGGCTATGACGGCCGCTACTTCTCCGTCGACTTCAACCGCACCGACCATGCCGCCGTGGCCGCGGCCTTCGGTGTCAGGAGCTGGCGCGTCGAGGATCCCGCGGAACTGCGCCAGACGCTCCGCACCGCGATCGAGCATGGCGGGCCGACGCTCGTCGACGTCGTCTGCCAGCCGCTCAACGAGGCGCGCGCGCCGGTCAGCGAGTGGGTGGCCTGACGGCGAGCGCCGCGCGGACGGAATCGACCGCGCCGCGCCAGCCGGCGCCGTCCTGCCGGTGGAGCGTGGCGCGCGCGTAGAACGCGGCCGCGCCGGGCGAGGGCGTCCAGTACCAGAGCTGCGCGTGGCCGGACGGCACGAGGACATGCGTCTCGGCGCCGAGCGCGCCTGCGACATGCGCCGTGACGTTGCTCGTGGTGACGACCGCGTCGCAGGCGGCGCAGAGCGCGGCCAGCCCGTCGATGTCCGATCGCACGTCGATCTCGCGGTCGCGGAGGATCTCCGCGCCGGTCGCCGCGGCGAGCTCGGCGCGCGTCCTTTCGGTATCGCCATATTGCAGGTCGAGGAAGACGGCGTCGCTCCCGCGGACGAGGCGCGCGAGCTCGTCGCGCGGCAGCGTCTTCAGCGCGCCGAGCCCGCCGGCCGCGCCGCTCGCCCAGGCGAGGCCGACGAGCCGGCGGCCGGGGCGGCGATGCCGTGCCGCGGCGGCTTCGGCGCGCGCGCGGTCCGCCACGAGCACGGCTGGCATCGGCATCCGCGCGGGCGTCCATCCCAGGATCGCCATCAGGCTTCCCATCGGGACATGCGCCACGCAGCCCTGGGGCACGGACGCGTCGTCGCGCGCGACGACGCGCAGGCCCGGGAAGCTGCGCGCGAGGAGCGCGACGAGGCGAGGACTCGCCTCGACCACGATTTCGCCCACCTGCCCGGCAAGAGCGGGCAGGAGGCTGGCGCCGACGATCTCGTCGCCCAGGCCCTGTTCGCCCCAGACGAGGAGAGGACCTGCCGGCGCCGGGCCGCCGCGCCAGGCGGGCAGGGGGATCCGGGAGGGGTGCCGCGCGGCGCCCGCCATGGATGCCCTGCCGAACCTTGCCTCGTAGTCGATCCAGGCCTCCGTCCAGCGGCCCAGCGCCATCAGCGCATGGGCGCGGTTGAGGCGCGCGAGCGAAGGGTCGGCGAGGCGCGGGATGGCGGCATCGAGCAGGCGCACCGCCTCGCCGTGGCGGCCCGCCCCGGCCTGCGCCTCGGCGAGGTTGGCCTGCGTCTCGGCGCGGCCCGGCGCGAGGCGCAGCGCCTCGAGGAGGCTGGCGCAGGCGGCCTCGTGGTCGCGCGCGTCAAGCGCGGCGAGGCCGGCGGCCTCGTGCAGCGCCGCCGAGCCCGGATTGCGCGCGAGCGAGGCGGAGAGGATCGCTTGCGCCTCGGCCGCGCGGCCCTGCCTGCGGAGGAGGTTGGCGAGGTTCACGGCTGGCTCCGGGCTCGCCGGAGCCACGCCAAGCGCGGCGCGGAAATGCGCCTCGGCCTCGTCCACGCGCCCGAGGTCGCGCGCGGCGTTGCCCAGCGCGAAGAGGATCGGCGCATCGCCCGGGCGCAGCATGGCCGCCCGGCCGAGCGCGTCCATCGCCGCCGCATGCGCGCCCTGCGCATGGAGGAGCTGGCCCGTGCGCAGCAGCGCATACGCGGCCAGCGGCCCTCGCGATGCCGCGTCGAACAGCGCGAGCGCGCCGCGCGCGTCGCCGCTGGCCGCGAGCCGGTCCGCCTCGCGCAGGAGGGCCAGGTCGCGCGCGGGCGGGGGCGGTGGCGCCTCCGGGTCCCGGCCGGAGGTCATCGCGCCGTCAGGTGCCGACGCGCAGGGGCGAGACGAGGCCGCGCAGGCAGGCGACGACGCTCAGCGGCGTCAGCCTGCCCGTGCGCGGGTTCTCGGCACTCGGCACGCCGGCGATGGTCATGGTGAAGCGCGCGGCCTCGGCCTCGACCTCGATCGTGTGCTGGTTGCGGCCGCTGGTCGGCTCGGCCCAGATCTCGATGCGCGTGCGGTCCGGGCCGATGCCCGCGAGGCTCAGCGCCGCGGCGACGTTGACGTTCGCCGGGAATCCGCGCGCCGCCTCGCGCGCCGAGCCCGCGAAGACGCGCGTCGATTCCGCGAAGGACATCACGTCGATCCCGTTCTGGACGAGGTAGGGCGCGCCCGCGAGGCCCTTGGGCGGCTTGCGCGTGATCATCGTGACGCTGTCGACGCGGCTCTCAGCCGCGGCGCGCACGGCGTCGAGGCCGAGCAGCGCGCCGGTCGGCACGATGACGCGCCCGCCATGCGCGCGCGCGCGATCGACGAGGTCCATGCGGTCGAGGAGCACGGCGGCGTTCGCGGTCACGACGATGCGGCCGCGATCGAGCGCGGGCTCCGCGATCTCGCCGAGCTGGGGGCCCGGGGCGCAGTCGACGACCACGTCCGCGACCTCGCCCAGCCGCGTCGAGCCCATGACCTCGGGGCGTCGCGCGAAGCCGGCGACCGCGTCGCGCGTCTTCGCCTCGTCGCGGCCGGCGACGGCGACGAGCTCGAGGCCCTCGATGCCGGCGTCGATGCGGCGCGCGACGGCGGCGCCGATGGCGCCGAGGCCTGCGATGGCGATGCGGAGCGGCATGTGTCTTCCTTCCTGGCTTGGGCGGGGCGAGAGTAAGGGCAAGCGCGCGTCGCGCGCCTCAGGAAAATCGCCGCTCAGGCCCCGCGCGCCATCAGCCCGCCGCGCTTCACCGCCTCGAACCAGAGCACCGAGGCGGCGCCGGCCACGACCGCGATGGCGAGGGGCCCCGCCGCGGGGACCGCGAAGCCGAAGACGCCGCGCGCGGCCGGCCATGCGAGGAGCAGCGCGAGCATCGCGCTGGTCGCGCCGGCGGCGAGGGCAACGGCGGGATGGGAGAGGATCCGCGGCGCGAAGGCGAAGTCGTCCCAGGACAGGTTGGTGAGCGCGAGGCAGAGCGTGCCGGCGACCAGGGCCACGAAGCCGAGCGCGCGCGCCTCCCCATGGGGCAGGCCGAGCCCGAGCGCGCCGCCATAGGCCGCGAAGGCGCAGGCGAGCAGGGCGCAGCCCTGCGCCACCGCGAGCGCGATGGTGAGCGGCGAGGCGACGGTGCGGCTGGCGGGCCGCGGCGGGCGGCGCATGGCGCGGCGCTCGGCCTCCTGCGCCTCGAAGACGATCGCGCAGGTCGGGTCGATGACGAGCTCGAGGAAGATGACGTGAACCGGCGCGAGCATCGGCGGCCAGCCGAGCAGCAGCGGCAGCAGGGCGAGGCCGACAAGTGGGACGTGGACCGCGACGACGAACACCATCGCCTTGCGGATGTTGTCGGCGATGCGCCGGCCGAGGCGGATCGCGGAGACGATCGAGCCGAGGTCGTCGTTGAGCACGACGAGGCCCGCGGCCTCGCGCGCGACGTCGGTGCCGCGGCTGCCCATGGCCACGCCGACATGCGCCGCGCGCAGCGCCGGCGCGTCGTTGACGCCATCCCCGGTCATCGCGACGACATGGCCGCGCGCGCGCAGCGCCTCGACGATGCGCAGCTTCTGCCCGGGCTCGGTGCGCGCGAAGACGCGCTTGCCGGCGACCGCCTCGCGCAGCGCCGCGTCGTCGAGCCGCGCGACCTCGGCGCCGGACATGGAGTGGCCGGTCGCGTCGATGCCTGCGTGGCGCGCAACCGCGCAGGCCGTCGCAGGATAGTCGCCGGTGATCATCACGACCTCGATGCCGGCGGCGAGGCATTCCTCGATGCTCGCGCGCGCGGACTTGCGGACCGGGTCGCCGTAGGCGAGCAGCCCCGCCCAGGCGAAGGCGAGGCCGTCGATCTCGTCGGGAGCCGACGGCGCGCGCGCCGTGGCCACGGCGAGGACGCGCAATCCCTCGGCGGCCAGCACCTCGACGCTGGCCATGGCCGCGCGCGCGGCGTCCGCGTCGAGGCGGCAGAGGCGCGCGATCTCCTCGGGCGCGCCCTTGGCCGCGACGAGCACGCCTGCGCCATCCGGCCAGGCGAAGGCGACGCGTGGCCTGCGCGCCTCGATCGGGTACTCGCGCAGCGCGCCTCCCGCCGGCGCAGGGCCAAGCGCATGCGTCGCGCGGTCCATCGGATCGCCGCCCTGGGGGTGCGAGGCATGGAGCGCCGCGGCGCGCAGGGGCGCGAAGCGCGCATCGGCCACCGCCTCTTCGACGCCGGCGACAGCGCCCGGGATGGCCATGCGCTCCAGGCGGATGCGGTTCTCGGTGATCGTGCCCGTCTTGTCGACGCACAGCACCGTGGTGGCGCCGAGCGCGAGCACGGCGCTTGGCTGCCGCGCGAGGACGCCATGGCGCGACAGCCGCCACGCCCCCATCGCGAGGAAGATCGCGAGGACCATCGGCAGTTCCTCCGGCATCGCGCTCATCGCGAGCGTGATGCCGGCCAGCGTGGCCTGCAGCCAGTCGGCCTCGCGCGCGTAGTGGAGCGCGCCGACGAGGATCGAGAGCGCGACGCCGACGAGCGCCAGGCGCCGCACGAGCCGGGCGGTCGCGAGCTGCAGCGGCGTGGGTGGCCAGCGCAGCGTCGCGAGCGCCGCGCCGATCGCGCCGACGCGGCTGCGCGGCCCCGTCGCGGTGGCCTCGGCGATGCCCTCGCCGGAGAGCACGAGCGTGCCGGAGAAGACGAAGGGCGTGTCGTCGCCGCCCGGCGTGGCGTCGCCGGGCCCGGGCTCCTCGCTGGCGCGCTTGCGCACCGGCACGGATTCCCCGGTCAGCGCGGATTCGTCGAGCACCAGTCCGGCGCCCTCGCGCAGGATCCCGTCGGCTGGCACCCGGTCCCCGGGCGCGAGGACCACGAAGTCGCCCGGGACGATCGTCTCGGCGCCCACGCGCCGCGTCGCGCCGCCGCGCACGACGAGGGCGCGCGGCGCGACGATGCCCTTGAGCGCCGCGAGCACCTTCTCGCTGCGCCAGGACTGCACGGCGACCAGCGCGACGGAGACCGCCGCGCATCCGGCCATGAGGATGCCCTCCGCGGCGTCGCCGATCGCGAGGTAGAGCACCGCCGCGCCGACGAGCAGGAGGAAGATCGGTTCCTCCAGGACCTCCGCGAAGAAGCGCAGGAGCCCGCGGCCGCGCGGCGCGGGCAGGGCATTGGGCCCGGCCTGCGCGAGGCGGCGCGCGGCCTCGTCCTCGTCGAGGCCGCGGAACGCCATGGCCGCGCCCGTCGCCTGCCTCGCGCCGTCAGGTCATCGGGATCGAGGAGACGTGCTCGGCGAAGGCCTTGCGCGCCTGGATCGCGTCGTACCAGCGGCGCAGGTTCGGGTGCGCGGGGTGGTGCGGCACGAGCTGCCAGTACCTGTAGGCCATGATGCCGAGGGGGATGTCGGCCATCGTGAAGGCGTCGCCCGCGACGTGGCGCGAGGTGCCGAGCCGCGCCTCCAGCATCGACATCGCCTCGATGGTCTTCGCCTGCGACGCGGCGATGGCCGCGTTGTCGCGCTGCGCCGCCGGCGTGCGGACGAGGCCGAGGAAGGCCGGGGTGATGGACGGCGCGACGACCGAGAGCTGCCAGTCCATCCACTGGTTGCAGGTCGCGGCGGCCTTGGCGTCGGCGGGCACGAGCCGGCCAGTGCCGTAGGCGGTCGCGAGGTAGCGCACGATCGCGTTCGACTCCCACATGACGAGTTCGCCGTCCTGGATCGTCGGGATCAGCCCGTTCGGGTTCATCGCCAGGTAGGCGGCCTCCTTGTTGCCGCCGAACGGGCCGCCGATGTCGAGCCGCTCGTAGGCGATGCCGAGCTCGCCGATCGCCCACATCACCTTCTGCACGTTGGACGAGTTCTTGCGTCCCCAGACCTTGATCATGTTCGCGCGTCTCCTCTGTCAGTCCTTGCGGTAGGGATGGGTGGCATGCCAGTGCCGCGCGATGTCGACGCGCCGGCAGATCCAGGCATGGTCGTGGCGCTGCACGTAGTCGAGGAAGCGCGCCAGCGCCGCCGCGCGGCCAGGGCGCCCGGCGAGCCGGCAATGCAGCCCGATCGACATCATCTTGGCCTGGCCCTGCTGGCCCTCGCGGTAGAGGACGTCGAAGGAATCGCGCAGGTGCGCGAAGAAGTCCTCGCCGGTCGCGAAGCCGCCGAGCGTGGCGAACTTCATGTCGTTGTTGTCGAAGGTGTAGGGAACGACGAGGTGGCCGCGGCCGCGCCCGGCCTCCACCCAGTAGGGCAGGTCGTCGGCGTAGGAATCGGAATCGTAGAGGAAGCCACCCTCCTCGACGACGAGGCGCCGCGTGTTCGCGCTCAGGCGACCCGTGTACCAGCCGACCGGCCGCTCGCCGCAGGCCTTCTCGATCGCCTCGATGGCGAGCTTCATGTGCCGCCGCTCCTCGGCGATCCCCATGTCCTGGTAGTCGAACCAGCGCCAGCCATGGCTGGCCACCTCGTGGCCGGACTCGCGCATCGCCCGCGCAACCTCGGGGTGGCGCGCGACCGCCATGCCGACGGCCCAGCTCGTGAAGGGGATGCGCCGCTCGTCGAACATGCGCAGGAGGCGCCAGAACCCGGCGCGGCTGCCGTACTCGTAGACCGACTCGACCTGCTCGTCGCGACGGCCAGCGCGTGGCACGAGGCCTGGCACCTCGTGCAGGAAGACCTCCGAGACCTTGTCGCCATGGACGAGGGAGCGCTCGCCGCCTTCCTCGTAGTTGACGACGAAGCTGACCGCCACGCGCGCGCCGCCAGGCCATTTCGCGTCGGGCGGATTGCGGCCATAGCCGACGAGGTCGCGCGGGTAGGCTGGCTTCTTGCGCTGCGCCATGGGGGCGGGCTCCATGCGGGGGAGATCCGCATCCTCTCGCGGGGGCAGCGCGGCGACAAGGGGCGCGCGTCGCCGGATCGCGGCGATTGACGCGCCGCGGCGAAGGCGGCCAAATCTGCGCGATTCGTCGCATCCACCTCCTGCAATGGAGACAAACAATGCGCGTCGCCATCGCCCGCATCGCCTGTTCCCTCGCCCTGCTCGCGGGCGTCGCGCTCGACGCGGCCGCGCAGGGGCAGTTGCGCGTCTACAACTGGAACGACTACGTCGCGCCCGAGGCGCTCAAGCGCTTCGAGCAGGAGACCGGCATCAAGGTCACCTACGACACCTACGACGGGAACGAGATCCTCGACGCGAAGCTGCGCGCGGGCCGCAGCGGCTACGACCTCGTCGTGCCGACGGCCTCGCCCTTCCTGGCGACGCAGCTGAAGGCGAACCTCTACCGGCCGCTCGACCGTGCGAAGATCCCGAACCACGCGCAGCTCGATCCCGGCGTGATGAAGCGCCTCGAGCGCTTCGACGCCGGCAACCGCCACGCCGTGCCCTGGCTCTGGGGCACGACGGGCATCGGCTACAACCGCGAGCGCGTCCTCAAGACGATGCCGGACGCCCCGGTCTACTCGCTGCGCATGATCTTCGATCCCGCGGTCGTGTCGCGCTTCCGCTCCTGCGGCGTGATCGTGCTCGACTCGCCGACCGACGTCTTCCCGGCCGCGCTCGCCTACCTGGGCCTCGACCCGGATTCGAAGAAGCCGGAGGACCTGGAGAAGGCCGTCGCCGCGCTGCAGGCGATCCGCCCCTTCGTGCGGCGCTGGCACTCCTCGGACTACATCAACGCGCTCGCGAGCGGCGACGCATGCCTCGCCTTCGGCTTCTCGGGCGACGTCAAGCAGGCCGCGAAGCGCGCGGCCGAGTCCCGCCGCGGCGTGTCGATCGAGTACTCGATCCCGGTCGAGGGCGCGCTCACCTGGATCGACACCGCGGCCATCCCGGCCGACGCGGCGAACGTCGACAACGCCCACCGCTTCATCGACTTCATGCTGCGGCCCGAGATCGCGGCGATGAACTCGAGCTTCCTTGGCTATGCCGTCGCCGTGCCCGCGGCGCTGCCGCGCATCGACGAGGCGACGCGCACCGACCCCGGCGTCTACCCGCCGGCCGAGATCCAGGCGCGGTTCTACACGATCACGCCCGCGGACCTGGAGTTCGACCGCCTGCGCACGCGCGCCTGGACGCGGGTGAAGACCGGGCGCTGAGGGCGGGGCAGGGAGGCGCGGCCGCGCCGGCATGGCTGGCATCGTCCTCGAGGGCGTGTCGCGGCGCTACGGCCCGGTCGCGGCCGTGGACGGCGTCGACCTCGCGATCGGCGAGGGCGAGTTCTTCGCGCTCGTCGGTCCCTCGGGCTGCGGCAAGACGACCCTGCTTAGGCTGGTGGCCGGGCTCGAGCTTCCCGACGCGGGGCGCATCGGGATCGGCGAGCTCGACGCCACCGCGCTGCCGCCCTGGCGCCGGCCCGTGAACACGGTGTTCCAGTCCTACGCGCTCTTCCCGCACATGGACGTGGCGACGAACATCGCCTACGGGCTGGTGCGCGAGGGAATGGCGAAGGCCGACATCACGCGCCGCGTGGCGGAGATGCTCGCGCTCGTGCGGCTCGAGGGCCTCGGCGGCCGGCGCCCGCACCAGCTCTCCGGCGGCCAGCGCCAGCGCGTGGCGCTCGCGCGGGCGCTCGCGAAGCTGCCGCGCATCCTGCTGCTCGACGAGCCGATGGCCGCGCTCGACAAGGGATTGCGCGAGGAGACGCGCCGCCAGTTGCTGGCGCTGCAGAAGCGGCTGGGCATCACCTTCGTGCTCGTCACCCACGACCAGGAGGAGGCGCTGGCGGTCGCCGACCGGCTCGCCGTCATGCGGGGCGGGCGGCTGGCGCAGGTCGGCAGCCCGCGCGAGGTATACGAGTCACCCGCCGACCGGCACGTCGCCGCCTTCCTGGGCCGCGCCGCGCTCGTCGACGGACGGCTCGCGAAGGCGGGCAGGGCTGCCGCGCTCCTGGATGCGGGACCTCTTGGAATGCTCGCCGGCAGCTCCGCTCCAGGCCTCGCGCCCGGCACGGTCGCGACGATCGTGCTGCGGCCCGAGGCGCTGCGCCTCGCGCCGCCGGGCAGCGGGCGGCTGCAGGGCGTCGCGGGCCACGCCGCCTTCCTCGGCGAGAGCGTGTCGCTCGGCGTCGTGCTGGCCGACGGGCGCGAGTTGCAGGCGAGCCTCGCGCCGCGCGATCCCTGCCCGGCGCCGGGCAGCGCGGTGGCGCTGGACTGGGATCCGGCGGAAGCGCCGATCGTCCCGGCATGAGCCTTCTCTGGCCGCGTGGCCTTCGCGCCGCGATCCTCGCGCTCCCGGCGGCCTGGCTCGCCGCCTTCTTCGTGCTGCCCTTCGCGATGGCGCTCGCGATCAGCTTCGCGACGCCCGTGGAGGGCGCGCCGCCCTTCGACCTCTCGCGGCCCGGCCTTGCCGCGTGGCGGCTGCTCGCGTCGGACGAGGTCTACCTCGATGCGCTGCTCTCCTCGCTGCGCATGGCCGGGCTCGCGACCGCCTGCGCGGCGCTGCTCGGCTATCCGATGGCGCTCGCGATCGCGCGCGCGCCGCGCGGCCGGCGCGAGACGCTGCTCCTGCTCGTCATGCTTCCGTTCTGGACGTCGTTCCTCGTGCGCATCTACGCGTGGACGGCGCTGCTGAAGCCCTCGGGCCTGGTCAACGCCGCGCTCGAGGCGATCGGCGCGATCGACGCGCCGCTGGAGCTGGTCGACAACGACTTCGCCGTGCTGCTCGGCCTCGTCTACGTCTACCTGCCCTTCATGGTGCTGCCGCTCTATGCCAGCCTCGAGAAGCTCGACCCGGCGCTGGAGGAAGCGGCCGCCGACCTCGGCGCCCGCCCGTCGGCGGTGTTCCTGACCGTCACCCTGCCGCTTTCGCTGCCGGGGCTGGCGGCCGGCGCGCTGCTCGTCTTCATCCCCGCGACCGCGGAGTTCATCGTCCCGGAGATGCTCGGCGGGCCGGACGCCAACCTGCTCGGGCGCGCGATCTGGAACGAGTTCTTCTCCAGCCGCGACTGGCCGGCCACCTCGGCGCTGGCGATCGCGATGGTGGCGCTGCTCGCCGCGCCGATCCTGCTCTTCCAGCGGCTGCAGGCGCGCGGATGAGCGCCCGGCTCCTGGTCGGGCTGGGCCTTGGCCTCGCCTTCCTCTACCTGCCGATCCTCGTGCTGGTCGCCTTCTCCTTCAACGATTCGCCGCTGCTCACGAGCTGGAGCGGCTTCTCGCTGCGCTGGTACGGCGAGCTCCTCGGCAACGAGCGCATGCTGCGCGCGGCGGGGCTGAGCCTCGCCATCGCCGCCGCGAGCGCGACGCTCGCCACCGCGATCGGCGCCGCCGCCGGGCTCGCGATGGCGCGCATGGGGCGCTTCCGCCTGCGCGGCGCGCTGGGTGGCGCGCTCGCGGCGCTCCTCGTCATGCCGGAGATCCTGGCCGGCGTGACGCTGCTGCTGCTCTTCGTCGGGCTCGAGCGCGCGACTGGCTGGCCGGCCGAGCGCGGCGCCGCGACCGTGACGATCGCGCACGCCACCTTCGCCATCGCCTATGTCGCCACGGTCGTGCAGGCACGGCTCGCGGACCAGGACCCGGCGCTGGAGGAGGCGGCGGCCGACCTCGGTGCGCGGCCCGCGGAGATCCTGCGCACCGTCACCCTGCCGCTGCTGGCGCCCGCCCTGGCGGCTGGCTGGCTGCTCGCCTTCACCCTGTCGCTCGACGACCTGGTCGTGGCCAGCTTCGTCTCGGGGCCGGGCGCGACCACGCTGCCCATGCTGGTCTTCGCGAGCGTGCGCCTCGGCCTCTCGCCGCAGATCAACGCGCTGGCGACGCTGATGCTGGTCGCGGTAGGGATCGCGCTGCTCGCGGCGCGGCTGGCGCTGCGAGGCGGGAGGCGCGGCGCGTGAGTGCTGAACCGCCGGCACGCCGGCGCTATCATGGGCTCATGCATCCGGACGGGTCGTCGCCATGACCGGGAGCGGCGCCCCCTCCGCCGAGGCGGCGGCCGGGACCAGGGCGTTGTTCGAGGAGGGCGTGCGGCTCCACCAGGCAAGGCGCCTGTCGGAGGCGCAGGCGCTCTACGAGCGCGTGCTGCGCGAGCGGCCCGGCCATCCCGGCGCGCTGCACCTCATGGGCGTGCTCGACATCCAGCGCGGCGAGCCGGCGGCGGCGGTCGAGAAGATCCGCGCGGCCATCGCCGCCAATCCGGGCGCGGCGCCCTTCCACGGCAACCTTGGCACGGCGCTGCAGGCGCTCGGCCGGCTCGACGAGGCGCAGAAGCACTACGAGCAGGCGGTGAAGCTGGACCGCCGCTACGCGGACGCGCACAACAACCTCGGCGCGCTGCACGAGAAGCGCCAGCGCTGGCGCGAGGCCGCGGCGAGCTACCGCGCCGCGATCGCGGCCCGCCCCGAATTCCCGGAGGCGCACAACAACCTCGGCCACCTGCTGCGCAAGTCGGGCGCGCTCGACGACGCCGCGAAGCATTTCCTCGAGGCCCTCGGGCTGCGCCCGGACTACGGCGACGCGCATCGCGGCCAGGGCATGGTGCTCGCGCGCCAGAACAAGCACGACGAGGCGATCGCGTGCTTCCGCCGCGCGATCGAGCTCGATCCGCGCGACGCCGAGGCGCACAACCAGCTGGGCAGCCGCCTCAAGCATCTCGGCCGCCTCGCCGACGCCGAGGCGAGCTTCCGCGCCGCGATCGCGATCCGCGAGGACTTCCCCGAGGCGCACAACAACCTCGGCAACACGTTCTTCCGGCAGGGGCGCCTCGACGAGGCCGAGGCCTGCTACCGCAAGGCGCTGGAGCTGCGGCCGAACTATGCGGATGGCTTCGGCAACCTCGGCATCGTCCTGATGGGTCGCTGCCGCCACGAGGAGGCGGTGGCGCATTTCCGCAAGGCCCTCGAGCTGAGGCCCGTCTACCACGAGGCCGTCAGCAACATGAGCCAGGCGCTGCTCACGCTGGGCCAGTTCCGCGAGGGCTGGGAGCGCTACGAGGCGCGCTGGAAGCTCGCCGTCCTGCCGCCGCGGCCCTTCCGGCAGCCCTGGTGGCGCGGCGAGTCCATCGTCGGGCAGACGATCCTGCTCCATGCCGAGCAGGGCCTGGGCGACACGCTGCAGTTCCTGCGCTACGTGCCGATCGTGCGCGCGCTCGGCGCCGACGTCGTCGTGGAGATCCAGCCCGAACTGCTGCGCCTTGCCGCGCCGCTCGCGCGGCCTGGCATCCGCCTCGTGCAGCGCGGCAACCCGCTGCCGCATTTCGACGTGCATTGCCCGCTGCTGAGCATCCCCGGCGTGCTCGCCTGCGAGCTCGACACGATCCCGCCGCCCGGCGACGAGCTCGCGCCGGACCCGGAGCTGGTGCGCGCCTGGAAGGAGCGGCTGGGGCAGGGCGGCGGGCTGCGCGTGGGCCTCGTCTGGGCGGGCAACCCGCAGCACGGCAACGACCACCACAGGTCGTTCCGCCCGCTCGCCTTCGGCCCGCTCCTCGACGTGCCGGGCGTGCGCTTCTTCTCCATGCAGAAGAACCGGCGCGAGGGCGACGACGCCGACCTCGCGCGGCTCGGCAAGGTGGAGGACATGGCGCCGCTGCTCACCGACTTCGCGGAAAGCGCGGCGGCGCTCTGCGCGCTCGACCTGCTCGTCGCCGCCGACACCTCGATCGTGCACCTCGCCGGCGCGATCCGCCGCCCGGTCTGGACGATGGTCCCGTTCTCGCCCGACTGGCGCTGGATGCTCGGGCGCGACGACACGCCCTGGTACCCGTCGATGCGCCTGTTCCGCCAGCCGCGCCAGCGCGACTGGAAGAGCGTCTTCGCCCGCGTCGCCGAGGAGCTCGCGCGCTTCAGGCGCTGACGGGGCGCCGCGTCAGAAGGCGACGCGGTCCCCGCCCTTCAGGCCCAGCATCGCGCGCGCCTCGGCCGGCGTCGCGATCTCCCCGCCCAGGCTCTCGATGATCGTGCGGATCTTGCGCACCTGGTCGGCGTTGGACTTCGCGAGCTGCCCCGGCCCGAGCCAGAGCGAGTCCTCGAGCCCGACGCGCACGTTTGCGCCCATCGTCGCGGCCATGGTGAGGAGCGGCATCTGGTGGCGGCCTGCCGCGAGCACCGACCAGCGGTACTGGTCGCCGAAGAGCCGGTCGGCCGTGCGCCTCATGTGCATGACGTCCTCCGGGTGCGGGCCGATGCCGCCGAGGATGCCGAAGATCGTCTGCACGAAGAGCGGCGGCTTGACGAGGCCGCGCTCGAGGAAATGCGCCAGCGTGTAGAGGTGGCCGACGTCGTAGCACTCGAACTCGAAGCGCGTGCCGTGCTTGTCGCCGAGCTCGTGCAGGACCGTCTCGATGTCCTTGAACGTGTTGCGGAAGATGAAGTCGCGGCTGTTCTCGAGGTGGACGCGCTCCCAGTCGTGCCTGAACTCCTTGTAGCGCTCGAGCATCGGGTAGAGGCCGAAGTTCATCGAGCCCATGTTGAGCGAGGTCATCTCCGGGCTCGCGCGCAGCGGCGCGGCGAGGCGCTCGGCCACCGTCATGCCGTGGCCGCCGCCGGTGGTGATGTTCACCACCGCGTCGCAGGCCTGCTTGATGCGCGGCAGGAACTCCATGAAGACGTCGGGCGACGGCGTCGGGCGACCATCCTTCGGGTCGCGCGCGTGGAGGTGGATGATCGAGGCGCCGGCCTCGGCGGCCGCTATCGATTCCCGCGCGATCTCGTCCGGCGTGATCGGCAGGTGCGGCGACATCGTCGGCGTGTGGATGGAGCCGGTCACCGCGCAGGTGATGATCGTCTTGCGCCGGGCCTTCGGCTTCGCGTCTGCCATGGTCGTCACTCCCCTTCCTTGTCGTTCATCTGCTTCTTGTGCGCGGCGAGCGCCATCAGGCGCCGGTCGCGCCAGCCGCCGCGCGCGGGCAGCCCCGTGGCCGGCACGCGCGCGCGGCGCTCGGCCTCGATGCGCGCCAGCGCCTCGGAGGGCCAGTCCGCGGCGACCTTGAGGTCGCGGCCGAGGCCGCGCAGCGGGCCGCCATAGCGCGTGGCGTAGTCGAGGAAGCCGGATGGCGCGTTGAGGTCCATGGTCTCGAACGGGCCCATGAAGGACCAGCGCAGGCCGAGCGAGTGGCGGATCACCGCGTCGAGGTCGTCGGGCTCGATCACGCCGTCGGCGACGAGGCTGATCGCCTCGCAGATGACGCCGGCCTGCAGCCGGTTCATCACGAAGCCCTCGATCTCCTTCTTCAGCAGCACCGGCACCTGGCCGGCCTCCTGCATCAGCGACCTGCAGCGCGCGAGCGCCTCGGGCGCGGTGTCCGGCGTCGGCACAAGCTCGACGACGGGAAGGAGATGCGGCGGGTTGGCGGGATGCGCCACGAGGCAGCGCGCCGCGCCGCGCAGCCCGCCGAAGATGCGGCTGCCGGGGAAGGTGGAGGTCGAGCTGCCGACCACGGCCGAGGCGCAGTCCGCCGCGTCGATGCGCCGGTGGAGGTCGCGCTTGAGCGCGAGGTCCTCGGGCGCGTTCTCCTGCACGTAGTCGACGCCGGCCAGCGCCTCCTCGAGCGTCGTGCAGGCGGTGGCGCGCGCCCGCGCGCCCGCCGCGTCGGCGATCAGGCCGAGCTTCTCCATCGCCGGGAGCGTCTCGTCGAGCCAGCGCAGCGCGGCGCCCGGCGCGGCGGGGTTGCTGTCCCAGAGCCTCACCGTCGCGCCCGCCGAGGCGAAGCGCGCGGCCCAGCCGCGGCCGATGAAGCCGCTGCCGACGATCGCGATCGCGGCCTTCACTGGAGCACCTGGTGGTCGCCGCAGACCGAGAGGGCCTGGCCGGTGATGCTGGAGCCCGCGCGCGAGCAGACGAAGAGCGCCATCTCGGCGATGTCGTCCGACGTCACCATGTGGCGCAGCGAGACGTTCGCGAGCAGGCGCTGCTTCATCTCGTCGAAGCCGATGCCGAAGGCCTCTGCCTTGGCGCCGATGACGCCGTCGATGCGCGGGCCGGCGACGAGGCCCGGCTGGATGCAGTTGACGCGGATGCCGTCGGGGCCGAGTTCCATGGCGAGGCTCTTGGTGAGGCCGACCACCGCCCATTTCGAGGCGGCGTAGGGCGTGCGAAGCGGGTAGCCGAGGCGGCCCGCCACCGAGGACAGGTTGACGATCGAGCCGCCGCCGGCGGCCTTCAGCAGCGGCACGCCGCGCCGCGTGCAGTAGAACATGCCGTTGAGGTTGATCGCGATGCAGCGGTCCCAGTCCGCGACCGTGACCTCCTCGACCTTGCGCGTCGGCCCGGCGATGCCCGCGTTGTTGACGAGGATGTCGAGGCCGCCGAGGCCTGACGCGACGGCGTCGAACAGGCGATCCACCTGCGCGGGATCGGCGACGTCTGCGAGGATGCCCGAACTGCCGGGGTTCTCGGCGAGGAAGGCCGCGAGCGCCTTCCCGTCCACGTCGCATACGAAGACGCGCGCGCCCTCCGCGGCGAAGCGCCGCGCGATCGCGCGGCCGATGCCGGATGCGCCGGCCGTGACCAGCGCGCGCTGGCCGGCAAGAGCCTTGTCCATGTCGGTCCCTCCCTCGTCCTGGCGACATGAGACTGGGGCAGGCGGTGTTTGGCAAGCACGGCGACGCGCGCCTAGCATGCGGGGATGGACATGGTGGCGGATGCTTCGCGCATGGCTGGCGGGCGCAGGCGCGTGCGCGTCGAGGGCGGCGCGCGCGTGACGCTGCGCGACGACGCCGGGACGACGCGGCTGCGCGAACTCTGGCACCACGACCCCGTGCGCGTCCTGCTGCCCGAGCCCGTGGACGACGCCCTCCCGCATGTCGTGCTGCTCAACACCGCGGGCGGGCTCGTCGGCGGCGACTCGCTGCGTACCGAGATCGAGGTCGGGGATCGCGCGCGCGCGCTGGTCACCGGGCAGTCGGCCGAGAAGGTCTATCGCTCCGACGGGCCCGAGGTCGCGATCCGAACCGCGCTGTCGGCCGGGCGCGACGCATGGCTCGAGTGGATGCCGCAGGAGACGATCCTCTTCGACGCCAGCCGGCTGGACCGACGGCTCTCGATCAGCCTCGCCGCGGGCGCGCGCTGCCTCGCCGGGGAGATCCTGGTCTTCGGGCGCCGCGCGCGCGGCGAGACCATCGGGCGCGCCTGGCTGCGCGATCGCTGGGAGATACGTCGCGATGGCAGGCTGGCCTGGGCCGATGCCCTCGCGCTCGGGCCCGAGGCCCCCGGGGCGCTCGACGCGCCCTTCGCCCTCGACGGCGCGGCCGCGATGGCGACGCTCGCCTATTGCGGCGCGGACGGCCCGGCGCTGCTCGAGGGCCTGCGCGCGGCGCTTGCAGGCCACGGAGAAGGCATCGCTGCCTCCTGCATGGGCGAAATCCTGCTGGTGCGTGGCCTTTCGCCCGACGCGCAGGCGTTGCGCCGGGGCGTCGCGGCGGCCTGGCGCTTCCTGCGCGCGGCGGGCGGATCATTGCCCGCGCGCCTGCCGAGGCTATGGCATATTTGATGCACGGCGACCCACCCGCATGGATGGGATCGCCGCGAGGGAGGCAAGATGAACCTGACGCCCCGAGAGAAGGACAAGCTGCTGGTGGCGATGGCGGCCGTGGTGGCGCGCCGCCGCCTCGAGCGCGGCGTGAAGCTCAACCATCCCGAGGCGATCGCGCTGATCACCGACCATGTCGTCGAGGGCGCGCGGGACGGGCGCAGCGTCGCCGACCTGATGAAGTCGGGGGCCGAGGTGGTCGCGCGCGGCCAGGTGATGTCCGGCGTGGCTGAGATGATCCACGAGATCCAGGTCGAGGCGACCTTCCCGGACGGCACGAAGCTGGTGACCGTCCACCAGCCGATCAGGTGACGCCATGAAGCCGGGCGAATACATCCTCGCGGCCGGGGACATCGAGCTCAACGCGGGCCGCCGCACGCTGCGCCTCCAGGTCGCCAACACCGGCGACCGGCCGATCCAGGTCGGCTCGCACTACCATTTCCACGAGACCAACGCCGCGCTGCGCTTCGACCGCGCGGCCGCGCGCGGCATGCGCCTCGACATCCCCGCCGGCACGGCGGTGCGCTTCGAGCCCGGCCAGACACGCGAGGTCGGGCTCGTGGCCTTCGGCGGCGACCGTGTCGTCCATGGCTTCCGCGGCATGGTGAACGGCGCGCTGGACGCGAGGCGCGCCGCGGGGAAGCCGGCCGCGCCGAAGCGCAAGGCCGCGAAGCGGAAGGGGGGCTGAGCCATGTCGACGAGGATCAGCCGCGCCTCCTATGCCGGCATGTACGGCCCGACCACGGGCGACCGCGTGCGCCTCGCCGACACCGAGCTCTTCGTCGAGGTCGAGCGCGACCTCACCGTCCACGGCGAGGAGGTCAAGTTCGGCGGCGGCAAGGTCATCCGCGACGGAATGGGGCAGTCGCAGCGCGGCCGCGCGCAGGGCGCCGTCGACACCGTGATCACCAACGCCCTGATCCTCGACGTGACGGGGATCTACAAGGCCGATATCGGGCTGCGCGATGGCCTCATCCATGCCATCGGGAAGGCGGGCAACCCCGACGTCCAGCCCGGCGTCGACATCGTCGTGGGCCCCGGCACCGAGGTGATCGCCGGCGAGAACCGGATCGTCACGGCCGGCGGCATCGACAGCCACATCCACTTCATCTGCCCGCAGCAGGTCGACGACGCGCTGCATTCGGGCGTGACCACGATGCTGGGCGGCGGCACCGGCCCGGCGGCCGGCACCTCGGCCACGACCTGCACGCCCGGCCCCTGGCACATGGCGCGCATGCTCGAGGCCGCCGAGGGCCTGCCGATGAACCTCGGCTTCTTCGGCAAGGGCAACGCCTCCGCCGCCGGGCCGCTGGTGGAGATGGTCAAGGCGGGCGCGATCGGCCTCAAGCTCCACGAGGACTGGGGCACGACGCCCAACGCCATCGACGTCTGCCTCTCCGTGGCCGAGAAGATGGACGTGCAGGTCGCGATCCATTCCGACACGCTCAATGAATCCGGCTTCGTCGAGGACACGGTCGCGGCATTCAAGGGTCGCAACATCCACGCCTTCCACACGGAGGGCGCGGGCGGCGGCCATGCGCCGGACATCATCAAGGTCTGCGGCCTGCCGAACGTCCTGCCGTCCTCGACCAACCCGACGCGGCCGTTCACGGTCAACACGGTGGACGAGCATCTCGACATGCTCATGGTCTGCCACCACCTCGACCCGCGCATCCCGGAGGACGTGGCCTTCGCGGAGAGCCGCATCCGCCGCGAGACCATCGCGGCCGAGGACATCCTCCACGACATCGGCGCCTTCTCGATGATGTCGTCGGACAGCCAGGCGATGGGCCGGGTCGGGGAGGTCGTCATCCGCACCTGGCAGACCGCCCACAAGATGAAGGTCCAGCGCGGCGCGCTGCCGGGCGAGAAACCGGGCAGCGACAACCTCCGCGTCCGGCGCTACATCGCCAAGTACACGATCAACCCCGCGCTCGCGCATGGCATCGCGCGCCATGTCGGCTCGGTCGAGGTCGGCAAGCTCGCGGACCTCGTCGTCTGGTCGCCCGCCTTCTTCGGCGTGAAGCCGGAGATGATCCTCAAGTGCGGCACGATCGCCGCGGCGCCGATGGGCGATCCCAACGCCTCCATCCCGACGCCGCAGCCCGTGCACTACAGGCCGATGTTCGGCGCCTTCGGCCGCGCGCTTGCCTCGTCCTGCGTCACCTTCGTCTCGAAGGCGGCGATGCAGTCGGACGTGAAGCGCAAGCTTGGCCTGTCGCGCCGCGTCCTCGCCGCATCCGGCATCAGGAGGATCACGAAGAAGCACATGCTGCTCAACGACGCGACGCCGCATATCGAGGTGGACCCGGAGACCTACGAGGTGCGCGCCGATGGCGAGCTCCTCGTCTGCGAGCCCGCCAGCGAGCTGCCGATGGCGCAGCGCTACTTCCTGTTCTGACCATGCGCAGGGCGATCGAGGTGGTGCCGAAGGGCGCCTGGCCGCTGCGGCGCCGGGTCGGGGTCGCGACCCTCGACTTCGACAACCGCCACCGCCGGCGCATCGCGCTCGCGACGGACGACGGCGCGCCCTTCCTGCTCGACCTGCCGGAGGCGCGGGTGATGAATGCCGGCGACGGCCTGGTGCTCGAGACGGGCGACGTGATCGAGGTGGCGGCCGCGCCGGAGAAGGTCTGCGACGTTGAGGCGGAGAGCGCCGCCGCGCTGGCGCGCCTCGCCTGGCATCTCGGCAACCGGCACCTCCCGGTGGAGATCCTGCCGGGCCGCCTGCGCATCCGCGACGACCATGTCATCGTCTCGATGCTGGAAGGGCTCGGCGCGCGCGTCGCGCGGCTGGAGGCAGCCTTCACCCCGGAGCAGGGCGCCTACGCCCATGCCGGCGAGGCGCGCCACGGCCATGCCCACGCCCACGACCATGGGCATGGCCACGGGCATGGGCACGCGCACGACCACGGCCATGGCCACGACCACGACCATGGCCACGACCACGACCATGGCCACGACCATGGCCACGGCCACCACCGGCATGGCCATCGCCACTGAGATGGCCGGGCCCGAGACGACATTGCCGAGGCTGCTCGCCTGGATGTCCCCGTCCTTCCCGACCGGCGCGTTCAGCTACAGCCACGGCATCGAGATGGCGGTCGAGGACGGGCGCGTGCGCGACCTGGCGACGCTGGTCGACTACGTGGCGACGGTCCTGTCGCGCGGCGCCGGGCATGCGGATGCCGCGTTCCTGGCCCTTGCCTGGCGTGCCTGCCGGGAAGGCGACGACGATGCGCTCGCCACGGTCGCGGAGCGCGCCGCGGCGATGCGCGGCTCCGCCGAGCTCGCGCTGGAGAGCCAGGCGCAGGGTCGCGCCTTCCTCGCCACGGTGCGGGCGGCCTGGCCGCGCCCCGCGCTTGCCGCGGCGGGCGACATGCTGGCCGCGCGCGGCATCGAGGTCGCGCATCCCGTGGCGGTCGCCATCGCGGGCGCGGCCTGGGACCTGCCGCTCGAGGAATTGCTGCTGGCGCACCTGCACGCCGTCGCCGCGAACCTCGTCTCCGCCGGGGTGCGGCTCGTGCCGCTGGGCCAGACCGACGGGCAGCGCGCGATCGCCGCGCTCGAGGTGGAGGCGGCGCGCGCCGCCGCGCGGGGCGCGTACATCGCCTCCGTCGACGACGTGTTCTCCACGGCCCCGGCGATCGACCTGCTCTCCATCCGCCACGAAACCCAGTACACGAGGCTGTTCCGCTCATGACCAATCGTTCCTCGACGGGCCCGCTGCGCGTCGGCGTCGGCGGCCCGGTCGGCTCCGGCAAGACCGCGCTGGTCGACGCGCTGTGCAAGTCCATGCGCGAGCGGCTCGACGTCGCCGCGATCACCAACGACATCTACACGAAGGAGGACGCGGAGTTCCTGACGCGCTCGGGCGCGCTGGCGCCGGAGCGCATCATGGGCGTCGAGACGGGCGGCTGCCCGCATACCGCGATCCGCGAGGACGCCTCGATCAACCTCGCCGCGGTGGAGCAGATGAACCGCCGCTTCCCGGGGCTCGAGCTCATGTTCATCGAGTCGGGCGGCGACAACCTCGCCGCCACCTTCTCGCCCGAGCTCGCCGACATCACGATCTACGTGATCGACGTCGCCGCCGGGGAGAAGATCCCGCGCAAGGGCGGCCCGGGCATCACGCGCTCCGACCTGCTGGTCATCAACAAGATCGACCTCGCGCCGCATGTCGGCGCCTCGCTCGAGGTCATGGACCGCGACGCGCGGCGCATGCGCGGCCAAAGGCCCTTCCTGTTCGCGAACGTGCGGGCCGGAAAGGGCGTGGCGGAGGTCGCGGACTTCATCTGCAAGGCCGGCGGCCTGCGGCCGCGCCCCGCCCGCGGGGCTTGAACCCGGCCGCGGGTTCCGGCTTATTCGCCGTCCTTTCGCCGAGGGAGACGACCAGCCATGTCGACGACGCCACGCGGCGCCAACACGCGCGCCTCCGACCATGTCCGCGAGGAGCGGCTCTGGCAGCGCCACATGGAGATGGCGAAGCTGGGCGCGACGGCGAAGGGCGGCGTCAACCGCCAGGCGCTCAGCGCCGAGGACGCCGCGGCGCGCGGGCTGCTCGGCAGCTGGGCTGCCGCGCGCGGCTACGAGGTCTTCACCGATCCCATCGGCAACCTCTTCGTCAAGCGGCCCGGGACCGACCCCGACGCGAGGCCGGTCGTCTCCGGCTCGCATCTCGACAGCCAGCCGACCGGCGGCAGGTTCGACGGCACCTATGGCGTGCTGGCGGCCTTCGAGGTGCTGGAGGCGCTCGACGACGCGGGCATCGCGACGAAGCGCCCGGTGATGGCGGTCGCGTGGACCAACGAGGAGGGCAACCGCTTCCAGCCTGGCTGCATGGGCTCGGGCGCCTTCGTTGGCGCCTATGACCTCGGGACGCTGCTCGACGGCAAGGACCCGAAGGGCAAGACCGTGCGCGAGGCCTTCGGCGAGGTGCTCGCCGCGGCGCCCGCGCGGCTCGAGCCGCGCCTCGGCTTCCCGATCGACTCCTACATCGAGGCGCATATCGAGCAGGGGCCGATCCTGGAGAACACGGGCAACGAGATCGGCGTGGTCACGCTGATCCAGGGCATGCGCCGCTTCTACGTCGACGTCCATGGCGAGGAGGCGCATTCCGGCACGACGCCGCTGCGCCTGCGCAAGGACGCGCTCAAGTCGGCGGCATCCATGGTGCTCGCGCTCGAGAAGGTGATGGACGACCCGACCGACACCGTGCGCTTCACCGTCGGCCGCTTCGAGATCTACCCGGGCTCGCCCTCGACCGTGCCGAGCAAGGTGCATTTCCTGGTCGACCTCCGCCATCCCGACCCGGCGACGCTCAAGCGGCTCGGCGACGCGATCCAGCCGACCTGCGAGGCGGAGGCCGCGCGCCGCGGCTGCACGGTCGAGGTCACGGAGTACACGACCGTCGCGCCGGTGCCCTTCGGCGCCGAGACCGTCGCGCGGGTGCGCGAGGCGACCGCCGCCCTGGGCTTCCGCCACATCGACATGATCTCCGGCGCCGGCCACGACGCGATGCACGTCGCGAAGGTGGCGCCGGCGGGCATGGTCTTCGTGCCCTGCTGGAAGGGCGTGAGCCACAACGAGACCGAGGACGCCACGCCGCGCGACCTCGCCAACGGCACGCGCGTCCTCGCCGACACGCTCGCCGCCCTCGCCAACCGCTGAAACCCACGCAAAGGCACGCCTGCCCATGAACGAGAAAGCCCTCGCCAGGTCGCTGACGTCGATCCTGTCCGACCTGATCGCGATCCCGTCGCCCTTCCCGCCGGGCGAGAGCGTGGAGATCTGCCGCTACGCGGCGACGCGGCTGCGCAAGGCCGGCTACCGCACGAAGGTGCTGGCGCGCAGCAAGGGCGTCGACAACGTCGTGGCCAAGCTCGGCAAGGGCAGCCCGCGCATCGTCTTCAACGCCCATGTCGACACGGTCGGCGTCGGCGAGCGCTCGGACTGGAAGACCGATCCCTACAAGGCGGTCGCGAAGGGAGGCCTCGTCTTCGGCCTCGGCGCGGGCAACTGCAAGGGCTCGATGGCGGTGCAGCTCTGGCTGGCCGAGGAGATCGCGCGCCGCGGCGGCCCGCGTCGCGGCGAGGTCTGCTTCACCTTCGTCGCGGACGAGGAGAACCTCGGGCCGGAGGGCATGTCCTTCCTGCGCGACGCCGGCCACGTGAAGCCCGACGCGCTGATCCTCGGCGCGCAGACCGAGAACCAGATGATCGTCTCGGAGCGCGGCGTCTTCTGGGCGCGCATCACGACGAAGGGGAAGGCCGCGCATGCGGGCAACCCCGCCGCCGGCGACAACGCGATCGCGCGCATGATGCGCCTGCTCGGCGCCATCGACAGGGACCTGGCTCCGCGCATCGCCGCGCGCGTCGATGGCGCGATGCGCTCGACGATGAATGTCGGGATGATCCGCGGCGGCCACAACACGAACGTCGTGCCGGCGTCCTGCGTCGTCGAGATCGACCGCCGGCTGCTGCCGAGCGAGCGCGTCAAGTCCGCCTATCGCGAGCTCGAGGACACGCTGCGCCGCGCGGGCGAGCCGAAGGGATCGTGGAGCTGCGAGTTCCTCACCGGGACGAACGGCTTCAAGGGCTCGGCCGACGGCATGGCGATCGCGGCGCTCTCGGCGGCGATCCGCGAGCGCCTCGGCAAGCCGGCGCGGTTCCTGAACGCCACCGGCGTGTCGGATGGCCGCTACTTCGCCGACGACGGGATCGAGATCATCAACATCGGCCCGGGCTCGGGCGTCGCGGGCCATGCCGCGAACGAGTCCGTCCCCGTGGCCGAGATGGTCGACGCGGCGATGATCCAGCTGTCGGCGATCGAGAAGCTGATGGGCCTCGGCTGATCAGCCGCCGCCGCGCCGGGCGAGGTCGCGCCCGGCGTCGGCGGGCAGGCGCAGGAAGGCGAGGGCGGACGCCAGCGAGATCGCGCCCACGAGCGCGAAGACGACGGGGAAGTCGAGCGCGTCGAGCCCGGCGCGGCCCCTCATGTCCTGCATCGCCGCCAGCGCGAGGGCGGCCGTGGCGACCCCGAACGTGCCGGCGAGCTCCTGCATCACCGAGCCGAAGGTCGTGGCGCGGCTCAGGTCCTCGCGCGGCACGTCGGCGTAGAGCAGCGCGTTCACCGTGGTGAACTGCAGCGATCGCGAGAAGCCGCCCGCCAGCAGGGCCCCGAACAGCGCCCAGGCCGCCCAGTCGGGCCGGAACAGGCCCGGCACGGCGACAAGGAGCGACGACAGCACGGCGTTGGCGAGCAGCACGCGGCGGAAGCCGGCCGCGCCGACGATCCGCGGCGCGAGCGGCTTCATCGCCAGCGCGCCGACGCCGGCGCCGAAGGTGACGAGCCCGGCCTCGAAGGCGCTGCGCCCGAAACCCTCCTGGAGAAGGAGAGGAAGCAGGAACGGGCTCGCGCCCACGCCGACGCGGAAGAACAGGCCGCCCAGGATCCCCGCGCGGAAGGTCGGGATGCGCAGGAGCCGCAGGTCGATCGGCGCCGCGGGGTGGCGTCGCGCCCAGGCGACGTAGAGCACGAGCATCGCCACGCCCAGCCCGAGGATCGCCGCGAGCGCCGCGCGCCCCAGCAGGTCCATGTCGAGCAGGGTGATCCCGGTCAGCACGAGGGCGAGGCCGGGGCCGACGAGCAGGAAGCCGACGACATCGAAGGACGCGGGCGCGTCGGGCGGCAGGCGCGGGACATGGCGCGCCGCGAGCGCCGCGCCGATGGCCGCGATCGGCAGGTTGATCCAGAAGATCCAGTGCCAGGACAGGAAGGAGGTCAGGAAGCCGCCGACGGGCGGGCCCATGATCGGCGCAACCAGCGCCGGCATGCTGAGCATCGCGAAGGCGGCGACCATCTCGCCCCGCGGCACGCTGCGCAGCACGAGCAGGCGCGCCACGGGCAGCATCATCGCCCCGCCGATGCCCTGCACCAGCCGCGCGCCGACCAGGCTGGCGAGGTCCCAGGACAGCGCGCAGCCCGCCGAGCCCAGCGCGAAGACGCCGAGCGCCGCCTGGAAGACCGGCCGCGCGCCGAAGCGATCGGCGATCCAGCCCGAGGCAGGCACGAAAACGGCGAGCGCCATCAGGTAGGAGGTCAGCGCGAGCTTGAGGTGCAGGGGATCGGCGCCGAAGTCGCGCGCGATCGTCGGCAGCGCCGTGGTCAGCACCGTCGAGTCCAGGTTCTGCATGAAAAGGGCGGAGGAGACGATCAGCGGCACGAGCCGGTACCGGCCCGCGCCCTCGGTCTCGCTGCTCATCGACAGGCTCCGCCCCGGCTCCCCGAAGCGCCGCACTCTATGGCCGGCGCGCAGGCTGTCAATCGAGGCGCGGGCGCGGTGCGGCTTCTGCGCGCGGTCGCCTGCTGCCATGATGGCCTTGGAGGGGATCGCGCATGTCCATGGAGACGCCATCGCGGAGATTCGCGCCGCTGCGCGGGGACCAGGCCGTGGAGGACATCGTCCACCGCTTCCGCGCGCGCACCCTGCCGCGCGAGGCCTGGACGCACCAGGCCCATCTCGCGGTCGGCCTCTGGCATGTCCTCCGGTATGGCGAGGACGCCGCGCTCGCGATGCTGCGCGACGGGATCCGCGCCTACAACGAGGCGGTCGGCGTGCCGAACAGCGACACGCGCGGCTACCACGAGACCGTGACGCGCTATTACGCCTGGGCGGCCGCGCGCTTCCTCGAGCGCGCGGGGCCCGCGGGCCTGGCCGGGCTCGTCGACGCCTTCGTCGACAGCCCGCTCGGCTCGAAGGACGGGATCTTCGCCTTCTGGAGCCGGTCCGGGCTGCTCTCGGTCGAGGCGCGGCGCGGCTGGGTCCCGCCCGACCTCGCGCCGCTCGACGCCGCGCGGCTCGAGGCCCCTGTGGACGCCGGACGGGGGGCGACGTAAGAGGGGACCTACCGTCAAGGCTGGGGGCAGGCGATGGATCCACTCGTCCACGAATGGCTGAACCTGGCGATCCGCTGGGCCCACGTGATGTTCGGCATCGCCTGGATCGGGTCGTCGCTCTACTTCATGTGGCTCGATGCCTCGCTGGAGCCGCCCGACCCGCCGCGCGCAGGCGTGGCCGGCGAGGCCTGGTCCGTGCATGGCGGCGGCTTCTACCGCGTCGAGAAGTTCGGCGTCGCGCCGCCCGCGCTGCCGCGGCGCCTCCACTGGTTCAAGTGGGAGGCCGGGATGACCTTCGTCACGGGGGCCCTGCTGCTGCTGCTGGTCTTCCACTACGGCATGGGCGGCGACGTGTTCGTCGAGCCGCGCCTCGCCGCGCTCGGCGGCGCCGGCGCCACGGCCTTCTTCGCGGCGCTCGTCTGCCTGTCCTGGCTTCTCTACGACGCGCTGTTCCGCTCGGCGCTCGGGCGCGCCCGCCCGCTGCACGCCGCCGCGATCGGCTTCGCGGCGCTGGTGGTCGTGATCTGGGCCCTCTGCCGCGTCATGCAGCCCCAGGCGGCCTTCGTCCATGTCGGCGCGCTCATCGGCACGCTGATGGTCGCCAATGTCTGGATGATCATCATCCCCAACCAGCGCGCGATGGTGGAGGCGGTGACCGCGGGTCGCGCGCCGGATGCCGATCGCGGGCTGCAGGGCAAGATCCGCTCGACGCACAACTCCTACCTGACGCTTCCCGTCGTCTTCATGATGCTGTCGAAGAACTTCTCCTCGACCTGGGGCAGCGCCTACGCATGGGCGATCCTCACCGGGCTGATCGTCATCGGCGCCATCGTCCGCCACTGGTTCCTGCTCCACGACAAGGGCAGGACGGAGGAGGGGCGCTGGATCTGGCCGGCCGCCATCGCGGGCGCCGTCGCGCTGTTCTTCGTCGCGCGGGCGGGCTGAGCCATGGCAGGACGCCTCACGACCCATGTCCTCGACACCGCGCGCGGCGTGCCCGGCGGCGGCATCGCCTTCGTCCTGCACCGCCTCGAGGGCGAGCGCCGGGTCCAGGTCGCCGCCGGGCTGACCAACGCCAACGGGCGGACCGACGCCCCCCTGCTGGAAGGCGAGGCGATGCGCGCCGGGCGCTACGAGCTGGTCTTCGCGGCGGGCGACTATTTCCGCGCCCATGGCATGGCGCTGAGCGACCCGCCCTTCCTGGACGAGATCGTGCTGCGCTTCGCGGTCGCCGACGCCTCCGCGCACTACCACGTGCCGCTTCTCGCCAGCCCCTGGTCCTACGCGACCTATCGCGGCAGCTGAGCGCAGGGCCCCCGAAGTAACTTTGCCGGGCTGGTGATCCGATCCTCCAGCCCATCCGTATAGATACGGAACGAACGGAAGGATCGCACATGCAACTCGACCTCGCCCAGCCGGCCCAGTCCAGCCACGACCGCGACGAGGCCTCGCGCCTCGTCCGCCCGACCCGGTCCGAGGCCGAGGCGGCGGTCCGCACGCTCCTGCGCTGGACCGGCGACGACCCGGACCGCGAGGGCCTGCTCGGCACTCCCGAGCGCGTCGTGCGCGCCTACGAGGAGTGGTTCGCCGGCTACAACGAGGATCCCGTGTCGATCCTCGAGCGCACCTTCGAGGAGACCGAGGGCTACGACGAGATGGTCGTGCTGCGCGACATCCGCTTCGAGTCCTTCTGCGAGCACCATGTCGCCCCGATCATCGGCGTGGCGCATTGCGCCTACCTGCCGAACAAGCGGGTGGTCGGGATCTCGAAGATCGCGCGCGTGATCGAGCTCTACGCCAAGCGCCTGCAGATCCAGGAGAAGCTGACGTCGCAGGTCGCCAACGCGATCCAGGACGTGCTGCGCCCGCGCGGCGTGGCGGTGGTTGTGCGCGCCACGCACCAGTGCATGACGACCCGCGGCATCCGCAAGTCGGGCGTCAGCATGGTGACGAGCCGCATGCTCGGCGCGTTCCGCAACAACGAGTCGACCCGCCGCGAGTTCCTGTCGATGATCGGGAACGGCGGCTACGACAGCAACGTCTGAGGCTCAGGCGCGCACCAGGCCGTCGAGCGGGCGGATCCCCTCGCTGCCGGGGAAGACCGTCCGCTCGAGGCCGGAGCGCTCGATGCCGAGATGCGCGGCGAGGACGCCCTTGAACAGGGCGCGCATGTCGGTGGCCGGGGCGAGGTCGCGGCCCTGAAACAGCTTCTCCGGAGCCAGTCCGGGCCAGTCCCCGTGGACGCGGCCACCGGCGACCGCGCCGCCGGCGAGCATGGCGACCGATCCCGTCCCGTGGTCCGTGCCTCCGGTGCCATTGCGCCGGACAGTCCTGCCGAATTCCGTCGCGACGACGACGACGCTGCGGCGCCATTCCGTGCCCAGGCCCTCGCGCAGGGCCTCCAGCACCTCGTCGAGGCCCTTGAGCAACTGGCGCAGCCTCTGCGCCTGTGCCGCGTGCGTGTCCCATCCCGCGAGGTCGAAGCTCGCGATCCTCGGCCCGCCCTCCTCGGCGAGCAGGCGCGCGACGCCGCTCGCCGTGGCGCGCAGCGCGGGTCCCGGCCGCGTTCCCGGGGCCATGCGTGCGTCGTCCCCGAGCACCGAGCCGGTCGCCTCGTGGATCCTGCGTCCTTCGGCGAGCGCCGCTGCCAGCGGAGCGTCGCCGCGATAGACCTGCTCGAGCAGCGCGAGGAAGTCCGGCCCGAGGTCGGGCATGGTCTGCGGTGCCCATGAGCCGACCGGCACGGCGCCGCGCAGGACCAGAGGCACGCTCGTGCCCGCTGCGATGCCGAGCCGCCCGCCCTGGCGCGGCATCAGCCCGATCGCGCGATTGAGCCAGCCATCCGTGGCCGCGCGCGCGCGCGTCGCGCCGGTCTCGAGGATGTCCTGCGCGTCGAAATGCGAGCGGTCGCGATAGGGCGTCGCGATGGCGTGGACGAAAGACGCCTCTCCGGCGCGGTACATCGCGTGCAGGGCGGAGAGGGACGGATGCAGGCCGAAGCCGCGGTCGAGGAGCAGCGCGCCGTCCTCGCCATCCGTCGCGACCGGGCCGAGGCCGGGGCGCAGCGCGCCGAGGCCAGGCTCGAAGAGCGGGGGCACCGCGGCGAGCCCGTCCAGCGCGCCGCGCAGCACGACGAGCACCAGCCTGTTGCGCGTCGGGGCCGACGCAAGGGCGACGCGCGCGGCGAAGGGAACCGTCGCCTGGGCGGCCGCGAGGGCGAGGGCCGC
>JBEGVV010000257.1:0-2623 GCA_041178225.1 Pseudomonadota bacterium | reverse complement strand
GAGCTCGATGATCGCGTTGATGCGCGGGTTGTGCGCCTTCACCCGCGCCAGGTAGAGCTCGAGAAGCTCGACCGCCGAGACTCGCCTCGCGCGCAGCGCGGCCGCGAGGCTGGTGGCGGTGCGGAAATGAAGTGCGTCGCTGGCCATGGTCCCGATCCCCCGGTCGAAGGCGCCAGCCTAGCAAGAACCCTCTCCACGGCGGAATTCCGCTGGAATTCTGCCGTGGAGAGAATTTTCCCGAGTTGCTCTAACCTGAGGGTCCAGCAAGCGCATGGGCCCGGACCAGGAATGACCAGACCGATCGTCGGCGTGATCGCCAACGCGCACCGCATCGAGAACCGCTTCGACGTCCAGATGACGGGGCAGCGCAATCTCTGCGCCGTCGCCGAGGTCGCGGGCGCGCTGCCGCTGATCTTCCCGGGCGTGCCGGGCGTGACGGAGGTCGACGCGCTGCTCGGCGCCGTCGACGGCATCCTGCTGACGGGCGCGCGCGCGAATGTCCACCCGACGCATTTCGGCGTCGCGCCGCATCCCGCCCACGAGCCCTATGACGAGGACCGCGACGCGGTCGCGCTGCCCCTGGTGCGCGCCTGCGTCGAGCGCGGCGTGCCCGTGCTCGGCATCTGCCGCGGCTTCCAGGAGATGAACGTCGCCTTCGGCGGCTCGCTGCACCCGGAGATCCGCGAGCTGCCGGGGCGCATGAACCACCGCATGCCGCGCCTGCCGACGGGCGAGATCCATCCCGACCCGGAGGTGGTCTTCGCCGACCGCCACGAGGTGCGGCTGGTGCCCGGCGGGACCTTCGCCGGCCTCTATGGGCGCGAGACGATCCGCGTGAACTCGCTCCATGGCCAGGGGATCCTCGAGCCCGGCGCGCGCGTCGTCGTCGAGGGCGTCGCCGAGGATGGCACGCCCGAGGCGATCCGCATCGACGGCGCGCCGGGCTTCGCGCTCGGCGTGCAGTGGCACGCCGAGTACGACCCGCAGACCAACTTCATCAACCGCGCGCTCTTCGAGGCCTTCGGCGCCGCGCTGCGCGCGGGCCGGGACGCATGAGCGCGCCGCCGCGGCCGGAGGACTACCCGCGCCACAGCCAGGACAAGCTGCGCTACGGCGACACGGACCGGCTCGGCCACGTCAACAACGCGGCCTTCTCGACCTTCCTGGAGACCGGCCGGGTCGAGCTCCTCCACGACCCGGCCGCGCCCCTCAACGCGCCGGGATGCAGCTTCGTGATCGTGCGGCTCGAGATCGACTACGTCGCCGAGATCCTGTGGCCGGGCGCGGTCGACATCGCGACCCGCGTCGGCAGCGTGGGGCGCAGCTCGGTGCGGCTCGAGCAGGCGCTGTTCCAGGACGGGCGCCTGGTCGCCACCGCCGCGAGCGTGGTCGTCCATTTCGACCTCGCGGCACGCAAGTCGCGCCCGCTGCCCGGCCCGAGCGTCGCCGCGCTGGAGGCGCTGCGCCGCCCGGCCGCGCGCGCCTGACCCGGCGCGGCCCGCCTCGCGCCAGCACGCGCGCGCGCCGCGCCGCCGGGCGCCGCCATCGCGTCCGGGATGGGGCGCGTCCCCTTCAGCGATTCGACCCGAGCGCCGCCGCGATGCGCTCCCACGCCTCGGCCAGCATGGCGCGCGGGCAGGCCGCGTTGACGCGGAAGAAGCCCGTGCCGCCCGCGCCGAAGGCCGCGCCGTTCTCCAGCCGCACCCGCGCGCGGCGCGTGATCCGCTCCGCGATCTCGTCGGGCGCGAGGCCGAGGTCGCGCATGTCGACCCAGAGCAGGTAGGTCGCCTCGGGCCGAACGAGACGCGCGGCGGGCAGGCGCTCGGCGAGGAAGCCCTCGACGAAGGCGCGGTTGCCATCGACATGGCGCATCAGCGCGTCGAGCCAGGGCCCGCCCTCGCGCCAGCCCGCGACGAAGCCCGCCTCCGAGACCGGGTTGATGCCGAAGCTGCCGCCCGCCGCCAGCAACCCGGACACGCGCTCGCGCAGCGCCGGATCCGCGACGACGATGTTGCAGAGCGCGAGCCCGGCGAGGTTCATCGTCTTGGACAGGCCATTGGCGACGATCGCCTTGGCCGCGGCGGGATGGCCGATGGAGCCGAAGGGCACGAAGCGCTGGCCCGGCATCACGAGGTCGCCATGGATCTCGTCGGCGACCACGAGCACGTCGTGGCGCGCGCAGAGCCCGGCGACGCGCAGCAGCTCCTCGCGCGTCCAGGCCCGGCCCGTCGGGTTGTGCGGGTTGCAGAGCACGAACATCGCGACGGCCGGGTCGGCGAGGCGCCGCTCGAGCGCCGCGAAGTCCATCTCGTACCGCCCGTCGACCAGAACCAGCTCGTCGACCTCCACCTCGGCGCCGTTGCGCCGGACCATGTCGAGGAAGGGCGGAAAGATCGGCGCCTGCAGCAGGACCCTGCCCCCGGCGGGGACGAGGCCGCGGACCAGCTGGTAGATCGCCGGGATCACGCCGTGGAAGGGCAGGATCCAGTCCTCCTCGACCCACCAGCCATGGCGGCGCTCCTGCCATTCGCGCGCCGCCGCGCGATAGGCGGGCGTGGGCAGCGTGTAGCCGAAGATGCCGTGGTCGAGCCGCGCGCGCATGGCCTCGACGACGACCGGCGGC
>JBEGVV010000256.1:0-13735 GCA_041178225.1 Pseudomonadota bacterium | reverse complement strand
GGCCTGTCGCCGCCCGGCCGCGGCGGCGCGACGCTCGCGCGCGGAGGCGGGCTGGCCTTCCTCGCGGGCCGCGCGCGAGGCCTGGTCGCCGCGCGCGGCGCGATCGCCGAGCACGAGGGCGCGATACTCCTCGACGTCCCCGTCGAAGGACTTCACGCCGCCATCGGCGACCAGCCAGAGGCGGTCCATCGACAGCTCGATCAGGTGGAGGTCGTGCGTCACGAGGACGACCGCGCCCTCGAAGTCGTTGATGGCGTCGACCAGCGCCTCGCGCGACGGGATGTCGAGGTGGTTGGTCGGCTCGTCGAGGATCAGCAGCGACGGCCGGTTGCAGGTGACCAGCGCGAAGTTGAGCCGCGCGCGCTCCCCGCCGGACAGCTCGCCCACCGGCAGGTCGGCCTTGTCGCCCGAGAAACCGAAGGCACCGAGCCGGGCGCGGATCTGCTCGGGTGCCTCGCGCGGGAGCGCGTCGGAAAGATGGTGGAAGGCCGTCCGCCCGGGGCGCATCTCCTCGATCTGGTGCTGGGCGAAGAATCCGACCTCGAGCTTGGGCGCGCGGTTGACCATGCCGGAGAGCGGCGCCAGGCGGCCGGAGAGGAGCTTCGCGAGCGTCGACTTGCCGTTGCCGTTCGCGCCGACCAGCGCGATGCGGTCGTCCGGGTCGAGCCTCAGGTCGAGGCGGCGCAGGATCGGCGCGCCGGGCGCGTAGCCGACGCTCGCGCCCTCCATGGAGATCAGGGGCGGGCGAAGCTCTGTCGGCGTCGGGAAGCGCAGGCGGATGGCGGGGTCGTCGCGCTCGAGGTCGATGCGCTGGCTCTCGAGCTTCTCCAGCATCTTGATGCGGCTCTGCGCCTGGCGCGCCTTGCTCGCCTTGGCGCGGAAGCGGTCGACGAAGGACTGGAGGTGGCGCGCGCGCGCGGCCTGCCGGCTGGCCTGCGCGGCCGCGTGCTCCATGCGCTCGGCGCGCACCCGCTCGAAGCGGTCGTAGTCGCCGGGATAGAGCGCCAGCGCGCCGTCATGCAGGTGGAGGATATGCGTCGACACGGCGTTGAGGACGTTGCGGTCGTGGCTGACCAGCAGCAGCCCGCGCGGCCAGCGCCGCAGGAAGGCCTCGAGCCAGAGGCTGGCCTCGAGGTCGAGGTGGTTCGTGGGCTCGTCGAGCAGGAGCAGGTCCGGCTCCGCGAAGAGGGCGCCGGCAAGCGCCACGCGCATGCGCCAGCCGCCGGAGAAGCTCGAGAGCGGCCGTGCCTGCATCGCGGCGTCGAAGCCGAGGCCGTGCAGGATCGAGGCGGCGCGCGCCGGCGCGGAATCCGCCGCGATCGCGGCGAGGCGCTCGTGGATCTCCGCGATCTCGCCCGCATCGGTCGCCTCGTCCGCGGCGGCGGCGAGCAGGCGCGCGCGCTCGGTGTCGCAGGCGAGCACGTGCTCGAGCGGCGTCTCGTCGCCGCCCGGCGCCTCCTGCGCGACGAGCCCGACCCGCGTGCGGCTCGCCAGCTCGATCTCGCCGCGGTCGGGCTGCAACTCGCCGGAGATCAGCCCGAGCAGCGTGGACTTGCCCGCGCCGTTCCGGCCCACGAGGCCCACGCGCCACCCGGAGGAGAGCGCGGCGGAGGCGCCCTCCAGGATCTCGTGGCCGCCGAGGCGCAGCGTCACGTCGGTGATGGTCAGCATGGCGGGCGTGCTGATAGCACGGCCCGCGCCGCGACTGTCAGCCCGCGGTGGCGGGGTGCCATTTCGCGGGGCGGGAAGGATGTGGCGCGCGCCCGGCCGAGCGGCGAGACTGCGGGCCGTGAAGACCGACAAGGGCCCGCGGCCCGAACTCCGCGCGCTGCTGCTCGCCCCGCTTGGCGCGATCCTCATCGGCGCCGTGCCGTATTTCGCGGTCGGGCTGCAGCGCTCCGGCATCGACACCGCGTCGATGCTGTTCTGGCGGTACTTCTTCGCCCTGTCTCTGCTCCTGCCGATCGCGCTGTTGCTCCGGCAGAAGCTGCGCGCGGGCTGGCGCGAGGGCGGGCGCAGCCTCTTCCTGACCAGCCTGACGCTCGGCGCGTTCCAGACCTTCTGCTACTTCCGCGCCGTCGAGTTCATACCGACCAGCGTCGCGGTGCTGTTCTTCTACGCCTATCCGCTGGTGACGCTGCTGCTCCAGCGGGTGCTGCAGGGGCGGCAGGCCCCCGTGCAGACCCTGTTCGCGTGCCTGCTGATCCTCGCCGGCGCCGCCGCGATGGCCCATGGCGCGCTACGGCAGGCCGACCTGCCGATCGCCGGGCTGCTGCTCGCGGCCATCGTCCCGGTGACCTACGGCTTCTACGCGATCCGCATGGCGACGCTGGCGGGCAGGCTGCCCTCGCTCTCGGGCGCGATCTTCATCCAGTGCGGGCTGCTCGCGAGCTACGCCGCGATGACGCTCGCCACGGGCCTGAGCGCGGGCGGCGACGCATGGACCTGGCTGCACCTCTTCGCGATCGCGTCCATCGGCTCCGCGATCCCGATGTTCATCATGGCCTACAGCCTGCCGCGGCTCGGCGCCGCCGGTTTCGGCGTGATGTCCAGCTTCGAGCTCGTCACCGTCGTGTTCCTCGGCGTCCTGCTGCTTGGCGAGGAGCTCTCGCCCACGCAATGGGTCGGCGTGGCCTGCGTGCTCGGCGGGATGATGATCTATCGCCCCGCGGCGGAGCGGCGCCCCACCACGGGCTGAGCTCAGCTGGCGCTGGCGGGGCCGAAGACGAAGAGGCCGCCGAGCGAGCCCGGCGCCGCGACGGCGAGGCCCTCCGGCGCGCGGCGCAGCGCGGCCATGCCGGCGCGCGCCAGCAACGCTTCGGTGGCAGCCATGTCGGCGACGCCGATCACGGGCCCGGCGATCCAGGGCAGGCAGGGCGCGCGCATGCCGTAGCGCGCCTCGACGGCGTCCGCGTCGCCAAGGAGCACGCGGCCGCGATCGGTGCGCAGCACCATCATGCCGCCATCGCCCGGCTCGACCGCGCGCCCGGAGAGCGACGCCCAGCGGCGCGCGGCCTCCGCGACGTCCGGGACCGCGACGACGACGCCCTCGAGCGAGAGCGCGCCATTGGGATGTGACAGCCAGCGGTCCTGCCAGATGCAGGCGGGCGTCCGGTGCTCGACGAACTGGATGCGGCCCTCGGGCATGCGCTCGGGCGAGGCGCGCGCGACGCCGAAGCGCGCCGTCGCCTGGCTGCCGTCCTCCATCCCGACCTCGCGCTGCAGCGCGACGACCGGCGGCGGCTCGAAGCCCGCCGCGACCAGGCGCGCATGGACGGCGTCGGCCTCGGCCGTGCCGAAGCAGACGAGATGCGTGCCGGGGTAGCGGGCCATGGCCGCGCGCAGCTTCGCCGCGTTGGGCGTGTCGCCGGTGGTCGCCAGGAACTCCAGGTAGCCGCGGGCGAGCATCGCGGTGCGGTTCGCCGTGCCCGCGGAGACCAGCGGCCCGCCCGGCTCGGTGCGATGCACCTGGTGGGAGACCGGGGTGAGCGCGAAGCCCATGCGCGCGAGGTCGCGGCTCGCGGCCTCGATGTCGGGCAGGAAATGCGCGACATGGTCGAGCACGAGCCCGCCCGGTGCCGGCACCTGGCGGGTGGCCGCGTCGCGCGCGGTCAGGACAGGAGCGCCCATGTCAGCTCGTGCTTGTTGTGGTGGAGATGCATGAGGCGCGCTCCCGGGATGGCGGCGAAGGCCCGCGCGGTGGCGTGGTCGGTCTCCGCCTGGAACTTGATCGTGCAGACCATGTTGCGCGCGAGGCCCGCCTCGCGCCAGCGCTCGACGAGGGCGAGCAGCCGCGCGGGGTAGCAGATGATGTCGCTGAACAGCCAGTCGACCGGGCCGACATCCCCGGGCGCGAGGCCGAAGGCGCTCTCCTGGCGCGTCTCCACGCCCGGCATCGCGGCGACGCGCGGCTCGAGCGGCGCCTTGTCGACCGCGACGACCTGCGCGCCCAGGCCGGCAAGGACCCAGGTCCAGCCGCCCGGCGAGGCGCCGAGGTCGACGCAGCGCTCGCCCGGCGCGGGATGGCGCCCCAGCACGGTGAAGGCCTCCCAGAGCTTGAGGTAGGCGCGATTGGGCGGGCCCTCGCGGTCCTCGGCGAAGACCGGCTCGCCATGGCGGAAGGCGGAGCTGCAGCGCGCGCTGGCGTAGACCAGGTCGGGCTCGCGCAGCGTCCACGAGCCGAGCGGCGCGGCGGGCTGCGGCGACGGGAAGGCATGCGCGCGGTGCCGGATCGGCGGCAGCTTCTCCTCGATCAGCGCCGCGCGACGGAAATGGCCGGTCCCGTAGAGCGCCCAGTTGCGCTGCATGGCGCGGAGCTGGCGCGCCGCGTCGCCGATCGAGGCGACGGGCAGGCGCTTCATGTCGAACCAGGTGTTGGCCGCCCAGGCCGCCGGCCGCGCGGGGCCGCGCGTCACGACCAGCCGGTCGAGCACCTCCTCGACATCCGCGCCCTCGAGCTCGGCGAGGAGCTGGGGCAGGAAGCCTTCCGCGGCGAGGTAGGCGGTGCGCGTCTCGTCCACGCCGCCGCCTATCCGGCCACCGGGCCGTCGAGCAGCGCGCGCGCCGCGGGCCAGCGCGCGGCCTCCCGCGCCACGAGGATCGGCTCGTTCCAGCGGCGCGGCGAATAGGACGCGCCGTCGGAGAGGAACCGCGCCTCGCCTCCGCCCTCGCAAAGGGCGAGCACGCCGGCGGCATGGTCCCAGGGCCATCCGCGGTTGAGGTAGAGGAGGTCGGCGGCGCCCGCCGCCATCTCGAGGAAGGCGATGGCGCCGCCGCCAGGCCGCGGCCCGACCTCGAACCGGCCCTCGGCGCGGTCGCGCGCGCGCGCGCCGTCGGGGAGCCTGCCGAGGAACATGCCCAGCGGCAGGTCGCCCGCCGTGCGCGGCGGGCGCGGCGCGAAGCCCGAGAGGCGCGTGCCCGCGCCGCGCTCGGTGGCGAGGCGCCTGCCGCCGCGGGGCTGCATGATCCAGCCGCCGATCGTCTCTCCGTCGCGAAGGAGCGCGACGATGATCCCGAAGTCGTCGCGCCCGTCGATGAAGCTGCGCGTGCCGTCGATCGGGTCGACGACCCAGAGCAGGCCTTCCATGGCGATGCGGCCCATCAGCGAGGGATCCGCCGAGGCGGCCTCCTCGCCGAGCACGCGCGCGCCGGGCAGCAGCGCCGCGAGCCGCGGGGACAGGAATTCCTCGGCCTCCCGGTCGGCGACGGTGACGAAGTCGTTGGCCTTCTTCTCGTCGATGTCGCCCGAGGCAAGGCGGCCGAAGCGCGGCAGGACGATCCGCGCGCTGGCCTCCTCCATCAGGGCGTCGACGTCCTCGTGGGGCATGCGCATGGCGATGGAGTACAGCCGAAACGCCCGCGCGTGAAGCCGCTTGGAGCGGCGGGCGCGATCTGGTCTCCTGTCCGGGAAATCCCGGGGAGGGGAACATGATCGAGGATCCGCCGCTGCTCACCGTGCGCAGGCGCTTCGCGCGCCCGACCCGCGCGCAGCTCGACGCCTTCGCGGGCGTGCCCACGGGCTTCGTCGCCGACGCGATGAATGGCAGGGGCGCGCTCGACGCGCGCATCAAGCCCATCGGTCGCACGCCCGCGTCGTTCCATGGCGTCGCGATCACCTGCCATGCCGGCCCGGCCGACAACCTCGCCCTGTTCGGCGCGCTCGCCTATGGCGAGCCCGGCGACGTCATGGTCTGCGCCACCGACGGCTTCGCCGAGACGGCGGTGACCGGCGACCTGCTGCTCGGCATGGCGCGCAACCGCGGCCTGGCGGGCTTCGTCACCGACGGCATGGTGCGCGACGTGCCGGGCATCGAGGCCGTCGGGCTGCCCTGCTTCGCGGCGGGCGTCACGCCGAACTCCCCGGCCCGCAACGGGCCGGGCACGGTCGGGATGCCCGTGGTGGTGGGTGGCGTCGCGGTCGGCCCGGGGGACGTCGTGGTCGGCGACGGGGACGGGATCGTCGTCGTGCCCTTCGCGTCGATCGACGCGGTGGTCGAGCGGCTCGTGGCGGTGAAGGCCGCGGAGGCGGCGCTCGACGCCAAGGTGCGTGGCGGGCTGCAGCTGCCGGACTTCATCCGCTCGATGATCGACGCCGGCCGGTTCCGCGAGGTCGGCTGAGCCGCCTCACTCCAGCGTGAAGCCGCGCGCGCGCGAGGAGCGGCCGATCTCGTCGACGAGGAGGCGTGCGATCTGGTCGAAGATGGCCGCCTCGTCGTTGGCCGGGGCGAGGTAGCTCGCCTCGCCCGACCAGAAGCGGCGGCCGCTCGCGGCCTCGTCGAGGGTCATCGAGATCGCGAACTTCACCCGCCCGCGCGTATCCGCGACGCCGCGATGCAGGCGCTGAGGCACGCGCTCGACCTCGGTGTCGAAGTTCAGGGCCAGCGGCGCGCCCGTGGCCTGGTAGCGCCGGCCGGACTGGCGCAGCGCGTCGCCGAGTTTGCGCAGGATGCGCAGGTTCTCGGGGCGGTCGTCTAGCGCGCGCGGCGAGATCGCCAGCCCCTCGGGCATGGGCGCGTGGACGGACCCGTGGACCACGCCCCATTCCACGCCCGGGCCCCGCGACAGCGCCGCCGCCGGCGCGAGCGCGAGCGGCAGGGCGAGCACCAGCCTTCGGCCAGGGTCACTCCGCCGGCGCGTGGCCATGGCTCCGGCCGCCACGGCCATGTTCGGTCTCCATCTGCGACAGCCGCTGCGCGATCGCGTTGATCGGCTTGGTGAAGGGGGCGAGCAGCAGGTAGAGGGCCGGGATCACGAACACCGTCAGCACGGTGGCGAAGGACACGCCGCCGATGATGACCCAGCCGATGGCCTCGCGGCTCTCCGCGCCCGCGCCCTTCGCGAAGGCGAGCGGTATGGCGCCGCAGATCGTCGCGATCGACGTCATCAGGATCGGGCGCAGGCGCGCGACCGAGGCCTCGAGGGCCGCGTCGCGCACGCTGCGCCCCTCGTCGCGCAACTGGTTCGCGAACTCGACGATCAGGATGCCGTTCTTGGTCATCAGCCCGACGAGCAGGATCATGCCGATCTGGCTGTAGACGTTGAGGCTGATCCCCGTGAGGAAGAGCGCGCCGAGGCCGCCGGTCACGGCGAGCGGCACGGCGAGCATGATCACGAGGGGGTGGATCCAGCTCTCGAACTGGCCGGCGAGCACGAGGAAGACCACGACGAGCGCGAGGCCGAAGGTGATCATCAGCGAGCTGGAGCTCTCCTTGAACTCGCGGCTCTGGCCCTGGTAGCTGATGCGCACCTCGGGCGGCAGGTCCTCGCGCACGAAGCGCTCCAGCGTCGCGAGGCCCTCGGCGATGGTGAAGCCCGGCGCCAGCTGCGAGCGGATCGTGATCGAGCGCAGGCGGTCGACCCGGTTCAGCTCCTGCGGGCCGGCGGCCTCGACCAGCTGCACGACGTTGGACAGCGGGATGAGCTCCCGCGTGGTCTGCGAGCGCACGAAGATCGATGCGAGGTCGGACGGCGTCGCCCGGTCCTCGGCGCGCGCCTGCATGATGACCTTGTACTCCTCGCCGCGGTCCACGTAGGTGTTCACCTCGCGCGAGCCGAACATCGTCTCGAGCGTCTTGCCGATCTCCTCGATCGATACCCCGAGGTCGGCCGCCTTCGAGCGGTCGATGCGCACGCGCAGCTCGGGCTTGTTCTCCTTGTAGTTGGAGTCCGGGTTGACGAAGCGGGGGTCGGTGCGCACGCGGTCGAGCAGGCGGTCGCGCCAGCCCCGCAGCGTCTCGTAGTCGCTCCCGCCGATGACGAACAGGATCGGGCTGGGGTCGCCGCGCTGCCCGAGCGTGCCCGGGCTGTTGACGCGCGCGAACGCGCCGGGGATGGCCGCGATCTTGGGCGCGACCTCGCGCATCATGTCCTGCTGCTTGCGCTCGCGCTGGTCCCATGGCTTGAGGCGCACGAAGACGTTGGCGACGTTGACCGGAGCCGGGCGGGCGAAGCTGGGCGCCAGGTTGGCCATGACGGCCTCCACGTTGCCCTCCTCGACGAGCGGCCGGAGCGTCTGCTCGATCTTGATCACCTGCTCGCGGGTGAAGCCCAGCGACGCGCCCTCGGGGGTGAAGACCTGGATCCACATCGCGCCGCGGTCCTCGGGCGGGGTGAGCTCCTTGGGCAGGGTGACGAAGAGCACGTATGCCAGGGAGGAGATGGCGATGGCCACGGCGATGATCACGGCCGGCATGCCAAGGGTGGCGCGCAGGAGCCAGCGGTAGCCCGCGTTCATGCCGACGAAGACCGGCTCGGTCACGCGGTAGAGGAAGCCCTCGCCCTCGTGCGACTTGAGGAACTTCGAGCACATCATCGGCGACAGCGTGAGCGCGACCAGGCCGGAGAAGACCACGGAGGCCGCGAGCGCGATCCCGAACTCCGTGAACAGGCGGCCGATGTTGCCCTCCATGAAGGAGATCGGCACGAAGACCGCGATGAGCGTCAGGGTCGTCGAGATCACGGCGAAGGCGATCTGGCGCGAGCCGCGCAGGGCGGCGAGCAGGGGCGGCTCGCCCAGCTCGACGCGGCGGTGGATGTTCTCCAGCACCACGATGGCGTCGTCGACGACGATGCCGATCGCCAGCACGAGCGCGAGCAGCGTCAGCACGTTGAGCGAGAAGCCCATCGCCGCCATCACGGTGAAGGAGCCGATGATCGACACCGGGATCGCGACGGTCGGGATGATGGTGGCGCGGACCGAGCGCAGGAAGAAGAAGATCACGCCGATGACCAGCAGGACGCCGATCCCGAGCGCGTGGAAGACCTCGTAGATCGACTGCTTGATGAACATCGATTCGTCGTAGCTGACGATGTAGCTCACGCCCTCGGGCAGCGCGGCTCGCAGCCGCTCCATCTCGGCCTTCGCGCCCTCGGCGACCGTGAGCGTGTTCGCGGTCGACTGGCGCAGGATGCCGAGGCCGACCGCGGTGCGGCCATTCGTGCGCATCTCGCTGCGCTCGTCCTCCGGGGCGATCTCGACGCGCCCGATCTCGCCGATGCGAACGGGATAGCCGCTGCGGGTCGCCACGACGATGGCCCGGAACTGGTCCGGGGTCTGGAGGCGAGAATCCGTCTTCACGGTGAACTCGCGCTGGGTCGACTCGATGCGGCCCGAGGGCAGCTCGATGTTCTGGCGCTTGATGGCGGTCTCGACGTCGGCGACGGTCAGCCCGCGCGCGGCGAGCGCCGCGCGGTCGAGCCAGATGCGCATCGCGAAGCGTCGCTCGCCGGAGATCTGGACCTGCGCGACGCCCGGGACGATCGACAGCTTGTCGACCAGGTTGCGCCGCGCGAAGTCCGTCAGCTCCATCTGGTTTAGCCGGTCGGACGTCAGGCTGAAGAAGACGATCGAGCGCGCGTCGGAGTCGACCTTCGCGACCACCGGGTCCTCGGCGGCCTCGGGCAGGCGCGCGCGGATGCGCGCGACGCGGTCGCGCACGTCGGCGGCCGCGGAGTCGACGTTCCGGTCGATCCGGAACTCGATGACGACCTGGCTGCGCTCCTCGCGGCTCTGCGAGGTGATCGCGCGCACGCCCTCGATGCCGGAGACCGCGCTCTCGACCAGCTCGGTGATGCGGCTCTCCATCACCTCGTTGGAGGCGCCCTTGTAGACCGTGGTCACCGAGACGATCGGCGGGTCGATCGCCGGGTACTCGCGCACCGGCAGCTTCGTGAAGGCCGCGAGGCCGAGCACGAGGACCACGAGGCTGAGCACGGTCGCGAAGACCGGCCGCTTGATCGAGACGTCGGAGAGGACCATGGCGTGATTCCCGGCAGTGGGGTTCCGGACGACTTCGGTGTCAGCTCGCCGGCCGCGTCAGCGGACGCGGGGCGACGGGCTGGTTCGGGCGGATGCGGCTGGTGCCACGCACGACGAGCTGCTCTCCGGCCCTCAGGCCCTCGACCACCTCGACGGCGCCCTGCTGGCGGGTGCCGAGCTTGACCTCCACGCGCACGGCGCGGTTGTCGCGCACCACGAAGACGTACTGGCGCGCGCCCTCGGGCACCAGCGCCTCCTCGTCGACCAGCAGCGCGTTCTCGCGCCGCTCGAGCCCCAGCTCGACGGAGATGAACAGCCCCGGCTTGAGGGCCTCGTCCGTGTTGGGGAAGATCGCGTTGACGCGCACGGCGCGCGTGACCGGGTCGACGCGCGTGTCGATGACGCTGACCGCGCCCTCGAAGACGCGGCCCGGATAGGCGGTGGTGCGGGCGAACACGACCTGCCCGACGCGCAGCTTGCCGAGGAAGTTCTCGGGGATCGAGAAGTCGAGCTTGATGCGGCTCAGGTCGTCGAGCGAGGTGATCGGCGCGCCGGGGAGCAGCAGCGCGCCGGCGCTGACCTGGCGCATGCCGACCCGGCCATCGAAGGGCGCGACGATGCGCACGTCGTTGAGTCGCGCGTCGAGAGAGCGGATGCGCGCCTCGGCGCCGCGCACGCGGGCGTCGGCGACGCGGATCAGTGCGTCGAGCTCGTCGACGCGGGCCTGGGTGATGGCGCCGGTCGCCTTGAGCTGGCGGGCGCGGTCGAGCTTCTGGCGGGCGTCGTCCCGGTTGGCCCGCGCCTGCTCGAGGTCGTTGCGCGCCTGGTCGACGTCGGCCTTGCGCTCGCTGGTCTCGAGCTCGACCAGGATCTGCCCGGCCTTCACCGCCTGGCCCTCCTCGAAGCCGAAGGACGCGACGTAGCCGGTCTGCTTGGCGGTGATGATCACGGACTCGTTGGCGCGCGTGGTGCCGACGGCCTCGGCCTTCTCCACGACGACGCCGGTGCGGACGGGGGCGACCTCGACCGGCATGGGCGGGGCGGCCGGGCGCTGCGCGGCAGGGGCGTTGGCGGGGTTCTTCTGCGCGTGCTGCCAGTAGTAGTAGCCGCCGCCGCCTGCGGCGCCGAGCACGGCGATGATTGCGAGTTGGCTGATGAGGCGCATGGAGACCGCCAAGCAAGTTCGGGGCCGGGAGCATATGTCCCGGCAGGCCACTAAGGAAAGCCGACCCGGTTACAGAAGGTTACAGCCGGAACGCCGCGATTGCGGCGATCCCGGCGGCCAGGGCGGCGCTCCGGCGCAGCCAGAGGCCTGGCCCGGAGCCGATCACGGCATAGGAAACGAGCGAGATGCCCAGCCCGATCTTCAGCGCTGCCCAGAGCGCGGGCAGGAGCGCCTCGTCCGGGCGCAGCAGGGCGGGATTGGCGATGAAGGCGGGCGGCAGGACGAAGAGGCCGATGCCGAGGCGCATGGCGGTCCCGGCCACGGGCAGCCAGGGCGTCTTCGCTATCCCCGCCGCGATGTAGACCGTGCCGCAGACCGGCGGGGTGATCGTCGAGAGCAGGGCGTACCAGAAGACGAACATGTGCGCGTCCAGGGCCGGCACGCCCATGCGCGCGAGCGCGGGGCCGGCGACGGAGATGCAGATGACGAAGGCCGCCGTCGTCGGCACCTCCATGCCGAGGACGATGCAGGCCAGCGCCGTCAGGAGCAGCGCCACCCAGATGCGGTCGCCGGCGAGCGCCAGCATGGCCGAGGTGATCTTGACCCCCAGCCCGGTCATCTGGAGCACGCCGACCACGATCGAGGCGCAGACGATGACCGCGGCGATCATCGCGATCTGGCGCGCCGCGTCGACGCAGCCATCGGCGAGCCGCCGGCCGAAGCGGCGGACATCGACGCGCCCGCGATGGTCGACGAGCAGCAGCGCGACGGCCACGCCGATGGCGACGACGCAGGCGTATTGCGGCGTCATCTCGCTGAAGGCGAGCAGCGCCACCAGGGTCCCGAAGGGCGCGAGGAAGAAGGGCGCGGTGCGCGCCACGTGCCCCCAGGACGGCAGGTCCTCCGGCGCCATGCCGCCCAGGTCGAGGCGGTGGCCGTAGACATGGCAGCCCATCCAGACGGCCACGAAGAACAGCAGCGCCGGCAGCGTCGCGGCGACCATCACGTCCGCGTAGGTGACCCGCAGCATCTCCGCCATCAGGAAGGCGCCCGCGCCCATCACCGGCGGCATGATCTGGCCGCCGGTCGAGGCCACGGCCTCCACCGCCGCGGCGAAGCGCGGCGGGTAGCCCATGCGGATCATGTTGGGGATCGTGATCGACCCGGTCGAGGCGGTGTTGGCGGAGGCCGAGCCGGAGATCGTGCCGTAGAGCGCCGAGGCGACGACCTCCACCTTCGCCGAGCCCGCGCGGTATCGGCCGCCGAGCCGCGTCGAGAGGGCCATGAAGCCCTCGCCCGCGTCGCCCACCGCGACGAGCGCGCCGAGGATCAGGAAGGGCGCGACGGTCGTCGCCGAGATGCCGGTCAGCTCCCCCCAGAGCCCGCCCTCCGCGATGGTCAGCGTGCCGAGGAAGGAATCGAGCGGCGGCGGGTCGTGGCCCCAGTGGCCGGGGATGGCGTCGCCGAGCAGGCCGTAGGCGAGGGCGACCAGCGCCACCATCGGCAGGATCGGCTTGATGGCGCGGCGCGCCATGTCGAGCACCACCACCAGCAGGACCGCCGCCAGCGCGAACTGCCAGGCGCCCGACAGCGAGCCGTACTGGTCGAGCAGCGTCCCGCGCGCGAGGACGACGCTGGCGCAGGCGACGATGCCCGCGATGCCCGTCGCGGCCGCGGCGACGCGCGCGGCCGTGCCGCCCCGCGCGTCGACCAGGAAGATCCAGGGCAGCGCGAGGAGCAGGTGGACCGGGCGCGAGACGAGGTTCGGCAGCAGGCCGGAGAAGACCAGCCAGACATGGAACCCGACGCTCGCCGCGGCGAGCGCCACGGTCGCGGCGCGAAGGATGCCCGCGCCGCGTGCCGCGTCCGTGGCGGCGGTCAGCGCAGGCCCTCCGGCACGGCGATGCGGGCCTCGACGTAGTAGCGCAGCGCGCCGGGATGCAGCGGGCCCGCGACGGCGGCGAGCATCTCGTGCGTGACGCCTCCCCACCACGGGTTCTGGCGCGCCATCGCCTCGCGCTGGGTCCAGTAGGCGCGGGTGATCGCGAAGGCGGTCGCCTCGTCCATGCGCGTCGTGGCGTAGGCGGCGACGGGGACCGAGAGCGTGCGCACGTCCTGGTCGACGCCCGGGTAGGTGCCGCGCGCGATGGTCACCGGCGCGGAGGAGGGGTCGATCGCGCGCACCTTCTCCAGTTCCTCCGGCGAGAGCCCGACCAGGCGGATCGCCGTCGTGGCCGCGAGTTCCTGGACCTGCGGCGAGGGATGTGTCGAGGCGGTGCCGTAGCCGGCGACCTGGCGGTTGCGCACCGCGGCCGGCGCGGAGCCGAGCTCCGTGTCGACCAGCCTGACCTTGCCCTCGAGGCCGAGGGCCGTGAGCGCCGCGGCGGTCAGGCGCTGGCCTGCCGTGCCGCGGCCGCCGGGGATGAAGTCCTTGCCCGCGAGGTCCGAGAGGCTCGCCACGCCGGCATCGGCGCGCACCACCCAGTGCATCGTGATGCCGGGTATCGGGAACAGGGCGCGCAGCGCGTCGTGGCCGCTCTCGCCGGCGAAGGGCGCCTTGCCCTCGCGCGCGTCGCGCACCAGGCCCGGCGGCGTCGTGAAGACGAAGTTGCCGGGGCGGCGCGCGGCCTCCTTGACGTTCTGCACCGAGCCCTGGCTCTCCTCGATCGTCGGGGAGAGCTCGCCGCTGCTGGCGGTCTTCAGCGCCTCGCCGAGCTGCACCATCATCAGGTAGTAGGACGAGCCCGCCGTCGCCGACTTGAGCGTGACGCGCGTCTGGGCCTGGACGGCGCCGGCGGCCGAAGCGGCCGCGA
>JBEGVV010000255.1:0-2695 GCA_041178225.1 Pseudomonadota bacterium | reverse complement strand
ATCGGCGCGATCGAGCAGGCGCTCTGGGACATCGTCGGCAAGGCGCTGGGCCGCCCGACCTACGACCTGCTCGGCGGACGCATCCACGAGCGCCTGCCGGCCTACGCGAACGCCTGGTACGGCGCCGGCTCCAAGGTGTCGGACATCGCGCGCGCCGCGAAGGCCGTCGCGCGCAAGGGATATCGCGGGCTCAAGCTCGATCCCTTCACCAACGCCGGGCGCGACCCGGATTCGCGGCTGATCGCCAGGGCGGTCGAGATCATTGGCGCGGTGCGCGACGCCGTCGGCCCGCATGTCGAGATCCTGATCGACTGCCATGGCCGCTTCAGCCCCGGCAGCGCGGTCGCCGCGGCGCGCGCGCTCGAGCCCTTCGACCTCTACTGGTTCGAGGAGCCCTGCGACCCGGAGAACGTGGGCGCGCTCCAGAAGATCGGCCGGTCGATCAAGACGCGCCTGGCCACCGGCGAGCGCTGCTACACCAAGTACCACCTGCAGGCGCTGCTCGCGACCAACGACGTCGACGTCCTGCAGCCCGACATCATCCATGTCGGCGGGATCCTGGAGTCGAAGAAGATCGCCGCGATCGCCGACGCCTCCTACATCCCGGTATCCTTCCACAACCCGTTCGGCCCCGTGGCGACGGCCGCCGCGGTGCAGCTGGACGCCTGCACGACCAACATCATCATGCAGGAATCCTTCTGCGAGTACTGCGTGCCCTGGCGCTTCGACCTGCTCGAGCACGCGCCGCGCCCGGTTGGCGGCCACTACGACTTCAGCGACCGCCCGGGCCTGGGCGTGGGCGAGTTCGTGGTCGATGTCGCGAAGGCGCATCCCTACAACAAGGACGCCTTCCTGCCGATGTGGTCGGAGGCGTGGGCGCGCAAGTTCTGATCCGCGCAGGGGACATGGAGGCGACGCGATGGACAAGCTGAGGGTTGCGATCTCGCCCGACGTGGTGAGCAAGGATGGCCGGCCGATCTACGATCCGTCGGTCCTGTCGATCCTCGACCACCCGAGGATCGAGTGGTCGTACCTGAAGGAGCCAGTGGCGGAGGTCACGCCCGAGTTCGCGGCGCGCTACGACGCGCTCTGCGCCATGCTCGAGCGCGTGGTCCCCGCCGGCCTCGGGCGCGCCGACCAGCGCCTGCGGCTCGTCTCGCGATTCGGCGTCGGCTACGACACGATCGACGTGCCGGCCTGCACCGCCAGGGGCGTGATGCTGTCGATCGCGCCAGACGGCGTGCGACGCCCGGTGGCGACCAACGTCATCACCTTCGTGCTGTGCCTCGCGCAGAAGCTGTTCCTGAAGGACCGGCTCACGCGCGAGGGACGCTGGGCGGAGAAGACCAGCCACATGGGCATGGGCCTGACGGGCCGGACGCTCGGCCTGGTCGGCGTGGGCAACATCGGCGCCGAGGTCTTCCGCCTCGCGATGCCCTTCGAGATGAAGCACATCGCCTACGACCCCATGGTCCGGCCCGAGCAGCTGCGCGGGCTGAACGTGGAGCTCGTGGGCAGCCTCGACGAGGTGATGCGCCGCTCCGACTTCGTCTCGGTCAATTGCCCTCTGAGCGCGTCGACGCGCGGCCTGATCGGGGCGCGCGAGATCGCGCTGATGAAGCCCACGGCGTACATCATCAACACCGCGCGGGGCCCGATCATCCAGGAGCGCGCGCTCCACGAGGCGCTCGCCGCCGGGCGCATCGCGGGCGCTGGGCTCGACGTCTTCGAGGTCGAGCCGACGCCCCGGGACAACCCGATCCTGGCGCTCGACAACGTCATCGTCACGCCGCATGGCCTGTGCTTCACGGACGAGTGCTTCACCGGCATAGCCCGCAACACCTTCGAGGCGGTGCGCGCGCTCGCCGACGGCGCCGCCCCGAAATACGTCGTCAACCGCGAGGCGCTGAAGCATCCGGCGCTTTCCCACCTGCGAACCTGAAGGAGACACGAGATGCGCGACAACCCGGTCAAGGCGAAGATCGCCGCTGGCGGCCATTCCTTCGGCGCCATGATCTTCGAGTTCTTCACCCCGGGCATCGCCCAGATCTGCAAGGCGGCGGGGGCGGAGTTCATCCTCTACGACATGGAGCACACGGCGATCAGCACCGAGACGCTGCGCCAGCAGATGGCGCTGTGCCGCGGCCTCGGCATCGCGCCCTTCGTGCGCGTGCCCACGACCGAGTACGACTTCATCGCGCGCATGCTCGACGTCGGCGCCATGGGCATCATGGTCCCGATGGTCGATACGGCCGAGCAGGCTGCGTTCATCGCCTCGTGCTGCAAGTACCCGCCGATCGGCCGGCGCGGCGCTGCCTTCGGCGTCGGCCACGACGACTTCGCGCCCGGCTCGGTCCTGGAGAAGATGAAGCGCGGCAACGAGCGCACGCTCGTCATCTGCCAGATCGAGACCGCGAAGGGCGCGGAGAACTGCGACGCCATCGCCGCGACGCCGGGCGTCGACGTCCTCTGGCTCGGCCATTTCGACCTCACCAACTTCATGGGCATCCCCGCGCAGTTCGACAACCCGCGCTACCTGAAGGCGGTCGACGCCGTGGTCGCGGCCTGCGACCGGCACGGCAAGACCGCGGCCTTCATGGCCGCCGACCAGAAATGGATGAAGGACTACCTGGCCAAGGGCTTCCGCCTGATGGCCTATGGCGTCGACATCGGCATCTTCCAGACCGCGCTGGCG
>JBEGVV010000254.1:0-5883 GCA_041178225.1 Pseudomonadota bacterium | reverse complement strand
GCAGCGTCGCGATCCGGGCGCTCGGGCTCGACCTCGTCGGCCTGACGATCGCGGGCCCGATGGCGCGCGCCGTGCTCGCGAAGCTCACGGACGACGACGTCTCGCCTGGCGCCTTCAGGTTCCTCGACTTCCGCCCGTCGATGGAGGTTGGCATGGCGCCGGCGATGGTCGGACGCGTGAGCTTCACGGGCGACCTCGGCTACGAGATCTGGGTGCGCCCGGAATTCCATGTCGCGGCGTTCGACGCGCTCTGGGAGGCGGGCCGCGAGTTCGGCATGAAGCCCTTCGGCAGCCGCGCCCTCCTCTCTCTGGCCCGCGAGAAGGGCTTCGGCAGCTGGGCCCGTGAGTTCCGCCCGATCTACGGTCCCTTCGAGGCGGGCCTCGATCGCTTCGTCGCCCTCGACAAGGGCGACTTCATCGGCCGCGACGCCGCGGCGGCGGAGAAGGCATCGGGCCCGGCGCGCAAGCGCGTCGGCTTCACGGTCGACGCGGGAGACGCCGACGCGATCGGCGACGAGGCCGTCTGGAAGGACGGCGAGGTCGTCGGCTGGATCACGTCGGGCGGCTATTGCCACCATGCCGGCGCGTCCTACGCCACGGGCTACGTGCCGGCCGAAAGGCTCGGCCCGGACGCGGCGCAAGCCACCTGGGAGATCGAGATCCTCGGCGAACGCCGCCGCGCCAGGCTCCAGTTCGAGCCGCTCTTCGACCCCGCCGGCGCGCGCGCGAGGAGCTGAACCGGCGGACCGGTGAAGCGACTGGGGACGGAGCCCGGATTACTCCCATGGCGATGAGTAATCCGGGCTCCGTCCCCTGCCCTGCTCACCAGGCAGGAGGGACATGGCCGCTTCGAGGGGCAAAGCCGCCGCTTGAGGGGCGGAACGGCATGGTGCCTGCCTTTCCTATCGAGCCCGGCCGCGCCCAGCCGTCCCCCTCGATGCAGCCGTCCCCCTCGATGAGGGGCGCACATCGCCGGCTGGACAGTACGGCGTGCTTGGGACAGCCTGTTGGCATGGATCCGGTCGCGGACGCCGTCGGGCGCTTGTTCTGAACGATCGGGCCGATCAAGGGAGGAGAAAAAACATGACCGACACCAGATCGCGCCGGCGCTTCGTGCTCGACGCGGCCGCCGGCACCGCCGCGGTCGCGGCCATCGGGGCCCCGGCCATCAGCAAGGCCCAGTCCGACGTCATCCGCATCGGCCACCTGACGCCGCGCACCGGGTTCCTCGGCCCGCTCGGTGAATATGCGGTCCAGGCGGTGGACCTCGCGGTCGACGAGATCAACGCCGCCGGCGGCGTGCTCGGCCGCCGCGTCGAGGCGCTGAAGGAGGACTCGGTCAATCCGCAGACCGCCTCGACCAAGGCCGAGCGCATGATCGAGCGCGACCGCGTGGCCTGCATCGTCGGCGAGATCTCGTCGGCCTCGTGCCTGACCATCGCGCAGGTGGCGCAGCGCACCCGCAACCTGTTCATCAACACCGGCGGCAATTCCGACGCGCTGCGCGGCAGCAACTGCAACCGCTACATGTTCCACGTCGAGAGCCAGAACTCGATGTACGTGAAGACGGTGGGACGCGCGCTGCTCGCCCAGAACATGGTCAAGGGCAAGCGCTGGTACTCGCTGACCGCCGACTACGCCTTCGGCCACGACCTGCTCAAGGTCGCCAAGCGCTTCATGGAGCAGAATGGCGGGCAGTTCGCGGCGGACGAGCTGGTGCCGACCGACTTCTCGGACTTCTCGACCATGCTGACGAAGATCCGCAGCGCCCGGCCCGACATGGTGGTGTCCAACCTCGCCGGCGTGCAGATCACCAACTTCCTCAAGCAGTACGCGGAGTTCGGCCTGACCTTCCCCGTCGCCGGGTTCGGCTTCGACACCGCGGTCGCCTGGGGTGCCGGCAGCGGCAACTTCTTCGGCACCTGGCCGCTCGTCTGGCACCACCTCATCGACACCCCGGGCTCGAAGCGTTTCGTGCAGGCCTTCACCACCCGCTACCGCCGCCCGCCCGAGAACCAGGCCTGGGGCGACTACGTGGCGATGAAGATCCTCGCGCAGTCGATGAACGAGATCCGCTCGACCGAGGCCGTCAAGCTGATCGAGCACTGGGAGCGCGAGCCGAAATTCGACGTGCTCAAGACCCGCGAGGGCTATTTCCGCAAATACGACCACCAGCTCATGCACGAGATGTACGCGGTCGAGGCCCTCAAGCCGAACGAGATCAAGAACCAGTGGGACATCTACAAGCCCAGCGCGCCGACGCCCGGGCCGAACGAGCCGCTGGACGCCATCGGGTCGACGCCCGAGGAAAATGCCTGCACGATGAGCACCTGACCACGTGACCGGAAGCCGGCGGAGGGGCGGCGCGGCCGCCCCTCCGCCGCGTACCGGCGCGCGCGCCACGGACCGACCCGCTTGACCGCTTCCCTCATCCTCCAGCAGGTCCTCAACGGCCTGCTCGACGGCGTCTACTACCTGCTGATCGCGCTCGGCCTGTCGCTGATCTTCTCGCTCGGCGGCATCGTCAACCTGGCCCATGGCGCGTTCTTCGCGATGGGCGCCTACCTGACGATCGTGCTGACGCCGCATATCGGCTTCGGCGGCGCCTTCGTAGGCTCGCCGGTGGCGGTCGCGCTGTTCGGCATGCTGATCGAGCGCTTCCTGTTCAGGCGCTTCTACCGATCGGATCCGATCCTCTCGCTGCTGCTCACCTTCGGCCTCGCGATGGTCGCCGAGCAGACGCTGCGCATGATCTTCGGCGCGGCACCGCTGCCCTATTCGATCCCGCAGGCGCTGCGCGGCCAGATCTTCATCGGCGACTTCGTCTATTCGCGCTACCGCGGCATCCTGCTGCTGGTCGCCGTCGCCTGCATCGCCGGCATCTGGCTGCTGCTCAACCGCACCGCCTTCGGCCGCGTCGTGCGCGCCGGCGTCCAGAACCCCGACATGGTCGCGGCACTCGGCATCTCGCTGCAGCCCTACATGTCGGCGGTGGCCGCGCTCGGCATCGGCCTCGCCGGCCTCGCGGGCGTGCTGCTGGCGCCGATCTACTCGGTCCATCCCGCGATGGGCCAGGAGATCATCACGCCGGCCTTCGTCGTCGTCGTCATCGGCGGCCTCGGCTCGTTCCGCGGCGTCGTCGTGGCTGCCCTCCTGGTCGGCCTCGTGAAGGGCCTGATCGTCGCCGCCGGCTACGCGCAGATGTCGACCGCCGCCATCTACCTCCTGATGCTGCTCGTCCTGCTGTTCCGCCCGCGCGGACTGTTCGGCGAGCGCATCCAGCGCTTCGAGTGAGCCGGATGACGCCGTCGCGCCTCCCCCTCGCGATCGCCGCCGCGGCCCTCGCCTGCCTGCCCTTCGCGATGCTGTCGCTCGGACTGACCGTGACCTCGGCGACCGAGGTGGTGATCTACGCGATCGCCTGCATGGCGCTGAACGTGCTCGTCGGCCATACCGGGCTGGTGTCCTTCGGCCACGGCGCCTGGTTCGGGCTCGGCGCCTACGCCGCCGGCCTCGCGCAGCGCCATCTCTTCCCGGGCGATGCGGTGCTGCCCTTCCTCGCCGGCGCCGCCCTCGTCGCGGTCGTCGCGGCGCTGTTCGGCGCGCTGATCCTGAGGCGGCGCGGCGTCTATTTCTCGCTGCTCACCCTTGCGCTGTCGGCGATGCTCTACGCCATCGCCTTCCGCTGGACCGCCGTCACCGGCGGCGAGGATGGCCTCGGCGGCATCGTCCGCCCGCGCCTGCTAGGCATCGACTTCGGATCCTCGCAGCCCTTCTACGCCCTGGTCGCGACGATCGGCATGGCGGTCGTCTACCTGCTGTGGCGCTTCCACAACTCGGCCGTCGGCTCGGTGCTCGTCGCGATCCGCGAGAACGAGCAGCGCGCGCGCTTCGTCGGCTACCCGACCGACCGCTACAAGCTGATCGCCTTCGTCCTCTCGGCCACGCTCACCGGCGTGGCCGGCATGCTGCTGCTGTTCAACAACCGCATGACCTCGGCCGAGCCGATCTCGGTCGTGTTCTCGGGCGAGCTGCTGGCGATGGTCGTGATCGGCGGCATGCGCTCCTTCCTCGGCCCGGCACTCGGCGCGCTGTTCTTCGTCATCTTCCGCGACTACCTCTCGAGCGTCACGGGCGACTGGCTGTTCTTCTTCGGCCTGCTCTTCGTGCTCTTCATCGTCTTCTCCCCGACCGGGCTGGTCGGCGTCTGGGAACGCCTGACCGCGCCGCTGCGCCGCTTCGCCGCCGAGGACGCCGCGATGGCCGCGCGGCGGGTGGCGCGCGAACCCCTGCCCGGCTTCCTGCGCGCACGCGCCGGTGCGCAGGAAGCGCTCCTCGTGGCGAGCGGGCTGGCCAAGAGCTTCGGCGGCGTGCGCGCCGTGCGCGGCGTCGACTTCGCCGTGCGCGACCGCACGCTGCACGCGCTGATCGGACCGAACGGCGCGGGCAAGACGACGGCCTTCAACCTCGTCTCGGGCATGTTCCCGCCGGATTCCGGGCAGGTCACGCTCGCCGGCCGGCCTATCAGCGGGCTGGCGCCGGAAGACGCCGTGGCGGCGGGGATCGGGCGATCCTTCCAGATCACCAACCTGTTCCCCGGCCTGACGGTCGAGGAGAACATCCGCCTGGCCGTGCAGGCGCGCCATCCCGGCCGCTTCGGGCTGTGGCGCGCGGCGTACGGCGTATCGGAGGTGAACGCCGAGACGGCCGAGCTGATCCGCTATCTCGGGGTCGCGGGGATGGAGAAGGCCGAGGCGGGCGCGCTCTCCTATGGCGGGCAGCGGCTGCTCGACATGGGCGTCGCGCTGGCGACGCGCCCGCGCATCCTGCTGCTCGACGAGCCGCTCGCGGGGCTCGCCGCGGCCGAGCGCGAACGCATCGGCGCCCTGGTCAAGGAATTGTCCGCCGACATGCCCGTTCTGATGGTCGAGCACGACATCGACCGCGTCTTCCGCCTCGCCGACCACGTCACCGTGATGAACGACGGCGAGGTGCTCGTCGACGGCACCGCCGCCCAGGCGCGCGGCTCGACCCGGGTCCAGGAGATCTACATCGGCAGCGGCACGGCGGCGATCGCCGCCACCCCGCGCGCCAGCGCGGCCGGCGGCGAGATCCTGCTCGAGGTCGCCGGCGTCGACACCTTCTACGGCAAGAGCCACATCCTCTCGGGCGTGGGCCTCGAGCTGCGCGGAAACGAGATCCTCGCCCTGCTCGGCCGAAACGGCGCCGGCAAGTCGACCCTGCTCAAGACCCTGATCGGCATCGCGCCGCCCGCGACGGGGCGAATCGCGCTGGCCGGCCGCGACATCGCCGGCCTGCCGCCGGCGGAGATCGCGCGGCTGGGTATCGGCTACGTCCCGCAGGGCCGCGGCCTGTTCGCCGGCATGAGCGTCGCGGAAAATCTCGAACTCGGCCGCCTGCGCCGACGCACCGGCAACGGCGTGCATTGGGAGACCGACCGGATCCTCGAGTACTTCCCGCGCCTCAAGGACCGCCTTGATACCTCGGCAGACTACCTATCGGGTGGCGAGCAGCAGATGGTCGCTGTGGCGCGCGCGCTTTCGGGCGACGTGCGCGTGCTGCTGCTCGACGAGCCCTTCGAGGGCCTTGCCCCGGCCATCGTCGAACAACTCTTCGAGAGCTTCGACCGGCTGCGGCGCGAGGTGGCGATCGTCATCGTCGACCACCATCTCGACCTCGCCCTGGCGCTCTCCGACCGCACCGTGGCGCTGGAGCGCGGCCAGGTCCAATGGTCGGGCGAGTCCCGGCTGCTGCGCGACGATCTCGACCTGCGCCGCCAGGTCCTCTGGCTCTGACCCGCCCCGGGCGCCGGCGGATACGTCCAGTCTCTTCAGGGACTTGGTCGAGGAAGGTGGCGGAGGG
>JBEGVV010000253.1:0-15338 GCA_041178225.1 Pseudomonadota bacterium | reverse complement strand
CGCAGCGCGAGATCGGGGACGTCGACGCCGGCTTCCTGCGCCAGGTCTTCGCCACCAACGTCGACAGCGTCTTCTTCTGCGTCGGCGAGGCGGTGAAGCGGATGTCGACGCGCCATGGCGGCAAGGGCGGCGCGATCGTCAACATCTCCTCCGCGGCGGCCCGCATGGGCGGGGTGGTCGGCTGGGCCGCCTACGCCGCCAGCAAGGGCGCCGTCGATTCCTTCGTCATGAACGCGGCCAAGGACCTCGGGCCCCAGGGCATCCGCATCTGCGGGCTGCGACCGGGCATGACGCGCACGGAGATGCTCCAGGAGATCGGCGGCGAGGCGCGCATCCAGGCGGGGATCTCGACCGTCTCGCTGGGCCGGGCGGCGGAGCCGGAGGAGATCGCCGAGGCGGCCGTGTTCCTGGCCTCGCCCCGCGCTTCCTACATCCACGGCACGACGATCGACGTCACCGGCGGTCGCTGACGCGCGCCGCGTCCCGCGCTCAGGCGCCGCGCCTGGCCTCCAGCCAGCGCGCGACCTCGGCGCGATAGGGCGACATGACGGACTCGATGCGCGGCTCCGCGGCCAGCGCCGCGCGCCAGCGTGCCGTCCGCGGCCCGGGGGCCGGCGCGTGGCCGAGCATCGGCAGCAGCCCATCGGCGATCGCGAGCGTCGGCGGGAAGCCGCAATCCGCGAGCGTCGGCAAGGGGCCCGTGGCGAAGGGGCCGGCCTCGTCGAGGAATCCCTCGAGCAGGCCGAGGGCGCGCGCGAACTCGGCGCAGCGCGCCTCGACCACCGCGGCGACGCGCGTCGAGGGCGCCGCCTGGCCGAAGAGCGCGCGCAGCGGCGGCTCGAGGTGGAGGTCGTGGAACCGAGACAGGAATCGTATCCGGGCGCGCTCCCGCGCCGTCCCCGGCAGGAGCGGGCGGCCAGGGAAGCGCTCGTCGAGGTACTCCGCGATGGCGTCGGACTCGGCGAGCACCATGTCGCCATCGACCAGCGCGGGGACTGTTCCCGTCGGGACGATGCGGCGGTAGGCTGCGCTCCGGTAGCTGCCGTCCGGGGGGAGGCGCAGTTCCGGCGCCATGCCCTTGAGGGCGCAGGCGATGCGGATCTTGGCGCTGTAGCTGGACAGCGGCATCCAGTAGAGGATCATGCGGGCACGCTATCGCGCGGAACGGTCCGGCGGAAGCGCGGCGCGACGATGCAGGGGGAGGACGCGACGATGATGGATGGCGGCAAGGGCGGGCTGGAGCTGGTTCCCCTGCATGGCGACTTCGGCGTCGAGGCGCGCGGCGTCGACATCTCGCGCCCGCTCGACGCGGCGACCGTCGCCGCGCTGCGGGACGCCTTCGGGCGCCACCGCCTGCTCGTGGTGCGCGGGCAGGACCTGCCGCCGGAGGCGCATATCGCCTTCACGCGCCACTTCGGCGAGCTCGAGGTCCACGTCCTCAACGAGTACCACAAGGCGAGGCACCCGGAGATCTTCGAACTCTCCAACATCGGGCCCGACGGCAGGCCGAACGCCGTGCATCCGGACCGCGGCACGCTGTTCTGGCATTCCGACGCCTCGTTCCAGAAGGTGCCGGCGCTCGCGACGCTGCTCTACGCCGAGCAGGTGCCGCGCGACGGCGGCCACACGATGTTCGCCGACATGATCGGCGCCTACGAGGCGCTCGGCGCCGGGGAGCGCGAGCGCTACCGCGCGATGCGCGTGATGCACGACCTGCATGTCTCGCGGCTGAAGGCGGGCTATCCCGGCATGACCGAGGCGCAGCGCCGCCAGGCGCCGCCGGTCGAGCAGCCGCTGGTGCGCGTGCATCCGCCGACCGGCCGGCTCGCGCTCTACCTTGGCAGCCATGGCCAGGAATTCGTCGGGATGACGGAGTACGAGAGCCGTGGCCTCTTCGAGCGCATCATGAACCACTGCACCGAGCCGCGCTTCGTCTACGACCATGTCTGGAAGCCGGGCGACCTCGTGATGTGGGACAACCGCGCCACGGTCCATCGCGGCACCGAGTACGACACCGCGGCAGAGCCGCGCGTGGTCCGGCGCACGGTCCTCAAGGGCGAGGCGGTGGTCGCGGCGGCCTGAACCGCCGCGATCAGCCGGCGTCCGGCTCCGAGAGCTTCGCCGCGATCCAGCCGCGCCGCGCCGCGCGAGGCTGCTGGGCGCTCGCGAGCACGGCGTCGGCGACGCGCTTGCCGGTGGCCGCGAGGTCGCAGGCACCCTCCGGCGCGGGGACGACGGTGTCCTGCACGTAGGTTGGCACGATGCCCTCGCGGTCCGCGGGCCAGGACGCGGGGGCGTTGCCCTCGGCCAGCGCGCGTATGTTCCTGCGCAGCAGGCGGCGCAGCATGGCGACGCCCTGGTCGGAGGAGGCGAGCGTCTCCAGCGCATGCACGGCGATGCGCCGCTGCGACACCTGGACCTCGTAGTCGCCGGGCTGGCGCTGGCGCTCCTCGTAGCTGCGCTCCTCCTCGGTCTGGCCGATGAAGTCGATCGACTGCCTGCCGACGCGGGCGCGGTCGCCGATGCCCGCGGGATCGAGCTCCTCGCTGAAGTAGCGCCAGCCGATGACGAGCGTCGTGCCGTCGTCGACCGGCACCATCCAGCGCGTGAGCGCCGCGCGCTGGAAGACCTTCGGCCGGTCCGCGGATTCCCAGATCGCGCCGGTCTGGTTCGCGTTCGGCAGGATCGTCTCCGTGCATCGCGTCCAGAGATGGTCGCTCCAGCGCCGCGTCTGCACGTTGATCATGCCCAGCGGCGTCTGGCGGTACTCGATCGCCTGGTCCGCGCCGGAGGCGTCGCCGAACTGCGCTCCCGAGATGCGCGTGTGCAGGTAGACGACGTGCACGGGATCCTGCGTGTTCTCGTAGACCTGCAGCCAGTTGCAGGGCATGCGGATCGCGAAGGGCACGGCCTCGGCGCCATCCAGCCCGGTGTCGAGGACGGGGAAGGGCGGCGCCGTGTCGGGCGGCCCGAGATAGGCGAAGACGAGGCCCTCATGGACATGGACGCGATACGCGCCCTGGCAGCGCGTCTCGCGGATGCGGCTCGAGGGAGGCTCGGCCGGCGTCGAGAGGATCGTGCCGTCGATGTCGAAGGTCCAGCCGTGGTAGCAGCACGAGATGCCGCGCTCCATCGGGATGCCGTACTCGAGGCTGGCGCCGCGGTGCATGCAGTGGCGATGCAGCAGGCCGATGCGCTGCGACCGGTCGCGGAACAGCACGAGGTCCTCGCCGAGGATGCGCAGCGCGAGTGGCCGCTCGCCGAGCTCCGAGAGCATCGCGACGGGCTGCCAGGCGCGCCGGATGTACTCGCCGCAGGGCGTGTCCGGCCCGACCGAGGTGAGCTCGGCGTCCGGCGCCGGGACGGCGCGCCGCAGGTAGCCGGAATAGGGCTGTGCCTTCATGTGACGCTTGTCTCCGCGGGGTTCAGCGACGCTGGCTCTCGTCGGACCCGAAGCGCCGCTCGAGGCGGCGGACGAAGAACGAGATGACGAGGATCAGGACGAGGTATTCGAGGACGAGGACCGTGTAGATCTCGAGCGGCCTGAACTCGGTGACGTTGAGCTCGTTGGCCTTGCGGGTCAGCTCGCCCAGCCCGATGACCGAGGCGAGCGACGAGATCTTGGTGATGTAGACGAACTGGTTGCCGAGCGGCGGCAGGATGCGCCGGATCGCCTGCGGCAGGACGACGAGGCGGAGCTCCTGCCAGGGCTGCAGGCCCATCGAGCGGGCCGCCTCGCGCTGGCCGCGGTCGATCGACTGGATGCCGCCGCGGAAGATCTCGGCCTCGAACGCGCTGTCGCAGACGGCGATCGCGATCATCGCCGCCGAGAAGACGCTGAGCTGGAGCCCGGTCACGGTCGGTATGCCGTAGAAGACCCAGAGGATCATCACCAGCATCGGGATCGAGCGGAAGACCTCGACGTAGAGGCGGTTGACGGTGCCGAGGGGGCGCCAGCGCGCGAGGCGCGCCATCGGCGACGCCTCCTGCTCGACGCGGCTCGCGTCGCGGCGGATGGGTGGCGCGAGGCGCGCGAAGGGCGCCCAGCCGGAGAGGCCGAGCAGCGCGACGAGGAGGCCGAGGCCGAGCGACAGCGCGAGCGTCGCGAGCGACAGCGCGATCGTCATGCCGAAGCCCTCGGCGAGGAACCTCAGGTTGTTCTGGCCGCGCGGCGTGTAGGGGGACACGACATGCCAGCCCCAGGTGAAGCCGCTGTCGCTGGCGCAGCCCGCGAGCGCCGCGGCCGCGGCGAGGCAGGCGAGGATGCGGGCCGTGGCCCTCATTCCGGGCGATAGGCCGTGCACTCGACCTCCACCGTGATGTCGGGGTGGAAGAAGGCGCTCATGTAGACCCATCCCAGCGCGGGACGGATGGCGCCGAAGACCTCGCCATGGGCGCGGCCGGAGTCGACCCAGTGGGCCGGGTCGGCGACGTAGATGCGCGTCTTGATCACGTCCTCGAAGCCCATGCCGAGCTCGCGCAGGCAGTTGCCGACGATGTCGAGGCAGGCGCGGGTCTGCCGGTAGACGTCGCCCGGGAAGAGGATCTTCCCGGTGTCGTCGGCCGGCGAGCAGAGGCTCGTCTCGACGAGGTTGCCGATGCGCACCGCGCGCGCGTAGCCGCACTGGGCTTCCCAGGGGCGGCCGGTGGTGACGATCCGTCTTTCCATGGCCGGGATCAGATACACCGCCCCGCGCGAGCGCAAGGGGGAAGACGCCCCGGAGCTTGACGCCCCGGAGAGGCGCCGCCCACACTCCGGCTCCCCCACCGACCGGAGGCTAGAAAAATGGATCGTCGTTCGTTGCTCACCGCCGGAGCCGGCCTCGCCGCCGGGTCCGCGCTCGTCGCCGCGCAGTCGCCCCAGGCCCTCGCGCAGGCGCCCGCCGCCATCCGCTCGCGCCTGCAGACCATCCAGCAGAACGGCACGCTGCGCTGCGGCACCACTGGCGACTTCAACCCGATGAGCTTCCGCGATCCCGCGACGCGCGAGCTCCGCGGCCACCAGATCGACTGCGCGAACAAGCTCGCCGCCGACCTCGGCGTGAAGGTCGAGTTCGTGCCGACGACCTGGCCGACGCTGATCAGCGGCCTGACCGCCAACCAGTACGACATCGTGACGACCGGCACCTCGATGAGCGTCGCGCGCATGAAGGCCTCCGCCTTCACCATCCCCTGGGGCCGCAACGCCTTCCTGCCGCTCGCGCGCAAGGACGCGGCGGCGAAGTTCAAGACCTGGGACGACGTGAACTCGCCGAACACCACGGTCGGCTTCAACCTGGGCACGACCATGGAGCAGTTCGTGACGTCCGAGCTGCCGAAGGCGAAGGTGCGCCGCGTGGAGTCGCCGGTGCGCGACTTCCAGGAGCTGCTCGCCGGCCGCGTCGACCTGACGATCACCAGCCTGGTCGAGGGCTCGCAGCTCGTCGTCGAGCACCCGAACCTGACCATGGTCCTGCAGGACACGCCGAAGAACTCGATCCCGCTCTGCTTCATGTCGGCGATCGACGACCTGGTATGGCTCAACTTCCTCAACAACTGGGTCATCCTGCGCCAGGCCAGCGGCTTCTTCGACGAGCTCAACGACAAGTACAAGCTCGTCCTGCACAAGGGCTGAGCCCGCGCGCGCCCCGCCCGCGCCGCGACGCGCGGGCGGGGCCTGCCTGCCGGATGGACCACTCCTTCCTCTCGATCGCGCGCAACGCGCTCTCCGGCCACGAGGGCTGGCCGCGCGCCTGGCGCGACCCGCCGCTGCAGCCTGCCTACGACGCGATCGTCGTGGGCGCCGGCGGCCATGGCCTGTCCACCGCCTACCACCTTGCCCGCGACCACGGCATGCATCGCGTGGCCGTGCTGGAGAAGGGCTGGCTCGGCGGCGGCAACACCGCGCGCAACACCGTCACGATCCGCGCCAACTACCTGCGCGAGCCGTCGATGCGCTTCTACGCGGCGGGCATCCGCATGTGGGAGGGGCTGTCGCGCGAGCTCGGCTACAACGTGATGTTCAGCCAGCGCGGCCAGGTCGACCTGGTCCAGACCTGGGCGAAGCTGCGCGACGTCAAGCGCAGGCAGGCGTCGCTGCGCCTCGTCGGCGTCCCCTTCGAGGTCATCACCCCGCGCGAGGCGAAGGCGCGCGTGCCGCTGCTGGAGATCGACGCGCCGTCGCGCATGCCCGTGCTCGCGGCGACGTGGCACCCGACGGCGGGCGTGGCGCGGCACGACGCCGTGGCCTGGGGCTACGCGCGCGCCGCCGACGCCATGGGCGTCGACATCGTGCAGGACTGCCCGGTGACCGCGATACGCCGCGAGGGCGGCAGGGTCGTTGGCGTGGACACGGCGCGCGGCTTCGTCGCCGCGCCGCGCGTGGCGCTGTGCGTGTCGGCCCATGCGGGCGTGCTCGCCTCGACCGCGGGCTTCCGGCTGCCGATAGAGACCGTGCCGCTGCAGGCCTTCGTCTCGGAGCCGCTCAAGCCGGTGCTCGACACGATCGTCAACATCCCGCACCTCGCGACCTACTTCTCGCAGAGCGACAAGGGCGAGCTGGTGATCGGCGGCGGCGCGGACGGCTACCCGTCCTACGCGCCGCGCGGCAGCTTCCATGTCGTGGAGGAAGCGGTGGGCGCGATGCTCTCGCTCTTCCCGGCGCTCCGCCGCGTGCGCATGCTCAGGCAATGGGCGGGCTCGATCGACCTCTGCCACGACATCACGCCGATCCTCTCGCCCTCGCCGGTCGAGGGGCTGCATCTCTCGGTCGGCTGGGGCTCCGGCGGCTTCAAGGCGATCCCGATCGGCGGCAAGGCGCTCGCCCATCTCGTCGCCACCGGCAAGCCGCATCCGCTCGCCGAGCATCTCCTGCTGTCCCGCTTCGAGCGCGGCAGGCCGCTCTTCGAGACGGCTGGCGCGTCGAACCGGCTGTGAGCGCGCCATGCTGAGCATCAACTGCCCGCATTGCGGCCCGCGCGCCGAGGTCGAGTTCGCCTGCGCCGGCGAACCCGTGCGCCGGCCCGACGCGACCGCGCCCATGGACGGCGCGGCGCTCGCCGCGCTGCTCTACGAGCGCGACAACGTCCGCGGCCCGCACGAGGAGCTGTGGTGGCACCGGCATGGATGCCGGGCCTGGTTCCGCGTCGTGCGCGACACGCGCGACAATGCCGTCCTGCCATGAGCGGATACAGGCTCCCGGCGGCCGGCAGCGCGGGACGCGGCGCGTCGACCGCGTTCTCGTTCGACGGCAGGCCCTTCTCCGGCCATGCCGGCGAGACCCTGGCGGCGGCGCTGCTGGCCGCGGGCGAGCGCCTCGTCGCGCGCAGCTTCAAGTACCACCGGCCGCGCGGCATCTGGGGCTTCGGGCTCGAGGAGCCCAACGCCTTCGTCGCCTGCGGCGGCGACCCCGTGGCGCTGGCGACGCGCATCGACCTGCGGCCTGGCCTCTCGGCCTCGCCGCTCAACGCGTGGCCGAGCCTGCGCCTCGACCTGCGCGCGGTGCATGACCTGTTCGGCGCGCTGATCCCCGCGGGCTTCTACTACAAGACATTCATGGGGCCCGGGCCCCGCGCCTGGCCATTCTGGGAGCGCATGATCCGCGCCGCGGCGGGCCTTGGCCGCGTCGACGGGCGCGCCGCCTCCTGGACGCACGAGGCCGTGAACGCGCATTGCGACGTGCTCGTCGCCGGCGCCGGGCCGGCTGGCCTCGCCGCGGCCCATGCGCTCGCCGCTTCGGGGCTTCGCGTGATCCTCGCCGACGACGGCGACGAGCCCGGCCTCGCCGCGCTGGACGGCCTCGACGCGTCGATCGGCGCGGAGCGGCCGATGGAATGGGCGCGGCGCCTTGCCTCCGGGTTCGACGCCGCGCCGGGATGCATGCGCCTCGCGCGCGCGATGGTCGTGGGCCTCCACGACCATGGCTTCGCGCTCGCGGTGGAGCGCGCGCCGGCGCCTGGGCTCGACGAGAGGCTCTGGCGCATCCGCGCCCGGCGCGTCCTGCTCGCGACCGGCGCGATCGAGCGGCCGATCGTCTTCTCCGGCAACGACCGCCCCGGCGTCATGTCCCTCTCGGCCGTGCGGCGCTACGCCGATCGCTACGGCGTGGCGTGCGGGCGCGGGGTCGCGGTCTTCGCGAACAACGACGCGGCCTACGCCGACGCGGCCCGCCTCAAGCGCCTGGGCGTGCAGGTCGGCGCCATCGTCGATCCGCGCCCGCGCGCGGGCGCCGCGGCGGTCGAGCTCGCGTCCCGCCTCGGCATCGCGCCGATCCTCGGCCACGCGGTCGTCGACGTCGCGGGCCGGCAGGTCGAGGCCGCGCGCGTCGCGCCGCTCGACGACCCGGACCGCACGCGCAGCCTCGACTGCGACGTCGTCGCGGTCTCGGGCGGCTGGACGCCGCTCGCCCATCTCCATGCCCAGGCTGGCGGGCAGGTCGGGCACGACGCGCGGCTGGCCGCCTTCCTGCCGGTCGCCGACGGCAGGGCCACGCTCGCCGCGGGCGCCTGCGCCGGCGAGACGACGCTGCGCGGCGCGATCGCGGGGGCGCTAGCGGCGGCGTCGCGCCTGGCCGAGGCGCTCGGCCGGCGGATCCCCGCCGCCGAGGTCCCCGACGTCCTCGTCGCCGACGAGCTCGATCCGGCGCCGGGCAGCCTCTTCGAGGCGCCGCGTCGCACGGGCGGCGGCAAGGCCTTCGTCGACCTCGCCGCCGACGTGACGTCGGCGGACATCAGGCTCGCGGTCCGCGAGGGCTTCGACCGCATGGAGCTGATGAAGCGCTACACGACCTGCGGCATGGCGCCCGACCAGGGCAGGCATTCCGGGGCGAACGCCGCCGCGATCCTCGCCGGCGCGCGCGGCGACGGGGCGGGGATGCCCGCGCCGACGACCTTCCGCCCGCCCTTCGCGCCGGTCGCATTCGGCACGCTCGCGCCGCGCGAGGGCTGGTTCGTGCTGCCGGCGCGCGAGACGCCGCTCGCCGCCTGGCATGCCGGGGCGGGCGCGCGGATCTACGACGTCGGGGGCAACTGGCGCCGGCCCGGCTACTACCCGCGCGGCGCGGAGACGCTCGACGAGGCGGCGGCGCGCGAATGCCGGGCCTGCCGCGGCGCCGTCGCGGTCTACGACTCGAGCCCGCTTGGCAAGTTCGAGTTCGCCGGCCGCGACGTCGTCGCCTTCCTCGAGCGCATGTACTGCAACGCCTGGGCCGACCTCGCGCCCGGCAACGGGCGCTACGGCGTCATGCTGCTGGAGGACGGGCGGATCTTCGACGACGGCGTCGCCTTCCGCCTCGCCGCGGATCGCTTCCTCGTCACCACGACGACGGGCAACGCGGAGGCCGCGCATGCGCGCTTCGAGTACCACCGCCAGGTCGCGTGGCCCGGCCTCGACGTGCGCCTCGTGCCGGTCACCTCGCAATGGGCCGACGTCGTGCTGTGCGGGCCGCGCGCGCGCGAGGTGCTCGCCGCCGCGGGCACCGACATCGGCCTCGCGCGCGAGGCCTTCCCGTTCATGGCGATCCGCGAGGGGCGCGTGGCGGGCATCCCGGCGCGCGTCGCGCGGGTGAGCTTCACCGGCGAGCTCAGCTTCGAGGTCATGGTGCCTGCGCGCCGCGCGCTGGAGCTCTGGACCGCGCTGCTCGCCGCGGGCGCCGCGCACGGCATCGAGCCGCTCGGCTCCGAGGCCAACCACGTGCTGCGGATCGAGAAGGGCTTCATCTCGGTGGGGCACGAGGCCGACGGCATCGCCGACCCCTACGACCTCGGCATGAAGTGGATCGTCGCCGCGGGCAAGCCTGACTTCGTGGGCAAGCGCGCGCTCGAGCGCAACCTCGCCGACCCGGCGCCGCGCCCGCAGCTCGTGGGCCTGCTCGCCGCCGACCCGGCCCGCGTCCTGCCCGAGGGCGCCCAGGTCCTCGACGCCACCGGCGCGCGCGGCCGAGGCTACGTGACCGCGAGCTGCATGAGCCCGGCGCTTGGTCGCTCCATCGCCCTCGGGCTGGTGGAGGACGGCAGGCGGCTGCTCGGCACGGAGGTCGAGCTCTTCGCCCCGTCGGGCGAGCGGATGCGCGCGACGCTCGTGCGCCCGGCCTTCCTCGACCCGAAGGGCGAGAGGATGCGGGCATGAGCGCGGCGCGGATCGAGCCGATCGGACCTGAGCGCCTCGTCGCCATCGACGGCGACGTGCCGGAGGGCGCGCTCGCGGGCCTCGCGGTGCTGCGCCTCGGGCCGCGCGAGCATCTCGTGCTCGGCGCGGAGGCCTCGGCCCTGCCGCCGCTCGGCGGCGCGCTCGCGATCGACGTGGGCGACGCGCACGAGGGGTGGTCGCTGTCCGGGCCCGGCGCCGCGCGGCTGCTGGCGAAGGCCTGCGCGCTCGACCTTGGCCTCGTCCGGCCGGGCGAGGCGACCCGCACGGCGATGGCAGGCATCCCCGCCATCCTGCGCCGCGTCGCGCCCGAGGCGTGGGAACTGCGCGTGGACCGCGCCTGCGCGACCTGGGTCGAGGCCTGGCTGCGCTCGCTCCAGGGCGAGTGCTAGGTCACCTGCGCGCGGCGTAGCTGCGTTCGAGCCGGCCGAAGGCGAGCGAGAGCGCGAAGCACACGGCGAAGTAGACGACCGCGACCGTGATCCAGACCTCGTAGATGCGGGTGGTGGAGACGGCGACGTCGGTCGCCATGAAGGTCAGCTCCTGGATCGAGACCAGCGAGACGATCGAGGAATCCTTCACCAGCGAGACGAACTGGTTGCACATCGGCGGGATGGTGCGGGCGATCGCCTGCGGCAGGATGACCTTGGCCAGCACGTGACGGCGGCCGAGGCCCATCGAGGCGGCGGCCTCCCACTGGCCGCGCGGTATCGATTCGATGCCCGCGCGCACGATCTCGGCGATGTAGGCGGCCTCGAACAGCGCGAGGCACAGCAGGCCCGCGACGAAGTTCTCGACCAGCCGCGGATCCCCGAACAGGAACCCCAGCGTCGCGCGCATCTCGGGCGAAAGCGCCGCGATCCGCGCCTCGAGGCCGAGCTGCGGCACGATCTGGCTGGAGAGGAAGAAGTAGAGGACGAAGATGATGACGAGCGGCGGCGTGTTGCGCATCAGCTCGACGTAGCTGCGCGCCACGAGGCGCAGGAACGGGTCGCGCGCCGTGCGCATCAGGCCGATGCCGAACCCGATCGCCGTCGCGAGCACCATGCCGAACACGGTCAGGCGGATGGTGTTGAACAGCCCGTGCAGGAGGACGTTCGCGACCCAGGACTGCGAGGCGTCGTCCCAGCGCAGGAAGAACTGGGGCACCGGCGCCCAGTTCCAGCGGTAGTTGTTGAGCTGGCTCACCCTCCACGCGAACCAGATCGCCGCCGCGCCCGCGAGGACGAGCAGGATCCAGTCGAGCTTGCCGAGGCGCTTCCTCGGGGCGGGGGGCGGCGGGCGCATCATGGCGCGTGGACAGCCGGGAGGCGGCGCGCCGCCTCCCGGGACCATCCTGCCCAGGTCAGCCCTGCGCCACCTGGCTCGCCCACTCGCGGGTCTCGAACCAGTAGGCGCGGCGGGTCTTCAGGAACCCGTCGGCGTGGCGCGCCTTCACCCACTCGTTGAGCGCGGCGAGGGTCGTCGGGTCGTTCTTGCGCAGCGCGATGCCCTCGCGCTGCGGCTCGAACGGCTCCTTGAATGGCACGTACATCGCCGTCGGGTTGTTGAGCGCCGAGAACATGGGGCGCGGCGCCGAGGCGACCCACGCATGGGCGCGGCCGTTGAGGACCTCCTGCTCGGCCTGGGCGTCGTCGTCGAACTGGCGGACGGTCGCCTTGGGCGCGAGGCGGCCCAGCACGCCCGCGACGGTCGTGCCGCGGCGGCAGGTCAGGGTGTAGTCGGGCCGGTCGAAGTCGGCGACCTTGGTGTGGTTCGGCGCGATCCTCGAGTTGGCGACGATCAGCAGGCCCGACGTCGAGTAGGCCTCGCTGAAGTCGACCTGCTCCTGGCGCGGCGCGGTGATCGACATGCCGCCGATGATGAAGTCGAAGCGGCCGGCGAGCAGCGCGGGGATGATGCCGTCCCACTGGGTCGGCACGGGCTCGTACTTGACGCCGAGGTCCTGCGCGAGGCGGTTGCCGACGTCGAGCTCGAAGCCGATCAGGCCGCCCTGCCTGTCGCGCATCGCCCAGGGGACGAAGGTCGAGAGCCCGGCGCGCAGCACGCCGCGCTGCTTGACCTGCTCGATGGCCGGGGCGCCCGAGGACTGGGCGCGGGCGAGCGACGGCGCGGCGAGCGTGGCCGCCGCCGCGGCGATGAAGTTGCGTCTCTGCATTCTAGCCTCCTGCTGGTTGGTGGTTGTCGTGGTCGCGTGGTGAAGTCACGTCGGGCGCGCGAAGCGGCGCTCGAGCCGGGTCACGAGCAGCGAGAGCGTGAGCGTGACCGCGAGGTAGATCGCGCCGGTCGTCAGGTAGATCTCGTAGCTCAGGAACGTGTCCGAGACGAGGGTGCGCGCCTCGTTGAAAAGGTCGAACATGGCGATCGCGCTGACGATCGCGGAGTGCTTGACGAGCGAGATGCCGAGGCTGGTCAGCGGCGGCAGCATGATGCGCACGGCCTGGGGGATGATGACCAGCCTGTAGGACTGCGCGCGCCCGAGGCCGAGGCTCGCGGCCGCCTCGACCTGCCCGCGCGGGACCGACTGGATGCCGCCGCGGAAGATCTCGGCCGCGAAGGCGCCCTCGAAGACCGCGAGCGCGAAGATCGCGGCGAACCAGCGGTCGAGGCCGAGGATCGGCGCGAAGACGAAGTAGAGCAGGTAGATCTGCACGAGCAGCGGCGTGTTGCGGACCACCTCGAGGTAGATGCGCGCGAGGCCGCGCGCGACCACGCTGCCGCTCATGCGGCAGAGGGCGGTGGCGAGGCCGATCGCGAGCGCGGCCACGAAGCTCACGGCCGAGATCTCCAGCGTCACGGCCAGGCCCTTGAGGAGCGGGCCCGGATAGACCTGGCCGTCGATGACGCGCACGACGAAGCGCGGGACCTGGTGCCATTTCCACGCGTAGTTCATCTGCGCGGCGCCATAGGCCACGCCGCCGACCACCGCCGCCGCGAAGACGGCGAACTTGGTCCACGCGACGATGCGCGAGGCGGAGGGGCTGGCATCCATGGGGCGGTGATGGTCTTTCGCCGGGGTGGCCGCGTCAACCCGCGCGGCCCCTGGCGAGGCGCACGAGGTGCAGTTGCGTCGCCACGTAGCCGCGGCGGACGTCGGCGATGCGCGGCCCGAGCCCCCGATGCAGCGCGGGCAGGGCGTGGAACGGCACCGAGGGCACCGCGTGGTGCTCGGCGTGGAAGGCCATGTTCCAGGCCAGCCAGCGCAGCGGCGCGATGGTCAGGACGGTGCGCGTGTTGGCGAGCCAGTCCGCCACCTCCGGTCGTCCGACGTGCTCGGACATGCGGACCAGCCGCATCGCGGGCTCGCCGAGGATGCGGGGCAGGATCCAGAACTCGAGCGCCGCGAGGCTCCCGGTCGCGATCGACGCCGCCGCGATCGCGGCGTAGGCGAGCCACATCAGCGCCACCTCGCGGCGCGCGCCGGCGAGCCGGGCGGCGGGCAGGAAGCGCAGTTCCTCCTGCGTGAAGCGCCCGAGCGGCAGGCGCAGCAGGGTGGAGACGAGGCTGCGGAAATACGGCCACGCGCTGGCATAGGCGAGGTAGCCGCCAAGCGTGCCCGCGGTCGAGATCATCTCCGGGTCGCGGCCCGGCTGCTGGGTGAAGGCGTGGTGCTCCGCGTGCTCGAAGCGGAAATGCGTCGGCGGCAGGCCGAGCGCGAGGCCGCAGGCGCGCTCCACGGCGTCGTTGATCCAGCGCGTGGCGAAGGCGCTGCCATGCGAGGTCTCGTGGAACGGCGCGAAGAGATGCACGACGACCACGCCGTGCAGGAACATCGGCAGGAGCACGGCCCACTCGCCGCGCCAGGCCGCGATCCAGGCGACGCCGGCGCCGAGCAGCGCGAGGTGCGCCGCCAGGAAGAGCAGGCCCGGCCCGTCGCGCCGCGCGCTCAGCTCGCGCACCCGCGCGCGGCCGACGAGGTTGCGGATCTCCTGCTGCGAGGCCATCGCCGCCGGCGCGTCAGCCCGCGCGCTGGCGGTACTTGAAGGCCTTGTCGAAGCGCCCGACGATGTACTCGCCGCAGGTCGTCGCCGGGTACTTCGCCTGCGACGCGTCGTCCAGCAGGTCGCGCGGGTCGATCGTCGTGTCGAAGGACGGGTCGAAGAAGACCGCCACCGAGTAGCGCTCGCGCCCCGAGGTGTTGATCACGCGATGCGCGTTCGAGCTGAAGCGGTTGTTGGTCCAGCGCGCCATGAGGTCGCCGACGTTGATCACCAGCGTCCCGGGGATCGGGTGCGCGGTCACCCACTCGCCCGCCTTGTTGAGCACCTGCAGGCCGCCCGTCATGTCCTGCGAGAGCAGCGTGAGGCCGCCATAGTCGGTGTGCGGCGCGACGCCGAACTGCTGCTCCCCGAGGTCGGGGGGCTGGGGCGGATAGTAGACCATCGACCCGCGCGCGAGCGGCTTGGCGAAGTGCGGCACGAAGAAGTCGGCCGGGCGCCCGAGGCTGAGCGCGAAGCCGCGCAGCAGCCGGTTCCCGCAATCGAGGATGCTGTCGTAGTAGGCGGAGAGCACGCCGCGCATCTCCGGCATGAAGCCGGGCCAGTGGTTGGGCCCCATCAGCTTCTTGCCGGCCCTGACGTCCGGGTCGTCGGGCGGCAGCTCGAGCCCCCAGAGGAAGCTCTCCTTCAGGTCCACCCTGGCGCCCGCGTACATCTTGGACTGGCCGACCGCGAGCCAGCCGCGGTGGATCTCGTTGATCAGCACTCCGGCCTTCGTCTCCGGCGGCAGGGCGAAGAACCGGCGGCTGGTCTCGAAGATCGCGTCGACCTGCTCCTGCGGCACGCCGTGGTTGCTGACGTAGAAGAACCCGATGCGCTCCGCGGCCTCGCGCATGCGCGAGGCGACCTCCATGCGGGCCGCCTCGTCGGCGCTGCCGAGCCCCGACATGTCGATGACCGGGATCTCCTGGACGTCGATGCTGCGTGCGGTCGCGTAGGCCATTGTCCCTCGTCCTTCCTTGTCGGCGGCCGATGGCCGCGCGTCGCTAGGCTAGCGCCCCGGGGGGCGCGGCGTCATGGCGGCAGCGGCACCGCGCGTGGCGGCCGCGCGAAGACCCGCCGCACCATCGGCTCGAAGGCCTCCAGCGGCGCCTCGGGCAGCCGCGGCGAGATCGTGTTCTGGTCGTATTTGGCGACGAACTCCGCGGTGGCCGCGAAGGCGGGGTGCCCGCGCCAGCGCTCGCGCGCGAACCGGTCCGTGCCCTCGAGCTCGCGGCA
>JBEGVV010000252.1:0-10102 GCA_041178225.1 Pseudomonadota bacterium | reverse complement strand
GGCGCCGGAGGTGGAGGCCGCGCTGCTGCTGCATCCCGCGGTCGCCGAGTGCGGCGTCGTCGGCGCGCCGGACGCGGAGCGTGGCCAGGTGGTGAAGGCCCATGTCGTGCTACGCGAGGGCCACGAGCCCGGCGAGGCGCTGGCCAGCGAGCTGCAGGACTTCGTGAAGCGGACCATCGCGCCCTACAAGTACCCGCGGGCGATCTCCTTCCACGAGAGGCTGCCGCGCACGGAGACGGGCAAGCTCCAGCGCTTCCGCCTCCACGAAGCCGGTTGAACCAGATGACACCACGCGCCCCCGACCTGTCCTCCGCGCCGCGCTTCGCGCGCGCCCGGCGCATCCGCTTCGAGCATTGCGACCCGGCCGGCATCGTCTTCTTCCCGCAATACCTCGTGATGTTCGTCTCGCACCTGGAGGACTGGATCGTGGAGGAACTCGGCATCCCCTATGCCGACCTGATCGGCGCGCGGCGCGTCGGGCTGCCGACCGTGTCGCTGTCCTGCGAGTTCCGCCATCCCAGCCGGATGGGCGACGAGGTGAGCCTGGGCCTGCGCGTCGCGCGGATCGGCAACCGCTCCTTCGCGGTCGAGCTCGACTGCAGCGACGGCGAGCGCGAGCGGGTGCGCGTCCGGCAGTCGATCGTCACCACGAGCCTCGACACGCATCGCCCGATCCCGGTGCCGCCCGACCTGCGCGCCGCGATGGCGCGCTTCGATCCGGGCGCGGGCACGCGCGGCGAGGGAGGCTGAGATGGCGGCGCTCCTCCCGCCGGGCTGGCCCCGGCCGCGCGGCTACGCGAACGGCGTCTCCGCGCGCGGCCGCATGGTCTTCGTCGCCGGCATGATCGGCTGGGACGCGCAGGGGAACTTCGTCGAGGGCGGCATCGCCGCGCAGGCGCGGCAGGCCCTCGCCAACGTCGTGGCCGTGCTCGCGGCGGGCGACGCGAAGCCGGAGCACATCGTGCGCATGACCTGGTACGTCACGGACCGGCGCGCCTATCTCGACGCGGCGCGGGAGATCGGCGCCGCCTACCGAGACCTGGTCGGCAGCTACGACGTCGCGATGACGGCCGTCGAGGTGAGCGCCCTCGTCGAGGAGCGAGCGCTGGTCGAGATCGAGGCGACGGCGGTGGTCCCGGAGTGAGCGCCACGTCGTCGACCCGCCGCGGCGTCGCCGCCCGCCTCGCCGCCGCACCATTCATCCTCCTTCCCGGTGCCTGCGCGCAGGGTGTCGCGCCCGCGGGGCCGAGGCCGGGCGGGCCCGTCTTCGAGGAGGGCGGCGCGCGGCTCTCCACCTATGCGTCGCCGCTCGGCGGCTTCCCGCGCGCCGATCGCTCGACGTGGTGGCGGGCAAGCCACTCCGTGGACGGGTTCTCGCGCCTCGACGAGATCTGGAAGGCCAATGTCGTGCGGCGCGCGCCGGCTGCCTCCGCCTGGAAGCGGCCCGCGACGGAGCCCGCGATCTTCTATGACGGCGCGCCGCGCCTCGGCGCCGGCCGCTTTGGCATCGACGACTACCTCGAGCGCAACCCCGCGACGGGCCTTGCCATCGTCCACGGCGACAGGCTGCTGGTCGAGCGCTACCGCTACGGGAGGCGCGACACGCATCGCCTGACCTCCTTCTCGATGGCCAAGACCATCGTCGCGATGCTCGTCGGCCTCGCGGTGGAGGAGCGGCGCATCGCCTCGATCGAGGACCATGCCGGCCGCTACGTGCCCGGCCTGGAGGGCAGCGAATACGGTCGCACGCCGCTGCGCCACCTCCTGACCATGTCCTCCGGCGTCGACTTCCGCGAGGAATACGATGGCAACGACGACAGCGCGCGCCTGTCGCGCGCGACCTTCGTCGGGCAGTCGGCGGGGGGCGCGGCCGCGGCGCGGCTCTTCGATCGCCGCGGGGCGGAGCCAGGCCGTCGCTGGTACTACGCATCCGCGGAGACCTATGTCCTCGCGCTCGTCCTGCGCGCGGCCATCGGCCGGCCGATCGCGGACTACCTCTCGGAGCGGATCTGGCAGCCGATGGGCGCCGAGGCCGATGCCAGCTGGCTCGTCGAGGCGACGGGCATCGAGGTCGGCTACATGGGCTTCAATGCCGTGCTGCGCGACTATGCGCGCCTGGGCGCCCTGCTCGCCGACGGAGGGCGCGCCGGTGGACGCCAGCTCGTGCCGCCCGCGTGGCTGCGCGAGATGACGCGCCCGCATTTCTCCGGCGCGCAGACGGGCCGCTGGTACGGCTATGGCTTCCAGACCTGGGTCTTCCCCGACAACGACGGCAGCTTCGCGCTGCTGGGCGTGAGAGGGCAGGCGATCTTCGTCGATCCCGCCCGCAGGCTCGCGCTCGTGCACACCGCCGTGCGGCCGGATGCGCGCGACCCCGGGGGGGCCGACACGACGGCGCTCTGGCGCGGATTGCGGGCGAGCCTCGCCCGCTGAGCGCCTCCGGGCGTCCCATGCCCCTTCCCGGCGGCGGGGAATCAGGTAGGGTCGCAAGAATTGCAAAGGGAGGAAGACGCCATGAAGATGACGACCGAGGAAGCCTTCGTGAAGGTGCTGCAGATGCATGGCATCGAGCACGCCTTCGGCATCATCGGCTCGGCCTTCATGCCGATCTCCGACCTCTTCCCGAAGGCGGGCATCCGCTTCTGGGACGTCGCGCAGGAGACCAATGGCGGCCTCATCTGCGACGGCTACACGCGCGCCACCGGCAAGATGGCGATGGTGATCGCCCAGAACGGCCCGGGCGTGACCGGCTTCGTCACCGCGATCAAGACCGCCTACTGGAACCACACGCCGATGCTCCTCGTCACGCCGCAGGCGGCGAACCGGACGATCGGCCAGGGCGGCTTCCAGGAGGTCGAGCAGATGGCGCTGTTCCGCGACATGGTCTGCTACCAGGAGGAGGTGCGCGATCCCTCGCGCATCGCCGAGGTGCTGAACCGCGTCATCGAGAAGGCGGTCCGCGGCTCCGCGCCGGCGCAGATCAACGTGCCGCGCGACTTCTGGACCCAGGTCGTCGACATCAACCTGCCGGCGATCATCCGCTTCGAGCGCCCCGCGGGTGGCGAGCAGGCGATCGCCGAGGCGGCGAAGCTGCTGTCGGAGGCGAGGTTCCCGGTAATTCTCTCCGGTGCTGGCGTCGTCATCGGCAACGCCATCCCGGATTGCGTCGCGCTCGCCGAACGCCTCGACGCGCCGGTGTGCAGCGGTTACCAGCACAACGACAGCTTCCCGGGCAGCCACCCGCTTGCCTGCGGCCCGCTTGGCTACAACGGCTCGAAGGCGGCGATGGAACTGATCGCCAAGGCCGACGTCGTGCTGGCGCTGGGAACGCGGCTCAATCCGTTCTCGACGCTGCCGGGCTACGGCATCGACTACTGGCCGAAGGCCGCGAAGATCATCCAGGTCGACATCAACCCGGACCGCATCGGCCTCTCCAAGCCGATCACCGTCGGCATCTGCGGCGACGCCAGGCTCGTCGCGCGGCAGATCCTTGCGCAGCTCTCGCCCGGGGCCGGCAATGCCGGGCGCGCCGAGCGCAAGGCGCTCGTCCACCAGACCAAGTCCGCCTGGCTGCAGGCGCTCAGCAGCATGGACCACGAGGACGACGATCCCGGCACGGTGTGGAACGCCAACGCGCGCAGCCGCGAGCCGGACCGCATGTCGCCGCGCCAGGCCTGGCGCGCGATCCAGGCCGGCCTGCCGGCGGACGCGATCATCTCGAGCGACATCGGCAACAACTGCGCGATCGGCAACGCCTACCCGACCTTCGAGAAGGGCAGGAAATACCTGGCGCCCGGCCTGTTCGGGCCCTGCGGATACGGATTCCCCTCGATCGTCGGGGCGAAGATCGGCTGCCCGGACACGCCGGTCGTCGGCTTTGCGGGCGATGGCGCCTTCGGCATCTCGATGAGCGAGATGAGCTCGATCGGCCGCGACGAATGGCCCGCGATCACCATGGTCATCTTCCGCAACTACCAGTGGGGCGCGGAGAAGCGGAACTCGATCCTCTGGTACGACGACAACTTCGTCGGCACCGAGCTCGACCCGAAGCTCAGCTACGCCAAGGTCGCGGAGGGCTGCGGCCTCAAGGGCGTGGTGGTGCGGACCCAGGCGGAGCTGACCCGGACGCTGCGCGAGGCCTGCGCAGCGCAGAAGGATGGCGTCACGACCTTCATCGAGGTCATCCTGAACCAGGAGCTCGGCGAGCCCTTCCGCCGCGACGCGATGAAGAAGCCGGTCGTCGTCGCCGGCATCGACCCGAAGGACATGCGCCCGCAGCGCCTGCCCTGAGCGGCGCGCGGAGCGGAACCGCCGGCCACCTCGCGCGTTGATCGCCTGCCGGGCATGTCCCCGGCAGGCGATGTCGCGAGGGGTTGGGCATGCCCGCGAGGAAGAGGCCGGCGTCGGCACGCAGGCCAGGTCCCGCGCCGGCCCCGCGGCCGGCCGTCGCCGCCGCGCGGCGCGAGAGGCCGCAGCAGGATTCCTACGGCGCCACCGCGCTCGGCGACGTCGTCGACCGGTCGATCCATGCCGCGATGGCGCGCTTCACCAGCGGCCTCTCGCCCGCGGCGCTGGCCGCCGCCTGCCTCGACTGGGCGGTGCACCTGGCCGTCGCGCCCGGCAAGCAGGGGCAGCTCGTCGAGAAGGCGCGGCGCAAGGCGATGCGCCTCGCGCACTACGCGGTCCGCCGCGCGCTGGGGGGCGCGGGCGAGCCCTGCATCGAGCCGCTGCCACAGGACCGGCGCTTCTCCGCGGAGGCCTGGCGCGGCTGGCCCTTCGACCTCGTCTGGCAGGGGTTCCTGCTGCAGCAGCAATGGTGGCACAACGCGACCACCGGCGTGCGCGGCGTGACGCGGCAGCACGAGGATGTCGTCGCCTTCGCCGCGCGCCAGGTGCTCGACATGGCGTCGCCCTCGAACTTCGTGGCGACCAATCCCGAGCTGTTCCAGAGGACGCTGCGCCAGGGCGGCATGAACCTCGTGCGTGGCGCGCAGAACCTGGTCGAGGACTGGGATCGGGCGATGGGCGGGCGCCGGCCCGTCGGCTGCGATGCCTTCGCGGTGGGGCGCGACGTCGCCTGCACGCCCGGGCGCGTGGTCTTCCGCAACCGGCTCGTCGAGGTGATCCAGTACGCGCCGACCACGCGGCGCGTGCGGCCGGAGCCCGTGCTGGTCGTCCCGGCCTGGATCATGAAGTACTACATACTCGACCTCTCGCCTGCCAATTCGCTGGTCCGGCACCTGGTCGCGCAGGGCTTCACGGTCTTCATGGTCTCCTGGGCCAATCCCGGCCCGGAGAGCCGCGACCTCGGCCTCGAGGACTACAGGGCGCTCGGCGTCATGGCGGCCATCGACGCGGTCGCCGCGGCGATGCCGGGCCGCGGGATCCACGCCATCGGGTACTGCCTCGGCGGGACGCTGCTCGCCATCGTGGCCGCGACGATGGCGCGCGACGGCGACGCGCGGCTGCGGAGCGTCGCGCTGCTCGCCGCGCAGGTCGACTTCTCGGAGGCGGGCGAGCTCATGCTCTTCGTCAACGAGAGCCAGCTCACCTTCCTCGAGGACCTGATGTGGGAGCAGGGATTCCTCGACGCGCGGCAGATGGCGGGCGCGTTCCAGATGCTGCGCTCGTCCGACCTCGTCTGGTCGCGCGGCGTGCGCCACTACCTGATGGGCGAGCGCGGCGCCATGACCGACCTGATGGCGTGGAACGCGGACGCCACGCGCATGCCCTACCGGATGCACACCGAGTATCTCCGGCAGCTCTTCCTCGACAACGACCTCGCCGAGGGACGCTATCGCTGCGCGGGCCGGCCCGTCGCGCTGTCCGACATCCGGCTCCCGGTCTTCGCCGTCGGCACGCGCCGGGACCATGTCGCGCCCTGGCGTTCCGTGCACAAGATCCACCTGCTGGCCGACGCGGAGGTCACCTTCGTGCTCGCCGATGGCGGCCACAACGCCGGCATCGTCGCGCCGCCCGGGCAGGCGGAGGTCGGCTACAACGTCCTCGCGCGGCCGGCGCACGCGCCCTACGCGGATCCGGACACCTGGCTCGCCGAGGCACCGCGCCGAGAGGGTTCGTGGTGGGGCGAACTCGTCGGCTGGCTCGCGGCGCGCTCGGGCCGGCCGGTCGCGCCGCCGCGCCTGGCCAGCCCGGGGCTTGGCGACGCGCCGGGGACGCATGTGCTGCAGGAGTGACGCCGCTTGAGCGACGTCATGCGCGCGGCGACGCGCGCATGGCACGACGGCGCATCGGCGAGGGAGCGCGCGGCATGGCGATGCAGAGGGCATGGGTGATGGACGCGGCTGGCGGCCTCGCGGGCCTGCGCATCGCGGACGCGCCGTTGCCCGAGCCGGGGCCCGGCGAGGTCCGCATCGCCGTCCATGCCGTCGGCCTCAATCGCCACGACCTCGGCTTCATGGCGCGGGACGGATGGGGCGACGCGTGGCCCCGGGTCCCGGGCACGGACGTGGCCGGGCGCATCGAGGCGCTGGGGCCGGGCGTCGATGGCTGGCGCAAGGGCACGCTCGTGATGTGCCTCCTCGATCCGCGCCGCGGCGGAGGCCTCGCGGACTTCGCGCTCGCGCCGGCGGCGGCGCTCGCGCCCGTGCCGCGCGGCGTCGCGGCCACCGATGCCGCCGCGCTGCCGAGCCCGTGCTTCGCGGCGTTCCACGCGGTCGAGCGCCGGCTCGCCCTGCGCGATGGCCAGGCCGTCGTCGTCTTCGGCGCGAGCGGCGGCGTCGGCGGTTTCGCGGTGCAGTTCGCCGCCGCGCGCCGCGCGCGCGTGATCGCCGTGCATTCGGGGCATGCGCGCGAGCAGGTCCTCGCGCTCGGCGCGCGGGAGGCGCTCGACCGCGACGCGGGAGACGTCGCGCTGGCGATCCGCGCCCTGACGGACGGGCGCGGCGCGGACGCGGTCATCGACGTCGTCGGCCGCGCGCATGCCACGCGCGCGCTCGGCCTGCTGCGCGTCGACGGCGCGATGGCCTGCGTCGCGGGGCTTCCCGCGCTCTCGGGCCGTCCGCCGATGGCGGGCGCCGTGACGATCCACGAGGTGTCGCCCGCGGCCTGCCATCGCGCCGGCGATCCGGCGCGGCTGCGCGACCTGTCCGTGGTCGGTCGCGCCATCCTGCGTCGCGTCGCGAACGGCAACCTGGATCCGCTCCTGCGGGAGGTCGTGGCCTTCGATGCGGTTCCCGCGGCGCTGGCGCGCGTCGCCTCCGGCGCGGCGCGCGGGCGCATCGTGGTCCGCCTGAGGGCCTAGCGCCCGCGCCGGTTGAGCCGGCGCATGGCGCGTCGCGACCTGCCTGCGCGCAATGGCGTTCAACTCCAGAAGGAATGGATCGCGCCATGCTCGCCTGCCTCCTCTGCCCCGTTCCCGGCACGCCCTCGGACAAGCAGGCGCTCGACGCCGCGGCGACCCTCGCGCTTGCGTTCGACTGCCATGTCCGCGCGCTGCATGCGCGGCCGGACCCGCTCGCCTTCCTGCCTTATCTCGGCGAGGGCATGTCGCCCGGCGCGATAGACGAGCTGATCAACGACGCGCGCCGGCGCGGCGAGGAGCGCGAGGCGATCGCGCGACGGGACTTCGATTCCTGGGCGAGCGAGCGCGGGATCGTGCAGGCGCAGGCACCGGGCGTCGCCGGGGCAAGTTGCTCGTGGCTGCGCGAGGACGGGGCGGAGGACGCGTGGATCGTGCGACATGGACGGCTCGCGGACATGACCATCCTGCCGCTGCCCGGGGGCGAGCCCGGACCGGCCGCCTCGATCGCCGCCGAGGCCGCGCTCATCGAGACCGGGCGCCCCGTGCTGCTCGCGCCCGCCGCGCCGGTCGCGCTCGGAGGTACCGTCGTGGTCGCCTGGAACGCGAGCGCCCAGGCCGCGCGGGCCGTCGCGTCCGCCTTGCCGATCCTGGCGCGTGCGCGCGCGGTCGAGGTGGTCAGCGTCGAGGAGGCTGGCCGGCCGGCGGACCCGCAAGGCCTTGCGGAATGGCTGCGCTGGCACCGCGTGCAGGCGACGGGGCGTCGCGTGGCGCGTGGTGGCGAGGGCGTGGCGAGCGCGCTCGACGCCGCCTGCGCGCAAGCCGGCGCGTCGCTCCTGGTGATGGGCGCCTACACGCATAGCCGCCTGCGCGAGCTCGTCTTCGGCGGGGTTACCGCGCACGCGCTTCGGTCGGCGCGCATCCCCGTGCTGATGGAGCATTGAGCGGCGCGCGCTTGAGGGGCGTCAATGCGCGGTCCGACGCGCCCGGCGATGCTCCCTCGCGGCGCTCGCGGCGGGGTGCCGCCGCTGAAAGAGGGAGAGACCGATGCCTGACCTGAACGCCCCCGATGCGCGCATCCCGGATGCGATGGAATCGATGCGCCTGCTCTTCGACGGCAGCGGCGCGATGCGCGGCCGGATGACGAGCCAGATGGCGGAGCTCGCCGCTGCGCAGAAGCAGATCCTGCGCGAATGGGAGGACATGGCGCATGGCTGGTTCGCGCGCCGGCAGAATGGCGCGCAGGCCGCGCTCGATGCCGCGCAGGAACTGGGCCGCTGCAGCGATCCCGCCGATGCGCTCAACGCCTGCCAGCGCTGGATCGCCGGCAGCATGAGCCGCATGGCCACGGACGCGCTGGAGGCGCAGAACCACGGCGCGCGGATGATGAAGGCCGCGACCGAAGCGTTGCGCAGCGGCCTGGAGGCGCCGGTTCCCGGCGCGCCGCCACGCCCGCGCGCCACGCCCGCGCCCAAGCGCGACGGCGCGTGAGCCGCGGCTAGTCCGAAGGCCACCGCGGCGTCGCGTCCAGCCGGTAGAGCTCGACCGCGTTGCGGCCGAGGATGCACGCGCGCTCGTCCGCCGAAAGCGCGCCGATGCATTCACGCAGGGCGCCGATGACCTCGGCGTAGTCGCCCGCGAGGGTGCAGACCGGCCAGTCGCTGCCATAGACGCAGCGCCCGGAGCCGAAGATCGCCAGCGCCTCCTCGACATAGGGGCGCAGGTCGTCCGCGCGCCAGCTTCGCCAGTCGGCCTCGGTGACGAGGCCGGAGAGCTTGCACCAGGCATGGTCGCGGTGCTTCGCGAAGCCGCGCATCGCCTCGGCCCAGGGCGCGAGGATGCCGCGGCGTATCATCGGCTTGGCCGCGTGGTCGACGACGAAGCGCAGGCCGGGGAAGGCAGCGACGGTCTCCAGCGCCGCGGGGATCTCGCGCGGGCGCAGCAGCAGGTCGTAGGCGAGGCCATGCGCCTCGACCGCGGCGAGGCCGCGCCTGACGTCCTCGCGCAGCAGCCAGCGCGGGTCCGGCTCGTCATGGACCTGGTGGCGGATGCCGACGAGATGGGCGCCGCCCGGCGCGGCCTTCAGGCGCGCGATCGCGTCGTGCGCGCCGGGGCTCGCGAGGTCGACCCAGCCGACGACGCCGGCGACGAAGCCGGAGCCGGCGGCGAGGGCGAGGAAGTCGCGCGTCTCGGCCTCGCTCGACTGTGTCTGCACGACGACGCTGCGCGCGATGCCGGCGTCGCGCAGGAGCGGGGCGAGGTGCTCGGGCGCGAAGGCGCGTCGGATCGGCGCCATGGCATCCCCCTGCATCCACGGGAAGTCCCCGCGCGCGGGGTCCCAGAAATGATGATGCGCGTCGACCGCGATGTCCCGCATTGCGCCTTCCTCCCGCTGGCGGCGATGATGCTCGCACCGCGCGCCGCCGCGTTCCAGTTCCACGCGCGGCGCTTCCCCGGGGGAGAGAGCCATGTTCGCCTATGTCGGATCGTTCACCACGCCCGATCGCGCCGGCACCGGCCGCGGCATCGAGGTCTATCGCGTGGATCCCGCGGATGGCGGGCTTTCGCACATCCAGACCATCGGCGGCATGGACAACCCGAGCTTCCTCGCGCTGTCGCGCGACCAGCGCGTGCTCTACGCGGTCCATGGCGGGCGCGACTACGCCAGCGCCTACGCCCTCGACCCCGCCACGGGCCTGGCGCGCCCGCTCGGCCGCGCCTCGACCGGCGGCACCAATGGCGTGAAGCAGGACATCGACCGCGCGGGCCGCTTCATGCTCGTGGCCAACTACGTCTCGGGCAACCTCGCCGTGCTCGGCATCCGCGCGGATGGCGCGCTTG
>JBEGVV010000251.1:0-11685 GCA_041178225.1 Pseudomonadota bacterium | reverse complement strand
GTGCCGGGCTTGCCGCTTCCTCTCCAAGCTCCCGCGCGCGCAGGGCGCGATCGACGAGCGCCATGGCCATCGCCTTCCGCTCGCCATGGCCGAATGAAAGGCCATAGCCCTTGGTGAAGCGCGGCGGCGCTCCTTCTTCGCCCCTGAACTGGTTGATCATCTGGCATTCGGTGAGCTCGATGTCGCCGAGCTCGACCTCGAAGCCAAGTTCCGCCGGGACATAGGAGACCGCGACCTCGCCGAAGCGTATCTCGCCCGCGAAGGGATGGTTGTTCCCGTAGCCGCGCTGCGTCGAGTACCCGAGCGCCAGGAGGAAGCCTTCGTCGCCGCGTGCCAGGCCCTGGAGGCGCGCCTGGCGATCGGCGGGAAAGCCCGGAGGATCGCGCGTGATGTCGAATGGCGGGCCGCCCGGCGCCTCCTCGGGCTCGATCAATCCCTCCTGCCCGAGTATGTCGGAGACGCGGGGCATCCGGGGCTGCGCGCTCGCCGGGGCTCGCGCGTCGCCCGTCGCGGAGGTTGCGTCGCGCGGGGAGGGGGACAGGAGCCCGAAGTCGAGAAGGCGGTGCGTGTAGTCGAACGAGGGGCCGAGGATCTGCCCGCCCGGGATATCCTTGAATGCCGCGGAGATCCTCCTGAGGACCGCCATGGAACCGGTGTCCACGGGTTCCGTGAAGCCGAACCTTGGCAGTGTCGTCCTGTAGGCACGCACCAGGAAGATCGCCTCGACCAGGTCGCCGCGCGCCTGCTTTATGGCGAGTGCCGCGAGTTCTCGATCGTGGAGCGAGCCCTCGGTCATCACCCGATCGACCGCGAGCGAGAGCTGCTCGTCGATCTGCGATACCGCGAGCTCGGGGACGCCCGGGTCGCCGCGACGCTCCCGCGCCAGCATCTCGAGCGATGCATCGATCGCCCGCTCGCCGCCCTTCACCGCTACGTACATCGTTCAGGCCTCCATGCGCGTCGTGCGCGGCAACGCCGCGATCCTCGTGCCGCAGGCGAGGATCGCGTCGATGCCCCGCGGGAAGCACGCCGTGGCCGCGTTGCGCTGGGCGATCGCGACGGCAGCCAGGCCGACAAAGCCGAGGCGCGCCTCGTCGCGTATCCCGGGGCCAGCCAGCCTCCACCCGGATCCCGCGTTCAGCTCCGCGACATCGATGATCGCCGTCGCGGACCTGTGCGGTTCCTCGTCGCTGCCGAGCCTGAGGGCGGAAAGGTCGGGGCAGGTGCAGCCCAGCGGCACGAGCACGTAGTCGGCCTCTTCCGGCGCCGCAGCGAGCGCGCAGCCGGTATGGAAGCGAAGCCACGCCGATGCCGCGGCGCATGAACCGGGAAGCCAGGCCGAGGTCTCGTGGTCGAGCAAGGCGAGGCCAAGCGCCGCACTCGCCAGTGACAATCCCGGCGGGGCGTCGATCCTGGCATCCACGTCATGGATCGACCCGGGTCGCGACATGGCATCCATCACGGCACGGAAGACGCGCTGGGAATGCGCGACGGGATCCTCGAAGCCGCGGCTCATGCCTGCGGCCGTGCCGCGCAGCGGATTGTCCTCGGGCGTCATTCAGCGCTCCCTCGCCATCGTGAGGAACTCGACCTGGGTGCGCGATGCGACGTCCCAGCGCCTTGCCCGGCGGGTGTGCTGGGCGGCGGCAAGCGGCTCGATCACCTGTGCAAGCAGTTCCGCGCGCCGGGATGGAGATTGCAGCATCGCGTCGAAGGCCGCCGCGAGCTCGGCATGCCTGAGGTCGCGCCCCGCGACATAGCCATGGCCGAGTTCGTGCCCGGGTGCCTGGAGGACACAGCGTGTCACGGTCATCTCGCCAAGGTTGAATGGCGCTCCGCTCCCCCCGGTGCGCGCGCGCACCATCACCAGCCCGGTCTCGGCCGGCTTCAGGGGCGTCAGGTCCGGCTTGTCCGCGACGGCTTCCCACAATCTTTCCAGCTCGTCGCGCGGCGCACGGGCAAGCACCGCCATCCACCGTCGCCGCGCGTCACGTTCCTCGTCCATTCCCGACCTGCCGATGCGTTCTTCCAGAGCAACACAAGTGCGAGAAGAGCATCCGCGCGTGACGATTCGTGGAAGCGGCGGTTACGGAACGCCGCGCGTTGCGCTGCCGGCCTGCGAAAGCAGGCGTCGTGCGCGCGACGCGTAGGCCTCGATCCCCGGCACCTCGAGGCCGGCAACCTTCGCGGCCTCGTCGTAGCGGCGAAGCCTGACTGCCTCGCGCCAGAACGGCTCGGCCTCGAAGCTGGCGCGCTCCTCGTCGTCCATCGCGCCACCCTGCAGCGCGAGGCTGCGGACCGAGTCGGGCGAGAGCAGCGCCGCGTAGCCCGGCTCGACGGCGCAGAGGTAGCGCTTCGCGGCGACATGAAGGCGCACTGGCTCGCTCACGCCGTGGCCGAACTGGCGCACGAGGCGCTTCGCGCCGATCGCCTCGTGGCGGTCGTCGATCCCGCGTTCGGCGGGAGCGTCGCCGAGCCGGTGGACCATGTGCCCGATATCGTGGAGGAGCGACGCCACGACCATCTCGTCGTCCTCGCCCTGCCGCGCCGCGAGCGCCGCAGACTGCAGGGCGTGCTCCAGTTGGGAGACGGATTGCAGGCCGTAGCGCCGCGTGCCGCTCTGCGCGTAGAGGGCCTGGATCTCGTCCCATGCTTCCGCTGCTTCTGTCATCTCTTGCATCCCGTGTTTCAGGCGACGTGCAGTCCGTCGATGTAGGAGCGGCCACCCGCATGGCTGCGGGAAAGGCTCGCCCGGCCGAGGCTCGCAAGGGGCTGGAGGGCATCGTGGGTCGGGATCGGCGGCGGTCCGCCATCGACCAGGGCCTCGCGGAGGACCCGGCCGCTCATTCCCGCGCAGCCGAGCCCGAGAAGCGTGCCTATGGTCGGCGCAATGTCGACGATCCCGGCGGGGCTGGAGAGGCGTGCATCCCGCCGGAACAGGCTTCCGGAGAAGAGAAGCACGTTCGCCATCTCGGAGGGATGCAGGCCGCCATGCAGTCCGGCGCCCGGCGCGAGGTCGGCGTCGTAGGCGCAACCGGCGCCGCCGATGCCATCCGTCGCGCCGCCATGCCGCAGGGTGAACACGAGGTCCGGTCGTCGCGGATGGCAGAGGCCGAGATCCGCGATCGTGGCCCGCCCCATCGTCGTGGATTCGGCGAACGCGGCACCGAACCAGGGCTGGTCCGAGAGCCAGGATATGAATTCGTGTCCCGCGCGTGTCCCCTCGCGCAAGCCATAGACGAGCGACGCGGCACCAGGCACGACGAGCATGTCCCCGGCGGCGGGGCATCCCTCGGCGACCCGCCACCCTGCAGACCTCATCTCCGCGCGGATGTCCACGCGCTGCCCGCCGACGACGTGGCCATGGTCGGAGGCGACGACGAGTTGCACGCGATCGGGATCCCCGCAGCCCGCGCGCCACTCGACGACCCGGTGCACGGCCTCGTCGGCGCAGCGCTCCGCCGCCAGCGGCTCCGGCCCCGACAGGCCCTTCGCGTGATAGGTCGAATCCGGTTCGCCGCACCAGAAGATCGCGAGGTCAGGCTCGAGTTCCGCGAGGACATGGTCGGCGAATATCGCCGACGCATGCGCGATGGCCTCCCCTCGCGGTATCGCGCATGGCGGCGGTCGCCCGAACCTCCGTGCGACCTCCTCGTGGGCGCCGGGGCTCCGGCAACCCGGATGGATGGACCAGGCAAAGGCGCCGGCGGCGCGGGCACCGGCCGCGAGGATGGCGCTCGTCCCGGCCGATGCGGTCGACACGACCGCGTAGCGCAGGCCTGCTGCCGCGACCCTTTCCGCCAGCGTCATGCGCGCGAGCAGCCGGCTACGGATCCTCGCGAGTTCCTCGAGGTCGGCTGCCCGCGCCGTCGCGATCGGGCGGTCGGGGAAGATGGTCGCATCGTAGAAGTCGTTCGCGATGATGCCGTGCTCCCCCGGGCTGCTGCCGGTGACGAGGGATGCCGCGGCGACCCGCGTCTCGCTGGGGAAGACGGTGCGCGAGTTCGTGAACCAGGCTCCCTCCTCGCGCAACCGCCAGATCGCGGGGGTTCGGACTGGGTCGATCCGGTCGGGCCGGAGGCCGTCGCAGACCACGATGACGATGCGCGGTGTCATGGCGTTTGCAGGTCGACCGTTCCGCGCGAGCGATGGCGCGGGGGCGTCATCCAGGCTCGCCCCCGCGTGTCGCACGCGTCTCGAGGCCGGAGGGCGTGGCACGGTAGTGGGTGAGGGTGCGGTCGGCGTGGGCGAGCCGCCAGTCGAGCATGCGCTGGGCGTAGTCGCGCACGATGCCGGCATGCGCGGGATCCTGCGCAAGGTTCACGAACTGGCCGGGATCCGCGTCGAGGTCGAAGAGCAGGGGCGGCAATGCGGCGAAGTGGACGTACTTGTAGTCGCGGTCCTGCAGCACCGCCAGCGAGGCCGTGTCCATCGTCACGCCGAGGGCGGCCTCGGGCTGGGAATAGAAGATGTCCCTGAAATCGAACTCGTAGTGGACCTCGCGGCGCCAGTCGCCCGGGGTCTCGCCGGCGCAGAAGGGCAGGAGCGAGCGGCCATCGCACTGCCTCGGGATCGGGAGCCCGAGCCAATCCAGGATCGTCGGCATGCAGTCGATCGTCTCGGTGAACGCGTCCACGATCCGTCCGCGCGAGCCGTTCGCGGATGCCGCCGGGTCGCGGATTATCATCGGGATCCGGAAGCTCTGGTCGAAGTAGCCGACCTTTCCGAGCAGGTGGTGGTCGCCGAGTTGCTCGCCATGGTCGCAGGTGAAGACGATCAGCGTGTCGTCCATCTGGCCGGTTTCCTCCAGGTACCTGAAGACCGTGCCCAGCTGGTCGTCGATCTCGCTCATCAAGCCGAAATAGGTCGCGCGCATCTGGAGGACCTCCGCCTCCGACATGTCCCGCGCGAGGCCCTTGCCGTCCTGGAAGAACGCGCCCTGCCGCGTGCTCGAAAGGTAGAAGTGCAGTAGTGGATGCTGCTTCGCCTCTTCCTCCCAGTTCGCGGCGCGCACGGGGGGAGCCATGTCCTCGGCACGATACATGTCGTTGTACGGGGCCGGCGCGATGAAGGGCGGGTGTGGCCTGTAGTAGCCGAGATGCAGGAACCAGGGTCGGTCGCCGCGTCCGCGGATATAGGCAAGGCCGCGTTCCGTGAACCAGGCCGTGTCGGAGAGCTCCCTCGGGATGCGGGCTGGGCGGCGCGTCGCGCCTGCCTCCCCGGGCTCGGCGCCTTCGGGCAGCCAGATGTCGTCCCTGTTCGCCGGAAGCTCGAAGCCGCGGCCGGCGACCCAGCTGAAATAGGCTTCCTTGTTCGGCTCGAACGTGCCGACGGGCCGGAAGCCCTCCATCACGTCGCCGAGCACGAGGAAGCGCGGGTCGTCGCCGGACGTCGTGCGCGGGTCGGGTGTCGTCGTCGTGTATCCGACCAGCGCGGGGTCGTAGCCACCCTTGCGCAGCTCGAGCGCGAGGTTCGTGAAGCGCGCATCGAGCGGGATCGTGTTCTGAACCGCGCGATGCGTCATCTGGTAGAGGCCTGTCAGCAGGCAGGCTCGGGCGGGGCCGCAGGGCGCCGCCTGCGTGAAGTGGTTGCGGAACGTCACGCCCTCGGCGCAGAGGCGATCGATGTTCGGGGTCCTCAGCTGGTGCGTGCCCAGCGCCCGAAGCATGTCGCCGCGCCATTGGTCGACGACGATGAGGAGGACGTTCTTCCGGCGACCCATTTTCTGCCCCGCTTGGTGGTTGAGCCCGGAGGCTAGGCGGCCAAGCGCGACGATTCCTTTGCGGTGCCGTGTCCCTTGGGCAAAGAGGGCATGCCCCATCGCCTCCATGAAAGTTGCGTGAAACCGACCTCGCGCGCGAGGTCGTCTTCAGCTTGTAACCCTGCCTGACTAAACGAATGGACGGGTTATCCACAGGCTGGGGAAAACTCGAATGGAAAAGGTACTCCTGCCCGATGGCGTCGATCGAGGGAGCCTCTCGAGGCGGTACCGGGCAATCTTCATCTCGGACATCCACCTCGGCACGCGGGGATGCAAGGCGGAGTTCCTGCTGGATTTCCTCCGCGAGACCGAATCCCAGTACCTCTACCTCGTGGGCGACATCGTCGATGGGTGGCGCCTGCGCCAGTCCTGGTACTGGTCGCAGAGCCACAACGACGTCGTGCAGAAGATCCTCCGGAAGGCTCGCAAGGGAACGCAGGTCGTCCTCGTGCCGGGCAACCACGACGAAATGGCGCGCGACTTCATCGGCATGCAGTTCGGTGGCATCTGGGTGCTTGGCGATACGGTGCACGTGACCGCCGACGGGCGGCGCATGCTGGTCATCCACGGCGATGCCTTCGACGGCGTGGTGACCTATGCGCGGTGGCTCGCGGTGCTCGGCGACCACGCCTACACGCTTGCCCTGTGGATGAACCACAGGCTCAACCGGATGCGCCTTGCCATGGGCCTCGGCTACTGGTCCCTGTCGAGCTACCTCAAGGGCAAGGTGAAGGGTGCCGTATTCTACATCAGCGCATTCGAGAACGCCGTCGCCGCCGAGGCGCGGCGTCGTGGCGCCGACGGAGTCGTCTGCGGCCATATCCACAAAGCCGAGATCCGCACGATCGACGGCGTGCTCTACTGCAACGACGGCGACTGGGTCGAGAGTTGCACCGCGCTCGTCGAGCACTGGGACGGCAGGCTCGAGGTCATAGACTGGGCGGCGTCGAGGAGCGTCGACCGCGCGCGGGTCATGGTCTCATGAGCTCTGGCGTGCAGGTACCGCATCCCCGTGCCGGGACCGAGGTCCAGGGGTCGGCCAGGCGCGTCACGATCGTCACTGACGCGTGGACGCCGCAGGTCAATGGCGTCGTGCGGACGCTCATGGAGACGAAGCGGCAGCTGGAGCGCTTCGGCCACTCGGTCACCATGGTGACCCCGCTCCTGTTCCGGACGCTTCCTTGCCCGACCTATCCCGAGATCCGGCTGTCCCTCGCGACCACCGCGATGGTCGGCAGGGCGATCGACTCGAGCGCATGCGATGCCCTCCATATCGCGACGGAAGGCCCGCTCGGATGGGCCGCCCGGCGACATGCCCTGCGCAGGGGCCTGGCGTTCACGACCGCCTATCACACCCGGTTCCCGGAATACGTCCAGCCGAGGCTCGGCATCCCGCTCGACTGGAGCTACGCGTTCATGCGGCGCTTCCATGCGCCCGCGGCGCGCGTGATGGCGCCCACGCCGTCGATCGTGGCCGACCTCGAAGCGCGAGGCTTCGCGAATGTCGCCCTGTGGTCGCGTGGCGTGGACCTGGACACGTTCAACCCCTTCCCCGCGGGTCCGAACCCGCGGGCGATGCTCAAGGAGGAGCGGTCGATCTTCCTCTATGTCGGTCGGGTCGCCGTCGAGAAGAACGTCGACGCGTTCCTCCGGCTCGATCTTCCCGGGTCCAAGTGGGTCGTCGGCGAGGGCCCGCAACTCGCCGAGCTGAAGGCGCGCTACGGCGACAACGTCCACTGGGCCGGCGTCCTGCCGCAGTCCGAGCTCGCTCGCTTCTATGCGGCGGCTGACGTCTTCGTGTTCCCCTCCCGGACGGACACGTTCGGCCTCGTCCTCCTCGAGGCCATGGCCTGTGGTCTCCCTGTCGCCGCCTACGATGTCCCGGGCCCGCGCGACGTGCTCGATGGCTCCGATGCGGGGGCGATCGGGGAGGACCTGCGTGAATGCTGCCTGAAGGCGCTCGAGATCCCGCGTGAACGCGCGAGGGCGCATGCCGCGCGCTTCAGCTGGGAGGAAGCGGCGCGCCAGTTCGAGGGGCATCTCCTGCCGCTGCGCGGCTGAGGCGCGATCTCGCCGGCGCGTCAGCGCGCCGCGACGTCGCCCACCATGCGCACGCGCACGCGCAGCGCGTTGCCGGGCAGGTAGGAGAGCGGCATGTCCTCCGTCTCCACCGTGCGCAGCGTCGCGCGGTCGGCGCCGGCGGTGCAGGCGCGGTCGGCGGCGAGGCGCGTCGCGGCTGCGATGGCGTCGGCGCGCGTCATGTCGCGGAAGATCTGGTCGACCTCGCCGGAGATCTGGGCGATCGCCGCGCCGACCGCGTTGGCGCAGTCGCCATGCGGCACGTGGACGACGCGGCTGACGCCCGCGAGCCTGGACGGCACGAGGAAGGCACCGCCGCCGACCGCGACGAGCGGCACGTCGCCCGCCTCCGTCTTCATGCGGTCGATGTTCTCCTCGAGCATGCGCGCCGCCTCGTCGAGCACGCGCTTCGCATAGCCGGGAGCGATTCCGGCGACGCGGGTGCGCTCGCCGAGGTCGAGGAGCCCCGCGGCGACCGCGATGTCCGTCGCCACCAGCCGCCCGCCGCCGAAGACGAGCGCCTCCTCGGGCAGGCGGAAGCCCACCGAGAGCGGCCCGATGCGCGGCGGGTCGCCCTCGACATGGCTGCCGCCGCCAAGGCCGATCGAGAGCAGGTCGGGCATGCGGAACAACGTCCGCACGCCGCCCACGTGGACGACGGCGCTGGACTCGCGCGGGAAGCCGCCGCGGATCTGGCCGATGTCGGTCGTCGTGCCGCCGACATCGACGACCATCGCGTCCTCGATGCCCGAGAGCCATGCCGCGCCACGCATCGAGTTCGTCGCGCCGGAGGCGAAGCTGTAGACGGGGAAGCGGCGCGCGACGGCGGCCTCTGCGACCGTGCCGTCGTTCTGGGTGATGTAGAGCGGCGCCGAGATGCCGCTGCCCGCGATGGCGGCGCCGAAGGCCTCGATCGTGTCGCGCGCGAGCCCGGCCAGCGCCGCGTTGAGCAGCGCCGCGTTCTCGCGCTCGAGCAGTCCGATGCGGCCGAGTTCGTGCGAGCAGGTGACCGGCAGGCCGGGGATTTCCTCCGCCATGATCTCCGCCGCGCGGATCTCGTGCGATGGGTCGATGGGGGAGAAGGCCGCGGAGATCGCGACCGAGGCGAGGCCGGCCGCGCGGATCGCGCGCGCCGCCCCGCGGATCGCCGCTTCGTCGAGGGGCATGATCGGCCGGCCGTCGTACTCGTGCCCGCCCTCGACCTGCCAGACGCCGCCGCGCGCGAGCGCCGCGAGGTCTTCGGGCCAGTCGCAGAAGGGCGGCAGGCTGGCGCTGGTCGGCAAGGCGATGCGCAGCGCGGCGACCTTCGAGACGTGCCGCCTCTGGACCACGGCGTTGATGAAATGCGTGGTGCCGACCATCACCGCGTCGACGTCGCCCGCGCCGTCGGGATGGGAACGCAGGCGCGCCAGCGCATCGACGATCCCCGACGTGACGTCCGCCGTGGTCGGCGCCTTGACCGCGCGGCGCACGCGGCCGCCATCGACGAGCACCGCGTCGGTGTTCGTCCCGCCGACGTCGATCCCGATCCGCCTCATGGCGCGAACACCGAGCGGAAGTCGATGTCGTAGCCGAAGGCGCGCGGCCCGACATGCTCGAGGCCCTTCGGCGAGAGGAAGACCTCGGGCGGCGGCAGCGCCACGACCGCGACGCGCTGGCCGTAGCGGATCGTCTCCGTGCCGATGGCCTCGCCGGAGACGCCGTCGAGGACGCAGACGAGGTCGGGCGACATCGCGATGGGCTCGCCGTCGAGGCGCGCCACGATCCACTCGTTCTGGAAGTCGATCTCCATGCCCGCGCCGCGCCAGGCGTCGCTGCCGTCGAAGCGCACGCGGCCGCGCAGGAAGCCCTCGGTCGTGCGCCGCTCCACGTCCACGACCTTGCCGCGATAGAGCAGCTTGCCGTCCTCGGCCTCGAGCAGCGCGGCGATCGGGTCCTCGTGCGCGCGTCGCGCGGCGCGCACCGCGTCGCCGATCCGGATCGCCTTCGTGGTGGTGAAGGGGATGCCCCAGCGCTTCACCTCGGCGCCTGTGCGCGGCGCCTTGCAGGTCGCGGCGATGGAGCCATACTCGGTGCAGATCTTGCGGCTCACGCGCTCCATCCATTTCCAGGTCGGGACGCGCGCGACGATCGACTCGACGCCGCGCGGGTCGACGGAGGTCAGCGGCCATGGCTTGAGCCCGCCGACGGCGAAGCTCGTCATCTGCGCCTCCGGATAGGCGCGCCCCATGCAGTCCGCGTCGACGACCGGCAGCCCGAGATGCGCGGCCGCCATCATCGGCTGGATGGAGTTCCCGCCGCCGATCTCCAGCGACATGATCGCGCGGAAGCGCTTGCCCGTGAACTCCTCCATCAACTCGACCGCGCGCGCGACGTTGCGGCTGTCGGTGAGCCGCTCCTGCCCGACGAGCGGAGCGCCCTGGTTCGAGACCACGGCCACTGCATCGTCGTCGGCGAGGGCGTCCGGGCTCATCAGCCGCACGCGCCTGCCCTCGGCGTAGAGGCGGCGCATGTTGAGCAGGCCCAGGTAGGGTGATCCGCCGCCGCCCGTGCCGAGGATCCAGGCCCCGACGGCGAGGGATTCGATGTCTTCCGCCGTGACCTCGCGCATCGCCGTGGCGCTCATCCCGCAAGTTCCGCGGCGATGCGCGCCATCGTCGTGACGGCGAGCAGCACGGGCACGCCGGCGACGCGGCGCACCGCGTCGCGATGGATCGTCGTGTAGCTCATGCAGTCCATGACGACCAGGTCGGGCCGGTGCGCCGCGAGGCGCCGCGCCGCTTCCTCCGCCGCCTGCGCGCCGGAACTCGGGATCAGCGGCTCGGCATGGACCTCGACGCCTGGCCTCGCCCATTTGCGCGGCAGCTGCGTCACCTGCGCGGGCAGGGGCACCAGCAGGCCGATGCGGCCCTGCGGCACGAGCGCCGCCGCGATGCCGGCGAGCAGCCGCGAGGGGAAGACCACGCCGGGGCCGCCGAGCCCGTCCGGGAAGGCGCCCGTGCAGGCGAAGAGGATCGCCTCGGCGCCGTCGCCGCGCAGCGCGTCGAGCGTGGCCGGCGCGCGCGCGATGGCATGGCGCTTGGCGATGGTGGTGTCCGACCCGTCGGCAAGGCGGGTGTAGAGGACATCCTCGCCGCCGGCCGGCGCCATCGCGGCGATGTCGGAGGCCGACGCGCCATCGAGGCAGCCGCGCAGCGTGATCCGCGTCCCTTGCGGGAGCAGCGCCGCGAATTGCGACGCGATGTCCGCGCGCGGGGCCTGCCCGACCGTGACGATGCCGAGATGTGCCATGTCCACCTTCCCCCTCGCGCCGATGCGTCGGGCGCGCGGCGCGATCCTAGCGCCTCGCCCCGCCAACGTCCCGCCTCGCGCGTCGCCTCGCGGCCCCGGTCGCGCTAGCCTCGCCCCATGGAAGGCAATCCCGGGCTGACCGTGCCCGTGCAACCGCTCCTCGAGGCCCTGCGCGGCGCCCTCGTCGTCTCGTGCCAGCCGGTGCCCGGCGGCGCCTTCGATTCGCCCGCGGCCGTCGCCATGTTCGCGCGCGCCGTGGTGGCGGGCGGCGCGCGCGGCCTGCGCATCGAGGGGCTCGACAACCTGCGCGCCGTGCGCGCGGCGCTCGACCTGCCGGTCATCGGGCTGGTGAAGCGCGACCTTGCCGGCCATCCCGTGCGCATCACGCCCTTCGCCAGCGACGCGGCCGCGCTCGCCGCAAGCGGCGCCGGGATCGTGGCCTTCGACGCCACCGACCGTTCCCGCCCCGAGACCGTCGCGGCGCTCGTCGCGGCCATCCAGGGCGCGGGCGCCATCGCCATGGCCGATTGCGCGACGCTCGACGAGGCGCGCGC
>JBEGVV010000250.1:0-23239 GCA_041178225.1 Pseudomonadota bacterium | reverse complement strand
CGACGCGATCCTCTGGAACCAGAGGGTCTGGGACGCCTTCCTGCACGACCTCTCGAGCGAGGAGAACCGCCTTCCGGTCGAGCTGCGCAAGCGGCTCATCGCCCTGTGCCTGTCCGTCCGGCGCGAGACCGACGCCCTGATCTCCGGCAAGGGCGACATCGAGACCCTGATCACGGTCAACCGGAACATCATGGAAGGGCTGCGCTAGGACCGGCGCGCCTTCCTTCCCGCGCGGAGGCCACGAGATGAAGCCGGCTGCGTCGATCGCGCAACTCGAGCGCCTGCTGCGATCCGGCCTCCAGGCGCAGGCCGCCGGTCGCCTCGACGAGGCGGCGGGACTCTATGGACGCGCGCTGGCGCTCCACCCGTCATGCGCGGACGCGCTCCACCTGCTGGGCCAGGCCCGCTTCCTCGCGCAGCGCGCCGACGAGGCGCTCGGCCTCGTCGACCGCGCAATCGCGATCGCGCCGGCTACCCCGTCCTACCTCAATACCCGCGGCGTGATCCTGCGCGCCCTCGGCCGCGCCACCGAGGCCATCGCCAGCTTCCGCGCGGCGATCGCGCTCGACGCGCGCCACGCCGGCGCGCGCAAGAACCTCGCCGGCGGCCTTGCGTCCGCCGGCGCTCCCGGGGAAGAGGTCGCCGCCGCCTATGTCGCCGCGGCGGCGCTGGCGCCGCAGGACCCGGAATGCTGGCTCGGCGCCGCGCAGGCGCTGGGCGCGCTTGGGCGACATTCCGAGGCCGCAGCCGCAGCCGAGCGAGCGACCACGCTGGATCCGGGTTCCGCGGACTGCGTCGACGCATGGTTCGCCGCGGCCAAGGCCGCATCCGGGCTTTCGCTGATGGAGGAGCGGCTCGCGCCGATCGTCGCCGCCAATCCCGGCCGCGCCGAGCTGGCCATGCGCCTCGTCGACGTCCGCGTGGAACTCGGCCAGCCCGAGCGCGCCGAGGAGGGGAGCCTCGCGCTCGTCGCGCGGGCGCCAGCCGATGCGCGCGCCTGGCAGCGCCGGGGCGTCGTGCTGCAGGAGACGGGGCGCGAGGAGGAGGCCATCGCCGCCTTCGCGCGTGCCCTGGAACTCGCGCCCGGCGACGACGTCTCCGACCAGCGCATCGCCAATTGCCTCGTCAAGCTTGGTCGGCACGAGGAGGCGCTGCTGCACTACCGCGGCCATCTCGCGCGCTTCCCGCACGTGGCCGTCTCGTGGAGCAACGCGGCGATCGTCCTCTGCCGCCTCGACCGCGACCGCGAGGCGCTCCCCTTCTTCGACCGCGCCGTCGAGGGCGACCCGGGCCTCCGCATCGCCCGCGCTAGCCGGGCGATGGCGCGCATGCGCCTTGGCATGCTTCGCGAAGGCTGGGACGACTACAGGTTCCGCGAGGCGCGCGAAGAGCCATTCACCGGCGATGCGTGGCCAGCCTCGCTCGCCGGTCGCAGGATCCATGTGCGTGCCGAGCAGGGCGTCGGCGACCAGCTCTATTTCCTGCGCTTCGCGCGCATCGCGGCGGAGCGGGGCGCGGAACTGACCGTCGACGTGGTCGGGAAGCTCGCAGGCATGGCGCGCCGCGCCGGCTTCGCGGTGTCGGAGGAGGCCCCGGAGGGCGCGCAGTCCGTGTTCATGGGCGACCTGCCGTGGCTGCTCGGCTGCGGAGACGACGACTTGCCGCCGCCCTTCGCGATCGCGCCTCTCCCCGCGAGCGTCGCGCGGGCGCGCGACCTCCTGGCCGCCCTGCCGCGGCCGATCGTCGGCGCGACCTGGCGCGCGGGCGGGGTGCGGGGGAAGAAGGACACGATCAAGCTGGTCCCGCCCGCAGAGCTCGGCGCCACGCTGCGCGGCGCGCCGGGAAGCGTGGTCTCGCTCCAGCGCCTTCCCGAGCCTGGCGAGACCGAGGCCTTCGCCGAGGCGCTCGGTCGCGACGTCGCCGACCTCAGCGCCTGCAACGACGATCTCGAGCTCATGCTCGCGCTCATGGCGCAGCTGGACGCCTATGCCGGGGTGAGCAACGCCAATCTCCACCTGCGCTGCGCGGTCGGCCTCCCGTCCGACATCCTCGTGACGTTCCCGCTGGACTGGCGCTGGATGCGCGCCGCCGGCGGCTTCCTGCCCTGGTATCCAGGATGCCGCTCCTACAGGCAGGCGCCGGCGGGCGGCTGGGCGCAGGCGCTCGAGGAACTCGCGGCCGCCGTGCGCGGCTGGCACGCGTGAACGCCGACCCGGCCGGTCTCGCGGCCGCCCTGCGCGCCGCGCTCGCCGCGCATGGCCGCGGCGCGCTCGCCGAAGCCGCGGAGGAGCTCGATCGCGCGGCCAGGATCGACCCGGCCCATCCGGACCTGCTGCACCTGCGCGGCCTCGTCGCGATGGCACGGGGAGCCGCATCGGAGGCGATCGCCTGGCTCGCGCGCGCGACGGAGGCCGCGCCGGCGACGGCGCTGTACTGGAACAACCTCGGCTACGCGCGGCGCGAGGCCGGCGACCTCGATGGCGCCGCGCAGGCGCTCATGCGCGCGATCGCGCTGCAGCCGGGCTACGCGTCCGCCCACAACAACCTCGGCGCGACGCTCGCGGCGCGGGCCCTCTACGCCGAGGCCGCACGCTGCTTCGACGCGGCGATCGGGTTCTCGCCGGGGCAGGGAGCCGAGCACGACGACGCGCGCCTCAACCGCGCCCGCGCCATGCTCTGCATGGGCCGGCTCGCCGCGGGCTGGGACGACCACAGGTTCCGGCCGACGCGCATCGGCCTGCCGCAGGACTGGCGCCTGCCCGCTGGCGCGGCAGGCCTTGGGCTCGCCCTCGCCGGCGAGCAGGGCGTTGGCGACCAGTTGTTCTTCCTGCGCTTCGCGCCGATCGCGGCTGCGCGTGGCGCGCTGCCGCGCTTCGATGGCGACGCGCGCCTCGCTGGAATGGCCGCGCGCGGCGGCGTCGCGCGGGCCACGGGCGGCGAGGAACGGACGATCGCGGTCGGCGACCTGCCATGGGTGCTGGGCTGCGGCGACGCGGACATCCCCCCGCCGCTGCGGATCGATCCCCTGCCCGACGCGATGCGCCGCGTCGCGTCCCTGCTCGCGCCCTTGCCGCGCCCGCTCGTCGGCGTCGCGTGGCGCGCGGGAGGCGTCGCGGGGGCGCATGACACGACGAAGCAGGTGCCGCCCGCGCGGCTTGGCGCCGCGCTGCGCGGCGCGCGGGGCACTTTCGTCGGCATCCAGCGCCATCCGCGGCCGGGCGAGCTCGCCGCGTTCTCGGCTGGCGCGGGCCGACCGGCCGTCGACCTGTCCGCCGCGAACGACGACCTCGAGATGCTGCTCGCGGTGGTGGCCTCGCTCGACTTCCTTGCCGGCGTCAGCAGCACCAGCGTGCACCTGCGCTGCAGCGCGGGCCTCGGGTCGGACGTCCTCGTGCCCTTCCCGATGGACTGGCGCTGGCGCGGCGAGGAGGGCGGCGACGTGCCCTGGTATCCGGGTTGCAGGGCCTATCGCCAGGGGCAGGATGGCGGATGGGATCGCCAGCTCGCCGCGCTCGGCGCGTCGATGGTCGCGCGGGCGAGGTGAGGGCGCTGCCGGCTCAGTGCATGACGGGGCTGGGGAGGTCCAGTGAAAGCAGCATCAGGTCGCGACGTATGCGCGCGCCCTGCGCCGCCTCGAAGCCGCGGAAGCTCCCCTCCGTCTCCGGAAAGGCAAGGAGCGAGTTGGGCCTGAAGGGAAGGGTCGTGACGAGGTCGAAGGCCTCGCGCCCGGCACCGGCGCCGGGCATGGGCGCGCCCTCGCGCGGCATGTAGAGAGATGTGCCCAGGTCGGCGCGCCTGTCGTCGCGCGCGAACTGGAAGACCGCGGTGAGGACGCGGCCCGGCACGCAGGCATGGGGCCGGAGCGATGCAGGGGACTTGTCCCGGACCAGCCTCACGCGCGTGTCGAGGTCGGTGTGCGCGGCGGCATTGTCGAGGCCGAGGCGCCCGGCGATCGTCTCGTAGAACTTCGCGGTGAGCCAGCCGCCGAACTCGACATGGTCGAAGGCCTCGAAGGCCGAGGTCCAGAAGCCGGAGCGCTCGGCGCCCATGCGGTTGCACCCGCGTCGCGCGCCCCTGATCGAGCCGCGTCCCTCGACGCGCTCCGCGGCGGTCCCGTCGTCCGGGTCATAGGCGCGGGCACCGGGAAGGTTCGCGAGCAGCCGCCTGTAGAAGGCCGCCGGCAGGACGTCCTCGACGAAGACATGGGGGAAGGGATAGGTGCGCAGCGGCGCGTGCGCGATCTGGTAGATCGCGTGGCGCCGCGCGTCGGCGAAAGCCCTTTCCTCCACCTGCATCGCGGCGCGGCCGTTCCCGTCAGCCTGCGCGCGGGAGCGCTGCGTCGCGCGCCTGGCAGGCGAGCATGCGATCGCGCTCGGCGCGCCAGAGGTCGGCGTAGCCGCAGTCCCGGAACTGCTCGAAATACGGGCCGCCGATCGTGTAGTGGAGGTTGGAGACCTCGGAGGCCGGGACGCTCGGGTCGTAGTCGACCAGGTGGTTCCAGCGATGCGGGATCTCGCCGATCATGTGGTCGCCGGCGAGCCACTTGAACTGGTGCAGCTCGAGGCCGGTCGCCGAGTTGACGTAGTCGGGCGTGAGCGCCCTGCAGCGCGCGTTGTTGAAGAGGATCGCGCTGGACCAGTTCTTCTTCTCGTACCTGGTCTGCGTCGCGCCGAGGAACTTCACCTTCTCGGCCGGGACATGGCTGTGCTTCACGACCTGGATGGCGCTGGCGTCGTCGCGCAGGTCCCAGAGCCGCGACACGTCGTCGAGCATCAGCATGTCGCAGTCGAAGAAGGCAGCCCATCCCTCGTAGCCGCAGAGATATGGCACGAGGAAGCGGGTGAAGGAGAAGTCGGTCGACTGCAGCGCGTGCCGTGGCCGCGTGTAGACCTGCGACAATTGCGTGAGCATCAGCGGCGCGATCGTCACCGGTCGGGAGGCGCGCGCCATGATGGAATGCGCGAACACGTGGTAGGCGGCGCTCTCGCGCGGATCGTAGCCGATGAAGATCCTGATCACTGTGCCTGCTCCTTCGCGTTCACGGGTTCGCGCGGCGTTCGGCGACGCGCCTGGCCGCCCGCGCGATGGGGTCGCTCCAGTCGCCCTGCGCACGCTGCCGCAGCAGCGCGAGCGACGGGTACCACGGACTGTCGGGACGCTCGAGCAGCCATTGCCACTTGAGGCCGCGCGCGCGCGGCAGCAGGACCGTCCCGGGCCGCCCGAGCGCGCCGGCGAGATGCGCGGCGACGTTGCTGATCGTCACCACGTGGTCCATCGCCGCGACCTGGGCGGCGAAGCCGTCGAGGTCGCGCAACTGGTCGATCCCGGGATCGAGGACGATGTCGACGCCGAGGGCGGCGCGCGCCGCCTCCACCTGCCGGGCCACCGACCCGTACTGGAGCGAGACGAAGCGGATGCCGGGAAGGCACAGGACCGGGGCCCAGGCGAGCAGGTCGATGCTCTTCTCCGCCGCCTCGCGCCTTGCGCCGCTCATCCAGGAGATGCCGACCACGCGGTCGTGGCCATCGGCGGCGTAGCGCGCGCGCAGCGCGGCGACGCGCTCGCGGTCCGGGCGGAGGTAGCCGGCATGTCGCGGGAAGTCGGCGATGGCGCCGCGCAACTCGGCGCCGAGGCTCGCGACCGGCATCGAGGCGTCGAACGTGCCCATCGTCTCGGGCGCCGGCGGGTTCGTTGGCGCGACGAAGCGGAAGCCGCGGAAGGAGCGGGCGAACAGCGGCACGAGCCGCGGGTCGCACTCGACGACGCCGCCGATCCCGCGGCTCGCGAGGTCGGGCAGCATCGAGGCGAAGAGCAGTTCCTCGCCGACGCCCTGCTCGCCCCAGAGGAGCACGCGCGTGGCGCCCGGCCCGAGCGGCTTGCGGGGGAAGGGCCTTGCGGGACCGCGATAGTCGTCCGTGCCGATCCCGGTTTCCCAGAGCGGCCACCCGGCGCCGAACTCGCCGAGGCGGAGCTTCGCCTCGCCGAGGTTCCAGAGCGCCCGATGGTCTCCGGGGGCGACGACGAGCAGCGCCTCGAGGGTGCGGGCGGACTCCGCCCAGGCGCCGCGCTTGGCGAGCGACGCCGCGAGGTTGTGGCGCGGCTCGAGGTAGTCGACGTCGCAGGCGCTCGCGGAGGTGAAGAGGGCCTCGGCGGCGGCATGGTCGCCGGCTGCGTCGAAGACGGTGCCGAGGTTGTTGCGCGCGACCGCGTAGTTCGGGTCGGCTTCGATCGCGCGCTCGAAGCGCTCCGCGGCCTGCTTCAGCTGGCCCTGCTCGAGATGCATCATGCCGAGGTTGTTGTTCGCCTTGGGGTTTCGCGGCTCGCATGCGACCGCCCGGGCAAAGGCATCCTGCGCGCCGGCCTTGTCGCCAAGGGCGTAGCGGACGGAGCCGATCGCGAGCCAGCTGCCGGCATCCGCCGGGGAGAGGCGCGCGGCGGTCTCCGCGCTGCCGGCGGCCTCGGGCAGGCGGCCAAGCGACAGCAGTGCGCCGGCGAGCTCGATGTGCACCGCCGGGTGCTCTGGCGACTGTCGCGCGGCGCGGCGCAGGCGCTCGATGGCCTGCATGGGGTCTCCGGAGGAACGGTCGACGCGCGCGCGCAGGACGAGTGCCTCGGCGTCGTCGGGCTCGCGCGCGAGGATGGCGTCGCAGAGCTCGGCCGCGGCCGCGAGGCGACCGGAGGCGAGGGCGGCGCGCGCACGGGCGCGCGGGTCCGCGTTCGCGGGCGCCGCCTGCTCGGCCGGTGGCGGCGCGTGGACGGTGGCGGTGCGTGTCTCAATCATCTGGATCCGTCGGCCCGCGTCAGAGGTACTTGACCAGCGTCATGTCGCGCATGAGCGTGAGCATGCGGTACGACGCCTCGAGCGAGGTCTGGGTGGCGGTCAGGGCGCTGAGCGCGGAGCTCATGTCGACGTCCTCGACGTTGCCGATCTGCATGTCGAGGGCGGTGATGAAGTCGTTCTGGCGGATCGTCGTCTCCTGCAGCTGGAGCTGCTTCACGCCGAGGTCGCCGATCTCCTCGATCACGCCATCGAAGCCGTCCTTCAGGTCCTTGATCACGCGGTTGATCACCTGGCGGTAGCCGGCCTCGTTGGCAGGGTTCAGGTCGACCACGGACAGGGCATAGAGCGACTGCATGATCGTGTTCACGGAGTCGTCGCGGCCGGTGATGCCGTAGGTGATGTCGGTGTTGGTGTCGATGCGGGTGACCAGCAGGGCTTCGACGGTCGCGTCGTACTCGCCGTCGTAGTAGCGCACGGGCGAGGCGCCGGGCTGCGCGCCGACCGCGGTCCCGTCGAGATGCGCCACGATGTTGTCGTACAGCGTGTCGCCGGACGCGCCGTTGTTCGCGAGCGGCGCGATGGCCGCCACCGCCGCGACGTTGGCGAGCGGCGTTCCGGCGCTCCCGGTCGAGCCTGGCTCGACCATCGGGGGCGCGTCGGACTGGCGGCCACCGAACAGGTAGAAGCCGTCGATCTGCGTGTTCAGGAGCTGCGCGATCTCCAGCAGCGCGCCATTGGCCTGCGCCTTGAGCGCGGCGTTGCCGTTGGCGGCGGGGATGGTGGCGGCGCCGATCGCGGGCAGGGCGGAGTTCCGGATGTCGTTCGAGAGCGTCTTGATGCGCTCCAGGACCGACTGCATCTGCTCCATCCGGATCTCGGTCGTGATGTTGGCCTGGATGAAGGTCTGCGTGACGGTCTTGGACTGCTGCAGGCTGAGCGACAGCCGCGCGGTCTCCCCCAGGCTGCTGTAGTTGGCGCCACGCTTGCCGGAGGAGACCTGGACCTGCAGCCGGTTGAACTCCGTCTGCGTGTCGAGGATCCGGCGGCGGAGGACCTCGTTCTGGGCGAAGGTGCCGATGCTCGTGACCATGGCTCAGCTCCTTACAGCGCGATCGACATCAGGTCGTCGAACATCTGGCGCGTCGCCTGGATGACCTTGGCGGACGCGGCGTAGGACGACTGGATCTCGATCATGAGCGCGAGCTCGCGGTCCACGTTGACGCCGCTCTCCGACGAGAAGCGCGTGAACAGCTGCTGGTTGAGGGAATCGCGGGCGTCGAGCGTGTCCTTGAGCGTTCCGCGCGCGGTCGTCTGGGCGACGATGACCGAGCCGGCGTAGGCGGTCAGGGTCAGGCCGGTGCGCAGGCCCACGCTCGCGGTGAAGGGCTGGACGCGCTCGAAGCTGTCGACGATGGCGCGCGGGATCGCGTTCGCCTGCGAGATGGTACCGATGGTCGGCGTGCTCGTGCCGTCGCGCAGGCGCCACGGCGCCGAGTCGACGTCGGCGTTCACGCCGACGCGGATCGAGAAGCCGGCCGAGGCCGTTCCAGGCTGCGCGGCGAAGATCATCGCGGTGCCGGACGGCACGTCGATGTCCAGGCCCGTGCCGGCACCCGTCGCCGGCTGGACCGAGATGGTCGTTCCCGCGACGCCGGTGACGAGGTAGGTGGTCGGGTGGTTGGCGAAGCGCAGGTTCATCCCCGCGCTCAGGCCGGCGGCGCTGGACACGGTGAAGCTGGTCGATCCGCCCGTCGCGATGGCGGTGGTCGTGCGGCCGGTCACCACCGTCTCGACGTCGCCGTAGTCGAAGAGGTCGAGGTCGCTCAGCGCGAAGTTCTGCGCGACGCGGGAGACGAGCTCGTCGAGCTGCGCCTGCGCCGTGACCATGTTGTCGTCGCGCGTGTCGAGCAGGCCGCGGAACTTCCCGCCGACGATCTCGTTGGAGATGTCGACGCCGTCCAGAAGGATCCCAGAGAGGTCGCCGCCCGCGTAGCTCATCGCCGGCGATATTGAGGAACTGGCGTTAAAACTCAGTTGATGCGCGTCGTTGTCGACCAGCGGCCTGCCGAGCTTCGTGAGCACGAGGACCTGGCCGTTGGACTGCTCGAAGGTGCGGAGGTCGATGATCTTCGAGAGGTCCGCGATCAGCTTGTCGCGGCGATCGTCGAGGTCGGCGGTGGACCGGTTGAGGCCGCGGTTCTGCGCGATCGTGGTGTTGAGCTGGTCGAGCTGCGTGATGTAGCCGTTCGCGATCGTGACCTGGGCCTCGATCGTGCGCTCGGCGTCGAGGCGGAGGTTCTGGATCGTCTCGGAAAGCGCGTTGACCGAGGTGGCGAAGTCGTCGGCGCGCAGGAGAACCTGCTGCTGGAGGGCCGCGGAGTCCGGCTCGCCGATGAGCGCGCGGAAGGAGTTGGCGAGGTTGCCGAGCTTCGCGACGATGGAAGACCCGTCGCCGGGCGCGCCGAACAGCGTCTCAAGGCGGGCGAGGTAGTCCTCCTTGACGCGCATGGTTTCCGCGATCGAATGGCCGGCGCGGATCTCCTGGAGCAGGCTCGAGCTGACGCTGCGGCGGATCTCGCCCGCGTTGACGCCCTGCGCCGACAGTCCGTTGACCAGCGTCTCGAGCGGCGCGTCCTTGCGCGTGTAGCCGTCGACCGACGCGTTGGTGACGTTGCGCGAGACGAGGTCCAGCTGGATCTGCGACGCGCGCAGGCCGGTGTTCGCGGCGATCAGGATCCCGTTGAGGCTGGAGATGGGCATGGGGGCGTTCCTGTGCCGGGGTGTGGCGTCCGCCGCTCAGAAGCTGCGGTCGATGGCGACGGAGATGCCGCCGCCCGAGCGCGGCGCGGCGGCCGACATCCCGGTGCGGCCATAGCCCTGGGCGCGCGGGCGCTGGCTCTCGGCCGCCTCGACCACCGCGCGCAGCACGCGCTCGTTGGCCTCGCGGGCCGCGGAAAGCGCGCGCTCGTTCTCGCGCGCCGCGTCGTCGAAGGCGGCGAAGGCCTCGCGCAGCTCGTCGCGCACGGCCTCGGTGAGGGCCCCCGCGGTCTCCGCGTCGGCGCCGAAGGCCTTGACCAGCCCAGCGTAGCGCTGGACGAGCTCGCCCTTCTCGGCGATCAGCGCGGGCACCGCGCCGAGCGCGGCCGAGCGCAGCGCCTCGGTCTCCTTGCGCATGATCACCACGAGGCGGCCGGCGACGGCGAGCAGCTCGCGCATCGAGGCCGGCGTGGCGGCCGCCGGCGCGGGGTGGTGACGGAGCGATTCAGCCATTGGTCTTCTCCTGCATGCGAAGGATCTCGCGGGCGACGTCCTGAGCGAGGCCGATGCCGCCCTTCGCCACGATCGAGCCGGCGAAGGCGTCGACCTGGAAGGAGCGCAGCATCTTCTCGGCGCTGCCCCCGCCGAACATCCCGCCGGTGTCGATCGCGTCGAACACGGGCGTGAGCATCTGGGCGAGGAACATCTGCTCGAACCGGAGGCCGGTCTGCGCGGCCTGCTCCGGCGTCGCGCGATGCCCGGGGCGCGGCGTCGCGGCGGCGACGTCTCCGGCGCGCGAGGCGGCCGAGGCCGTGGCGGCGATCGTCGCCGGGGAGAGGAGGCCGCCCATCACATCACCTCGATGTCGGCCTGGAGGGCGCCGGCCGTCTTGATGGCCTGGAGGATCGTGATCATGTCGCGCGGCCCGAAGCCGAGGGCGTTGAGGCCGTTCACGAGCTCCTGCAGCGTCACGCCGGAGGGCAGGATCGCGAGGCGGCGGTTGTTCTCCTCCTCGACCTCGATCTGGGTGCGGGGGACCACCACGGTGGCGCCGCCAGGCGCGATCGCCCCGCCGGTGATGGAGCCGGGGATGGTCGGCGCGCCACCGGTCGACGGCGCGAAGGGATTGGGCTGCGAGACCTGCGGGGTCTCGGTGATGCGGATGGTCAGGTTGCCGTGGGCGATGGCGACGGTGGAGATCCGCACCGCGTCGCCCATGACGATCGTCCCGGTCTTCTCGTCGATGACGACGCGGGCGACCTGGTCGGGATCGACGGGCAGCTGCTCGATGTCGGTCAGCAGGTTGACGATGTCCCCGCGGCGATTGTCGGGCACGAGGAGGAGGACCGTGCCGGGGTCGAGCGGCCGAGCCGCGGGCGTGCGCAGGAAGTTGTTGATGGCCTGCGCGATGCGGCGCGCGGTCGTCAGGTCGGGGTTGCGCAGCGAGATGCGCGTGCGGTCCATCGAGGCGAGCTGGAAGCCGAGCTCGCGCTCGACGATGCCGCCGGCGGCGATCTTGCCGGAGGTCGGGATGTTCTTGGTGACGCTGGCGCCGGCGCCGGAGGCGGTGAAGCCGCCGATCGCGACCGCGCCCTGCGCGACGGCGTAGACCTCGCCGTCGGCGCCGAGCAGCGGCGTCACGAGGAGGGTGCCGCCCTGGAGCGAGGTCGCGTCGCCGAAGGTGCCGACCGCGACGTCCACGCGCGAGCCCTGGCGCGCGAAGGGCGGCAGCGTCGCCGTCACCATCACGGCGGCGACGTTCTTGGTGCGCAGGCTGCCGGCGATGTCGCGGGTATTGACGCCCAGGCGCTCGAGCATCGCGATGATGCTCTGCTGGGTGAAGGGGGAGTTGTTGAGCGTGTCGCCCGTGCCGTTGAGGCCGATGATGAGGCCGTATCCGACCAGCTTGTTCTGCCGGATGCCCTCGAAGTCGGCGATGTCCTTGATCCTCGAGCGCGCGCCGGCGTCGGCGGCGAGGCCGGCGGCGAGGCCGGCCGCGAGGATCATGGCGGCCTTGAGGCGGGCGAGGCGGAGGAAGAGGGACATGCGAGCCTGCATTCTGCGGGGACTTCGCAGCCAGCCTTGCGAGGGGCGTGCCAGATCGGCCAGGCCTTCAAACGGCTGGAAAATCGACGTTTTCGAAGGGCGGATGGCGCGCGCGCGATGGCGCGGCGGGCAATCGCTGCCGGCCTCGCGGCAAGATTTGCCGGGCGCCCCGCGCTTGCCATGCCCGAGAGGTTTGGCGTAACGAGATCCCGTGTCGGCGACGGACGGCTTCCAAACCCAGCGGGCGTGGCGCGCATGAAGGTCGACAATACCCCCGGATTGCGCGGAACGACCGCGACGAGGCGCGCCGACAAGGGTGCCGCGCGCGGCGGGGAGTTCGCGCGCCATCTCGACGGCTCGTCCCAGGCCTCCGGCGCGGGCGCGGCGTCCGGCGTCTCGGTGGCGGCGGGCATCGCCGGCATCCTCAGCCTGCAGGAGGTCGACGACGCCACGGCCTCGCGCAAGCGCGCCGTCAGGCGGGCGGAGACGCTCCTCGACCGGCTCGACGAGTTGCGCCACGGCCTGCTGATGGGCACGCTGTCGCGCGTCCAGCTCGGCGAGCTGGCGATGCTGGTGTCGCAGCGCCGGGACTCGGTGGAGGACCCGAAGCTTGCCGAGCTCCTCGACGAGATCGACCTCAGGGTCCAGGTCGAGATCGCGAAATATGAAGTGGAATCAGCGGCTTGATGGATTTCCGGCCGCGGGTCCCGGCGGCCGTGGCGCGGCTTGATGCGCCATGGGGTGGTTCCTATACTCCGCGCCCCCGATCCCAGACCTGGCGATGAGGACATGACCCACCCGCTGCTCCCGGTCGATTACCGCCCGTCCGAAAACGAGCCGTTCATGAACCCGGTCATGCGGGAGTATTTCCGGCAGAAGCTGCTGAAGTGGCGCTCGGAACTCCTGCACGACTCCTCCGAGACCCTGGTGCACCTGCAGACGGAGACCGTGCCCGAGGCGGACATCACCGATCGCGCGGCCACCGAGACCGACCGCTTCACCGAGCTGCGCACCCGCGACCGCGAGCGCAAGCTGATCGGCAAGATCGACTCCGCGCTGCGCCGGATCGAGGACGGCAGCTACGGATATTGCGAGGACACGGGCGAGCCGATCGGCGTGCGCCGCCTGGAGGCCCGTCCGATCGCGACGCTCAGCCTCGAGGCGCAGGAGCGCCACGAGCGCATCGAGCGCACGCAGCGCGACGACTGAACCGGAGCGGCACCGGCGCCCTCCTCGCGGGAGGGCGCCGGCCGCCGGTCAGAACGGGAAGATCACGTCGAAGAGTTCCTGGCCCCAGCGCGGGCGCTGGACGTCGGTGATCTGGCCGCGACCGCCGTACTGGATGCGTGCCTCGGCGAGCCGGTCGTGCGGGATCTCGTTGGTCGACCTGATGTCCTGCGGCCGCACGACGCCCGCGACCTGCAGCACGCGGTTCTCGCTGTTGACGCGGACCTCCTGGCTGCCGGCGACGACGAGGTTTCCGTTCGGCAGGATCTGCGTGACCACCGCGGCGACGCGCAGCGCGATCGTCTCCTTGCGCTCGATGGAGCCGGTGCCCGAGCTCGAGCTCGAGGACGAGCCCTCGACCAGGTTCGACGGATCGGCGGCGGCGTTGCGGCCGGGCAGGCGCTTTGCGATCGAGCCGATGTCGTAGCCGAGGAACGAGGGCAGGCCGGCGCCCTCGCTGTTGGTGCGCGAGCGCGCGGAGGTGTTCTCCAGCGTCGCGGTGTCGGCGATGTTGATCGTCACCGTCAGGATGTCGCCGACGTTGCTGGCGCGCTGGTCCTTGAAGAAGGCGCGCGCGCCGGGCTGCCAGAGCGAGTTGGGCTGGCGCTCGACGGCGATCGGCGTGGGCATCGGCATCTGCACCGGCGGGCGCGCGGCGGCGGGGTTCTCGATCGGGCTCTGCGGCGGCGGCGAGCCGATCGTGCTCAGGCGCTCGAGGGTGTTCGTGCAGCCGCCGAGGGCGACGGAAAGCACGATGGCCGGGACGAGGGCGGGGAGGCTGCGAGAGGACATTTCTGCTTCCACTTTCCTGCGTTGTCGGTAGCCGGGTCCTTCGGACCTGGCGCGGGGCGCCGCGCGGCGCTCAGTTCAGGAGGCCGGCGCGCGGGCCGCCGATGACGGCGACGGCGTCGGGGCCGATGACCTGGGCCTCGATCGTGCGCTTGCTCTGCACGTTGAGGACGCGGACCGTGTCGCCGCGCGCGCCATCGTCGAGGGCGCGGCCCTGCGCGCTGAGGCTCATGCCCCCGTTGCGCAGCACGATGGTCACGAGGCCGTTGCGGTTGACCAGCAGCGGCGCGCGCAGGTCGTTGTCGCGCAGGACCTCGCCGGCGCGCAGCGGGCGCCGCGCGCTCTGCCCGACGACCTGCCCTGCGTCGACCAGGACGTCGCGGCGCAGCGCTTCCTCGCGGACCTCGACGAACTCGACGTCGGAGGCGCGGACGATCTCGCCGGCCTGCACGGCGCGGCGCAGCACCGGGACCTGCCGCGTCGCGACGAGGCGCCCCGACACGGGGAGCCGCTGGGCGGAGGCATGGCCGGCGCCGGCGACGACCATCGCGGAGAAGCGGCCCGAAGCGCGGTCGAAGGAGAGGGACTGCACCTCCAGGCCGGGCGGCGCCTGCAGCGGCACGGAAAGCTCCGGCGCGCGACCCGCGTACTCGATCCCGGCGCCGGCGGGCGCGCCCTCGAGGCGCAGCGCCTCGCGCAGCGCGTCGGAGATGGCCTCGCGGCCGACGATCCGGCCCGGGCGCTCGACGACGATGCGGTCGAACCGCGACGACGGGCGCCAGTCGATGCCGACCGCGCGCGCGTTGTCGGCGAGCCAGTTGGCGTCGAGGACGTAGCGCCGGCCCGGCCGCGGCGCCGGCGCGATGACCGCCTCGGCGAGGTGGCCCGCGTCGTCGAAGATGTCGCCGACGCGCACGACGTCGGCGTCGACGGTGGCGGAGGCGCGCAGCGTGGCCGCGTCGGCGCCGGCGATGCCGGCCGCGGCGATGGCGGCGGCGAGGAGGAGGGCGGGGATGCGCATGGCGGCGAGGCTCCTCAGCGCAGCTGGTTCAGGGACGACATCATGTCGTCCGAGGCCTGGATGACCTTCGAGTTCATCTCGTAGGCGCGCTGGGCGGTGATCAGGTTGGTGACCTCCTGCACGGTGTTGACGTTCGAGGTCTCGAGGAAGCCCTGCAGCGTCGTGCCGAAGCCCTGGCGGCCGGCGGTCCCGGTGACCGGGTCGCCCGAGGCCGGCGTGTTCTGGAAGAGGTTGTCGCCGATCGCCTGCATGCCGGCGTCGTTCGCGAAGCTCGCGAGCTCGAACTGGCCGACGCGCTGGAGCTGCGACTGGGCGGGCTGCTTCACCAGCACCTCGCCCGAGGTGTTGATCGAGATGTCGATCGCGTCGCGCGGGATCGTGCCGCCGCCCTTCACCGTGTAGCCGTCGGCCGTCACGATCTTGCCCTCGGCGCTGAGCTGGAAGGAGCCGGCGCGGGTATATGCCGTCTCGCCCGAGGGCAGCTCGACCTGGAACCAGCCCTTGCCCTGCATCGCGACGTCCAGCGAGTTGCCGGTGGTCGTCACGTTGCCCTGCTCGGTGATGCGGTAGACAGCGGCGGCGCGCACGCCGAGGCCGAGCTGGATGCCCGACGGGACCACGGTGTTGGCGTCCGAGGACGCGGCGCCCGCGCGGCGCTGGTTCTGGTACAGCAGGTCCTGGAACTCGGCGCGCTGGCGCTTGAACGCCGTGGTGTTCATGTTCGCGATGTTGTTCGAGATCGTCTCGACGTTCAGCTGCTGGGCGAGCATGCCCGTGGCCGCGATGCTGAGGGAACGCATGGGTTGTCTCCTCGTGTGTCCTGGGCGCGCCGGTCAGCCGACGCGGGAAAGCTTGTCGATGGCGCGGCGCGCGCGCTCGTGCTCCTGGTCGATCATCCGCGACGCCGACTGGTAGCGGCGCGTGAGCTCGATCATCTGCGTGATCTCCGAGACGCTCTGGACGTTCGACTTCTCGATCATCCCCTGCGCGACCTCGGTCCTGCGGTCGACCGGGCGCGGCTCGGCCTCCGTCTCCAGCAGCATGTTGCCCGTGCGGCGCAGGGCCTGCTCGTCGTCGAAGCGCACGACGCGGATGCGGCCGACGACGCCGTCCTTGCCCGTGATCACCCCGCGGCGGTCGATCTCGAACTGGGTCTCGCCGGGCGGCACCGTGATCGGCTGGCCGCCGTCGCTGAGGAGGAGGGCGCCGTTGCCGAGGGCAAGGCGGCCCTGCGCGTCGGTGCGGAACGCGCCGGCGCGCGTGTAGCGCTCGCCTTCCTCGGTCTGGACCGCGATGTAGCCCGGGCCGATCAGCGCGACGTCGAATGTGTTGCCGGTACGCTCGACGGGGCCTGGCCGGTAGTCGCGCCACAGGCCCTTGTCGACGACGAAGGACGCGGCCTGGCCCGCCCCGCCTACGCCGGGGGATCGGGCCTTGCGCGAGACCATCGTCTCGAAGGACATGCGCTCGCCCTGGTATCCGGCCGTGGCGGCGTTCGCGACGTTGTTCGCGATCACGTCGAGCTGGCGGCGCAGGCCGGCCAGGTGCGAGATCGCAATGAAGGACGGGTTCTCCATCGGCGCTCCAGAAGCGTTGCGCGGGTTCTCCCGCGCTGGGCATCCGGGACCATGGGACCCGGATCTTTCGCGTCCGTCCTTGCGAAGCCCGTGCCAGCCGCGTTCCCTCGCCTTTTCAACGATTTGCGGCAAGGTTTGCGGGTTACGTTCCGGCCCGCCCGGCAGTTTGTGCCGGGTCTTTGCTGCCGCCTGCGCGGTTTCAATCGGTTGTTAACCGTCCTCGCCTAGAAAATCGGTCCGCGCGATGGAGCGCCGAGCGAGGGAAGCATGGCGGAAGCCGACAAGGACGCGAAGACAGAGGGTGCGCCCGCAGAGGGCGAGGCCGCGGCGGCGAAGAAGAAGAGCCCGCTGCTGCTTATCCTCATGATCGTCGTGCCGGTGCTCCTGCTCGGCGGCGGCGGGGCTGCTGCCTATTTCCTCTTCTTCGCGAAGAAGGACGATGCGGCCGTCGCGAAGGCGGAGGAGGCCAAGCCCCCGAAGCCGGCCGTCTTCTACAATTTGCCCGAACTGCTGGTGAACCTGAATGGCGGCCAGGGCCGTCGCTCGAGCTTCCTGAAGATCAGCCTGAGCCTCGAGCTCTCGGATCCGGCCGACATCCAGCGCGTCGAGGCCGTGCTGCCGCGCGTGATCGATGCCTTCCAGACCTACCTGCGCGAACTGCGGCCCGAGGACCTGCGCGGGTCAGCGGGCCTCTACAGGCTGCGCGAGGAGCTGCTGGCGCGCGTCAACACCTCGGCGCAGCCGGCGAAGGTGAACGACGTGCTGTTCAAGGAAATGCTCCTGCAATGACCGCGGCGCAGGCGAAGGCGGGGAGGAGGCGCGCATGAGCGACGAACAGGGATCCGACGACTGGGAAGGCCAGGGCGACGGCAACGCCAAGGCCCTCAGCCAGAACGAGATCGACTCGCTGCTCGGCTTCGACGGCGAGGGCAACTCCACCGGCGCCAGCGGCATCCAGGCGATCATCAACTCGGCGCTCGTGTCCTACGAGCGCCTGCCGATGCTCGAGGTCGTCTCCGACCGCCTCGTGCGCATGCTCACGACATCGCTGCGCAACTTCACCTCGGACAACGTCGAGGTCAGCCTCGACTCCATCACCTCCACGCGCTTCGGCGACTACCTGAACTCGGTCCCGCTACCCGCGATGATCTGCGTGTTCAAGGCGGAGCAGTGGGACAACTATGGCCTGCTCACCGTCGACAGCGCGCTGATCTACTCGATCGTCGACGTCCTGCTCGGCGGCCGCCGCGGCACCGCGGCGATGCGCATCGAGGGCAGGCCCTACACCACGATCGAGCGCCAGCTCGTCGAGCGCATGACGACCATCGTGCTGCGCGACATCACGCTGGCCTTCGAGCCGCTCTCCAAGGTGACCTTCGTCTTCGACCGGCTGGAGACCAACCCGCGCTTCGCGACCATCGCGCGTCCCGCAAACGCCGCCGTCGTGGCGCGCCTGCGCGTCGACATGGAGGATCGCGGCGGCCGCCTCGAGCTGCTGCTGCCGTACTCGACGCTGGAGCCGATCCGCGAGCTCCTGCTGCAGATGTTCCTCGGCGAGAAGTTCGGCCGCGACTCCATCTGGGAGACCCACCTCGCGACCCAGCTGCGCCAGACCGACGTCACCATCGACGCGGTCCTCGAGCAGCAGACCATGTCGCTGCGCGACGTGATGGCGCTGGAGGTGGGCAGCCAGATCATGTTCGACGCCACGCCAGAGAGCCTCGTGGAGCTGCGCTGCGGCGACCGCACCATGTTCCTCGGCCGGATGGGTCGGCGGGGCTCGCGCATCGCCGTGAGCATCGAGGCCGAGGTGCCGCGCGGAGAGGTGCCATGAGCGGCGCGTCCACGATCCTCGACATCCTCGTCGCCGGCCTCCTGCTGGCCACGATCGCATTTGCCTGGCGGCTCGAGCGGCGCATCGCGCTGCTGCGCAGCGAGAAGGCGCAGTTCGCCCAGCTCATGGCGGACTTCACCCAGGCGACCGCGCGGGCCGAGGCCGGCGTGCGCGCGCTCGAGGCCGCCGCGGCCGACGCGGGCCGCGGGCTCGAGGGCCTTGTCGCCCGCGCGCATGGCCTGCGCGAGGACCTCGTCTACATGATCGAGCGCGCCGAGCCGATCGCCGATCGCCTGTCCCCGGTCGCGCGCGCCGAGGCGCCCGTGGCGCCGGCCGCGCGCCCGGCGGCGCGTCCCGAGGCCGCGACCGCGCGCCCGGCGCGCGCGGCCGCCTCGACCGACGACCTCCTCAAGTCCCTCGCGGGCCTGCGATGACGCGCGGGACCATCCAAGTCGCCAGCTTCCACCCCATAGCGGACATGCCATGACGCGCCTCCTCTCCTTCTTCCGGCGACCGCGCCTGCTGCCGGCCCTGATCGCCAGCCTGTGCCTGCTGCTCGCGGTCCGCGTCGGCGCGATGCTCGACGCCCCGGCCGAGCCGCGCACGCGCGCGGTCGCCGAGCGGGCCGTGCCCATGGCCGGCATCCTCGCCATCGCGAGCGCGACCGCGCAGGAGAGGCCGGCGGCGCCGGCCGCCGCGCCGCCCGCCCGCCCGACCCTCGACGAGCCGCCCAGCTTCACGCCGGCCGAGATCGAGATCCTGCAGGACCTCGCGAAGCGCCGCGCGGAGATCGACGCGAGGGCGCGCGAGCTTTCGGAGCGCGAGGCGCTGCTGCAGGCGGCGGAGAAGCAGATCGAGAGGAAGCTGCAGGAGCTCAAGGAGATGCAGGCGGCGGTGGAGACCACCCTCAAGCGGTCCGACGAACAGGACGACGCCCGCAAGAAGAGCCTCGTGAAGATCTTCGAGGGGATGAAGCCGCCGGAGGCCGCGCGCATCGTCGAGCAGATGGAGCTGCCGCAGATCGTCGAGCTCTTCGACCGCATGAAGGAGCGCAGCGCCTCGCCGATCCTCGCCCAGATGCATCCCGTGCGCGCGCGCCAGGTCGCGGCCGAGCTCGCCAAGCGTCGCCAGCCGGTCCAGGCCGGCGCGGCGCGCGCGGGCTGAGGCCGAGCGGATGGCCTTCGACCTGAGCGCCCGCGTCCTCGTCGTCGACGACTACATGTCCATGGTCGAGCTGATCCACGACATGCTGCGCCAGCTGGGATACCGGAACATCGAGCGCGCGATGGACGGCGAGACGGCGCTGCGCAAGTTCCGCGAGAAGCCCTGCGACCTCGTCATCTCCGACTGGTACATGGAGCCGATGTCCGGCCTCGACTTGCTGCGCGCGGTGCGCGCGGAGGCGATCGGCGGGCAGGCGGCCTTCATCATGATCACCGCCGCCGGAAAGCCCGAGAACGTCGCCGCGGCGCGGCAGGCGGGGGTGAGCAACTTCATCGTCAAGCCGTTCAACGCGGCGACCCTGCGGCAGAAGATCGCCGCGGTGGGCGGCCCGGCCTGAGCCGCGGGGACGCGCGCGTGTTCCCCCGGATCCTCGCCGCGCTGGCGCTGCTTGCGCTCCTCGCGCTCGCCGGTGCCGGGATCGCGCAGGAGCGCGTGTCGCCCAGGGTGGGGAACCACGAGACCTACGACCGCGCCGTCCTCGACTGGCCAGCCCTCGTCGACTACGACGTGACGGTCGATGGCCGGGACGTGCGCGTCGTCTTCGCGCGCCCGGTGGAGCTTGACCTCGCGCCGATGGTGCGCCGGATGGGTAGCGCGGCGAGCAACCCGCGGACCACGATCGACGCCACCTCGACCACGCTCTCCTTCACGCTTCCGCCGGGCCAGCAGTTGCGCCACTTCCGCAACGACCGGTCGATCGTGCTCGACTTCGTGCGCGGCGCGGCGAACCGCCCGCCGCTGGATCCCGCCAGCACCCGCCAGCTCGCGCAGGAAAAGGCCGCGCGTCCCGTTCGCGAGCCAGGCGCGCCACCGCCCGCCGTCGCTGCGGCGCCCCCGCCGCCGCCGCCTGTCGTCGCGCCGGCGCAGCCACGCCTGCCGGAGCCCGCGCCTCCCGGCCTCGCCGTGCCGCCGCCGCTGCCGGGCGTCGATGCCCAGCTTCCTCCCCCCGCGCCGCTGGCGCCTCAGCCGCCACCTCCCGCGCCTCCGCCTGTGGCCGCGCCTCCGCCTGTGGCCGCGCCATCGCCTGCCGCGCCGGCACCCGCCGCGGCGGCTCCGCCCCCGGCACCCGCGCGCACGGCCGCCCAGCCGCCCCAGCCTCCGCCTGCGCCGGCCGCTGCCGCGGCGGCGCCGCGCCCCGTCGCGGAGGAGGCAGCCGCGCCAGGCCTCGTCGTCGGTCCCCTGCCTCCACGTGCGGCGGGCGCGGAGCCGCTCGTCGTCGAGGTGGCGCCAAGCGCGATCGGCTTCCGCCTGCGCTTCCCGGGCAGGGCGAGCGGCGCGATCGCGGCGTTCTCCCGCGGCCCCGTGATCTGGGTGGTGCTCGAGCGCCGCTACGCGCTGGACCTCTCGCAGCTCGCCTCGCGCCGGCGCGAGATCGGCCCGGCCGACGCCATGGTCCTCGACAGCCCGGGGCCGGCGACGGTCCTTCGCATCGCGCCGCCCATGCGCTGGAACGTGTCCGTCGCGCGCGATGGCGATTCCTGGGTGGCGGAGATCGGGCCGCGCGCGCCCGGGCCGGCGCGGCCCTCCGAGGCGCAGATCCGCGCGAACCCCGACGGGTCGGGTGGCCGCGTCGTCGTCGAGATGGCGGGCATGCAGAACATCCTGCGGGTCAAGGACCCCGAGGCGAACGACGAACTGATCGTCATCCCCACGACGACCTCTGGCGCCGCGGTCGCCATGGCCCGGCCGTTCCCCGATTTCCGCCTCATGCCCGCCGCCCAGGGCGTCGTGATCCATCCGCAGTCGGACAGGGTGCAGGCCCGCGTGTCCGGCACGGTGCTCGAGGTCTCCGGCGGCCTGCCGATCATCGGCTCCGATTCGACGGTGGTGGACGGCACCGCGGCCACGCGCAACCAGGAGCTCCTCGACGCCGCGCGCTGGCGTCGCCCCGGCGCCGACCATGACGAGCAGAGGCAGGCGCTGCACCGCGCGGTCGCCACCTCCACCGGCGAGCGTCGCCCGCCGCAGAGGCTTGCGCTCGCGCAGTTCCTCTTCGCCAGCGGCCTCTTCAACGAGGCGCTTGCGCAGATGCAGATCCTGGAGACGGAGGCGCCGCGCCTCGTGTCGCTGCCCGCGTCCCGCGTCCTGCGCGCTGCCTCGGCGCTGCTCGCGGGCGACGTCGAGGACGCGGAGCGCAGCCTCGCGCATCCGTCGCTGGCGCTGAACGACGAGGCGGCCCTCTGGAGCGGCCTCGTGAAGCTGCGCCTGGGCGACGTCGCCGCCGCGAGCGAGCTCGTGACGCGCGGCGTCGGCATGGCGCATCGCTACCCGCCGCCGGTCGGGCCGCTGGTCTGGCTCGACATCGCCGAGGCCCAGGTCGCCGCGGGGCAGAACGATTCGGCGGTGCAGTTCCTCGACCTCGCCGAGCGCCAGCCGCTGACCGAGCCGCAGCGCCGGCGCGTGGCGCTCATGCGCGGTCGCATCATGGCGCGGCAGGGCGACGTGCCCGGCGCGCTCGCGACCTGGAAGCCGCTCGAGCAGGGCGGCCCGTCGCCGACCCGCGCCGAGGCGACCCTGGCGCGCATCGAGCTGCTGCTCGAGAACGGCAAGATCGACAAGGGCGAGGCGATCGACGCGCTCGACCGCCTGCGCTTCGCCTGGCGCGGCGACCGCACGGAACTGCGCACGCTGGTCATGCTCGCGCGGATGCATGGCGAGAACGCCAACCATCGCGCGGGGCTGCAGGTGCTGCGCGAGGCGGCGCAGCAATTCCCCGAGGCGCGCGAGGCGCGCGAGATAACCAGCGAGATGGACCTGCTCTTCGCGAAGCTGTTCCTCGAGGGCGAGGCGGAGAAGCTGCCGCCCGTGCAGGCGATCGCGCTCTTCGACGAGTTCCGCGACCGCGTCCCGACCGGCGCGCGCGGCGACATGATGGTGCGCCGCCTTGCCGACCGCCTCGTGCGGGTCGACCTGATCGACCGGGCGGCGAGCCTCCTCGACCACCAGCTGCGCCATCGCGCCGGGCCCGAGGATCGCGCCGAGGTGGGCGCGCGGCTGGCCATGGTGTGGCTGCTCGGCGGCAAGGTCGACCAGGCGCTCGAGGCGCTCGCGGCCACGCGCGACGGCGCCATGCCCGACGACCTGCGGCGCGAGCGCGCGCGCATCGAGGCGCGCGCGCTCGCGTCCCAGGGCCGGATCCCCGATGCGCTGTCGCGCATCGGCGGCGACGCGAGCGAGGAGGGCGAGGAGCTCCGCCTCGAGATCCAGCGCCAGGCCCGCGACTGGAACGCCGTCGCCGCGACGCTCGAGCGCCGCGCCGGCGCGCCGCCTGCCCCTGGCGAGGCCATCGCCGACGCGGCGGCGCGCGCCGTCCTGCACCAGGCGACCGCGCTCGTCCTCGCGGGCGACGCGGCGGGGATGGCGCGCCTGCGCGAGCGCTTCGGGGCCGCGATGGAGCGCAGCGAGCTGGCAGGTCTGTTCCGCGTGGTCTCCGCCGAGGCGGGCGTGAGGCCCGGCGACATCGCCTCGATCGTGCAGCGCGTCAACGCGGCCGCGCCCTACCAGAGCTTCCTGCAGGCCTACCGCCAGAAGCTCGCCGGCGCGACGCCCGCGCGCCCTGGCTGAACGGCCCTGGCGCCCGGCGCGGGCGCCTTGCGTCAGCCGGCTCCGGCGGCGGTGCCGTAGCTCTGCACCAGCGAGCCGGCGACGAGGTGCCAGCCATCGACGAGCACGAAGAAGATCAGCTTGAACGGCAGCGAGATCACGGCCGGCGGCAGCATCATCATGCCCATCGACATGAGGACCGACGCCACCACCATGTCGATCACGAGGAACGGGACGAAGAGGAGGAAGCCGATCTCGAAGGCGCGCTTGAGCTCGCTGATCATGAAGGCGGGCACGAGCACGCGCATCGGGACGTCCGCCTGCGCGGTCCCGTCGGGCAGGTTGGCGAGGTCCGAGAACAGCTTCAGGTCCTGTGGCCGCGTGTGCAGCATCATGAAGTCGTGCAGCGGCTTCGAGATGCGCGCGAAGGCCTCCATCTC
>JBEGVV010000249.1:0-17280 GCA_041178225.1 Pseudomonadota bacterium | reverse complement strand
CCGTCGCCATCGCCGCCCCTCCCCTCGCGCCCGCTTACTTCAGCAGGCCCTTCTCGCGCAGGTAGCGCTCGGTGCCGGGATGCAGCGGGAAGCCCGGGTACTTCGCGGTGTTCTCCGCCGTCGAGGTGTTGGCCGCGCGGAAGGCGGAGACCAGCTCCTCGTGCTTCTCCCCGATCACCTTGGCGATCTGGTAGGCGGTCTCCTCGGGGAAGTCCGCATGCGTGGCGACGTAGAACCACTCGGTGAAGGTCGGCACGTCGCGGGACTGGTCCTTGAGCGAGTTCGCGTAGACGTCCTTCGAGATCGTGTAGGCGCTGTACCAGCGATGGTCGGCGTTGATCTTCGCGACCTCGTCGGCCGACATGCCGACCAGGCGCGCGCCGCGCGGGTGCGTGGCGAGCTCGGTCACCACGGGGCAGGGCAGCGGGCAGAGGAAGGAGAACGCCTCGATCACGTTGTCCTTGTAGGCGTTCATGGACTCGCCCTTGCCGAGGTAGTCGAGCCTGAAGTCGCCCTCCTTCATGCCCAGCACCGTCACCATGCGCAGGAAGAGGTTCGCCTCGCCGCCCGCCTTGATGCCGATCGACAGGCGACGGCCCTTCAGGTCGGAGAAGGACTGGATCGGCGAGTTGGTCGGCACGAGCAGGTGGTAGGGGATGTTGAACATCGTGAAGAGCGTGCGGATGCGCGTCTTCGCCATGCCGTCCTTGCCCAGCACCTTCTCGGCGTCGCCCGGGCTCGCGCCCGCGATCTGCGCCGTGCCGCGCTCGAGCAGGACCACGTTCTCGGTCGAGCCGCCCGAGCGCGCGCTCGCCTCCATGCCCGGGACGTACTTGTTGAGCAGCGGCGCGAGCGCCGCGAAGTAGAGATGCGCCGTGCCGCCGGACGAGGACCCGGCCATCACGATGCGCGTCTGCGCGGAGGCCGGACCCGCGAGGGCAGCGGCGAGGGCTGCGCCGAAGGCGGCGGCCCCGATCTTCCTGGAAATGCTCATGTCGCGTCCTCCCGTTCGAGGCCCGCCAGCGGGCCGTGCGTGTCGTCGATGTTGCCGCCAAAGCGGCGCGCGTCAAAGCGAATCAGCGCGGCGCCGTGCCCTTGACGACGGCACGCTGCAGCACGCGCCGGTGCCGCTTCGCGTCGTAGCCGCGCGTCGCGCGGTGGAGCAGGCAGCGATTGTCCCAGAAGACGAGGTCGCCAGGCTTCCAGACATGCGCGTGGACGAAGGGCGCGGAGGTGGCGTGCGCCTGGAGCCCGCGGACCAGCTCGCGCCCCTCGGCCTCGTCCATGCCGTCGACATGCGAGCAGTACATCCCGAGGTAGAGGCTCTTCTCCCCGGTCTCCGGATGCGTGCGCACGAGCGGGTGGAGCACGGGCGGCGTCGCCGCGCGCTCGGCAGGCGTGAGCGGCCGGTCGTTCGTGCTGGCGCGCATGTACTCGAAGCTGTGGACCGCCTTCAGCCCCGCGATGCGGCGGCGCGTCGCCTCGGGCAGCGCCTCGTAGGCACGCGTCATGTCGGCGAACTCGGTGTCGCCGCCCGAGGGCGGCAGCTCGATCGCCTGCAGCAGCGTCATCAGCGCGGGCACGGGCAGGTAGGACTTGTCCGTGTGCCAGTTGTAGTTGGACTTGATGTAGGAATCCTCGTCCGGCAGCCCGTTGGTGCCGAGGTTCGAGATGACGTGCACGTCCTCGAGCGTCGAGCCGTCGGGCTTGCGGAAGATGTTGCCTTCCACCTCGCCGAAATTCGCCGCGAAGCCGCGCATCGCGTCGGCGGAGAGCGACTGCCCGCGGAACACGACGAGGCGGTGGCGCAGGAACGCGACGAGGATGGCGGCGCGCGCCGCGTCGTCGAGCGGCCGCGAGAGGTCGAAGCCTGCGCATTCCGCACCGAAACCGCCCGGCAGTGGCGCGAAGGCCGGAGCCGCTGTCATCGCCTTGCTTCCCCCTGGCGCCCCCCGGCGCCCCTCCCGGCGCCGCGCGCGGGACTGCCCCGCGCCGACGCGATGTTCACCACCCGATTGCTATCGGATAGAAGGTTCGGGGTGTCAAGAATTCGGGGAAGGGGACCCATGATGCTGGCGCTTGTGACCGGCGCGGGCGGCGGCCTCGGCGAGGCGATCGCGCGGCATCTTGCGCGCGAGGGCTGGAGGCTCGCGGTCGCGGACCGCGACGACGCGGCGGCGGAGGCCGTCGCGCGCACGCTGCCGCACGCGCGCGCCTTCGGCGTCGACGTGCGCGACGAGAAGGCCGTCGAGGCGATGCTCGACGCGATCGGCGAGGCGCCGGACGGGGTCGTCAACAACGCCGGCATCGTGCGCTTCGGGCCGATCCTCGAGCACCGGATCGAGGATTTCCGCGAGGTGCTCGACGTCAACCTCGTCGGCACCTTCATCGTCGCGCGCGCCGCCGGGCGACGGATGGCCGGGCGCGGCTCGGGCGCGATCGTCAACATCACGTCGCTCAACGCGGTGGCGCCGAGCCCCGACGCCGGCGCGTACCCTGCGTCCAAGGCAGGCGTGGCGCTGCTCACGCAGCACCTCGCGCTTGCGCTCGGGCCGCGCGGCGTGCGCGTCAACGCCGTCGGCCCGGGCTTCATCGACGCCGGCATGTCGGCGCCGATCTACGCCGACCCGGCCGCGCGCGCCGCGCGCAGCGCCGCGGTCCCGCTGCGATCGCTCGGCGAGGCCGGCGACGTCGCCTCGGTCGTCGCCTTCCTGCTCTCCGACGGCGCGCGCTACGTCACCGGCCAGCACATCCTGGTCGATGGCGGCGTGTCCTTCAGCCTCAAGGACCACCTGCCCCGCAAGGCCCCGGAACGGAGGGACGGACGATGAGCGCGACCGCCATCTCGGTGCGCGACTGCGCGCGCAGGATCGCCGACGCGATCGAGGCCCATCGCGGCGACGTCCCGGCGCTGGGCGCGGCGATGGAGCGGGCGCTGGGCGAACTCATGCGCCGCGACGACCTCTTCGAGCTCGGCGCGCCGCGCGAGGGCAACAACGTCGCGGTCTCGCGCTACCTCTATTTCGACGGCGAGCTGTCGATCCTGCTCTACGAAGTGCCGAAGGGCCGGCCCATCCCGCCGCACGACCATGGCACGTGGGAGACCGTGTCCGTCTGGCGCGGCAGCATGCGCCACGTCGTCTACGAGCGCGCCGACGACGGCGCGCGCCCGGGCCATGCGGAGCTGCGGGCGATCGACGACCGCGTGCTCGCGCCCGGCGACTTCGCCATCGTGGCGCCGCCGCGCGACATCCACGGCTTCGTCGCGCTCGAGGACGGCACCTGGGGCATCACGGTGGTGAACGGGCCCTACAAGGCGGAGCGCCACTACTACAGGCCCGAGGACGGGACCTACGAGGTCCGCCGGCAGCGCAACGCGCGCTGATCGGCAACGAAGGGGAGGACGACATGGCCGGGATCGGCGAGGCGAAGCTCATCGACCTGCACGCGCATGTGCGGCTGCAGGCGACCAATGGCGCGGCGGGGCGCCACGGGCCGGAATTCGGCACCGACGAGACCGGGAAGCCCTGGTACCGCGTCGGCAACTACAGGCTCGTCGGCGTGAAGCACACGGGCAGCCCGTTCACCGACCCCGGGCTGCGCCTCGCGAAGATGGACGAGGCGCATATCGACTTCCAGGTCCTGTCGCCGAGCCCCCTCACCTACTTCCACCACATCGACCTCGCCGAGGCGCTGCCCTTCTGCCGGCGCCACAACGACGCGATGGCGGAGCTCGTGAAGGCCTACCCGGGGCGGCTGGGCGGGCTCGCGGCGCTGCCGATGCAGGATCCCTCCGCCGCGCGAGACGAACTGCATCGCGCGGTCGAGGAGCTCGGGCTCTGGGGCGCGGCGATCGGCACGGAGTTCAAGGACCCGCTGCACAGCCCCGCCTTCGACCCGTTCTACGAGAGCTTCGTGAAGCTCGACGTGCCGCTCTTCATCCACCCCGCGCCCGCGGGCATCGACGGGCCGCCCGGCGATCCCGCCCTCAAGCGCTTCGACCTCGACATCATCGTGGGCTTCGGCGCGCAGGAGGCGATCGCGGTCTCGACGCTGATCTTCGGCGGCGTGCTCGACCGGCACCCGAAGCTCGACGTGTGGATCAGCCATGGCGGTGGCTCGACGCCGGTCATGGTCGGCCGCCTCGCCCAGGCCGGGCGCAAGCGCCCCTGGGCGATGGCCGAGCACAGGAAGGACGGCGCCTTCGAGGAACGCCTGTCGCGGATCTGGTTCGACACGCACCTGGGCGATCCGCGCGCGCTGGCGCTGCTGCAGTCGATCGTCGGCACCGAGCGCCTGACCTTCGGCACGAACTTCGCCGGCTGGGACCAGGGCGACGCGGGCGACCACGGGCCGATCGACCCGCGCCTCGCGGACAACGCGCGCCGGCTGCTGCGCAAGACGGCGGCCGCGCGATGAGCGCGGGGGCCGGGGCCACCGCGCTCTCGCTCTCCTACCACACGGTCCCCGAACTCGCTCCGGACGCCGCGGTCCACGCGGCGGCCGACGCGGGCTTCGCGCATGTCGGCCTGCGCCTCCTGCACGGCCAGCCCGGAGGCGGCGAGGCGCCGCTGCTCGCCGACCCCGCGCTGCGCCGCGAGACGATGCGCGCGATGGCCGCGCGCGGCCTCTCCGCGCTCGACGCCAGCGGCGCGCGCATCGTTCCGGCGACCGCGGTCGCCGCCTTCGACCCGCTGCTCGACGTCGCCGCCGAGATGGGCGCGCGCCACGTCATGGCCACGGTGGACGATCCCGACGCCGGCCGCGCGGCGGACAACGTCGCGGCGCTCTGCGCGCGCGCCGCGTCGCTCGCCCTTTCCATCGACGTCGAGTTCGTGCCGTGGATGACGGTCGCGAGCCTCGCCGGCGCGGCCGCGCTGGTCGACCGCGTCGGGCATCCCGCGCTCGGCATCGCGCTCGACGCGCTCCACTTCCACCGCTCGGGCTCGCGCCCCGCGCAGCTCGCCACGATCGCGCCAGCGCGGCTGCGCTACGTGCAGCTCTGCGACGCGCGCGACGCGCGCCCTGCCGATCGCGACGGCCTGCTGCACGAGGCGACCAGGGACCGCCTGCCGCCCGGCGAGGGCGCGATCGACCTCGTCGCGCTGCTGCGTGCCATGCCGCGCGGCATCCCCGTCGCGCTCGAGGTGCCGATGGAGGAGGCCGCGCGGCGCGAGCCGGCGCCCGCGCGCCTCGCGCGGCTGGTCGCGGCGACGCGCGCGGTGCTCGCCCGCGCCTATTCCTGAGCGCGCGGCGGCGCCTTGCGCACGCCGCCATGCTGGGCCCAGGTCTGGGCCACGTCCCAGCCCGCGTCGACGACGAGGTTGACCCCCGTGATCGCCGAGGCGCGGTCCGAGGCGAGGAACTCGATCGTCTCCGCGACCTCGCCCGGCAGCACCATGCGCCCAAGCGCCGTGAACGCACCGGGATCCCCGGCGTAGCGACCCGAGCGGATGCGCTCCTCGACGCGCGGCACCAGCGTCGAGCCGGGCGAGACGGCGTTGACGCGCACGCCGGCGCGGCCCCATTCGCCCGCGAGGTTGCGGGTCAGCGCGACGACGGCTGCCTTGGTGGTCCCGTAGGCATGCACCGGCATCGAGGCGATCGCCGCTATCGAGCCGATGTTGACGATGCTGCCGCCCTTGCCCGAACCCGCCATGCGCGTGCCGAAGGCGCGGTTCGCGAGGTAGGTACCGGTCAGGTTCACGCGCAGCGCCTCGTCCCAGGCCTCCATCGGCAGCTCCGCCGGCGGCAGCGCGGGCTGGAACACGGCAGCGGCGACCACCAGCGCGTGCACGCGCCCGGCCCTCGCCTCGATGTCGCGCGCGGCCGCGTCGACCGCCGCGCCATCGGCGATGTCGAGGCCCAGCGCGAGCGCCCCGATCGGCGCGGCCGCGCGCGCCGCCGCCTCGGCATCGCGATCGGCGATCGCCACGCGCCAGCCGCGCGAGGCCATCAGCCGCGACGTCTCCTCGCCGATCCCGCTTGCGCCGCCGATCACCACCGCGACGCGTCCCTGTCCCGTCATCCACGTCCCCCGTTGCACCGATGCCGGCGGGACGATACCAGAGGCCCGGGCGCGCCGCGCGGCACGGGGGAGGATGCGATGATCTTCGCGAGCTACAACATCCAGTACGGCACGGGGCGCGACGGGCGCGTGGACCTTGCGCGCGTCGCCGCGGCGGTCGCGCATGCCGACGTGATCGCGCTGCAGGAGGTCGAGCGCTTCGCCGCGCGCACGGGGATGGCGGACCAGGCGGCGGAGCTCGCCGCCCTGCTGCCCCGGCACCACTGGAGCTACGGCCCCGGCATGGACATCGACGCCAGCGTGGTCGACGCCGAAGGCAGGGTCACGATGCGCCGGCGGCAATTCGGCAACATGCTGCTGTCGCGCGCGCCGCTGCGCGCGGTGCGCAACCACATGCTGCCCAAGTACGCGACGGTGGCGCAGTACTCGCTGCAGCGCGCCGCGCTCGAGGCGGTGATCGAGACGCCGCGCGGAAGGCCGTTGCGCGTCTACTCGACCCATCTCTCGCATCTCGCCGACGGCGACCGCGCGCCGCAGCTCGACGCGCTGCTCGACATCCACCGCCGCGCGCCATCGGAGGGCGCGGGCTGGTGCGGCGCGCGCGACGACGCGGGCTGGACCGACGGCAGGCCGGCCGTGCCGATGCCGCGCGAGGCGGTGCTCATGGGCGACTTCAACCTCTCCCACGCCTCGCCGCTCTACGAGCGGGTCGTCGGGCCATGGAGCGAGCAATACGGGCGCATGACCAATCCCGAGGGCTTCGTCGACTGCTGGGTCGCGACGGGGCATCGCGAGGACGAGGGCGTCACCTGCCTCAGCGGCAGCCTCAACAGCGGCCAGCGCATCGACTTCTGCTTCGCGAGCGCCTCGCTGGCGCCGGCCCTGCGCCGGGCGTGGATCGATCCCGACGCCGAGGGCTCGGACCACCAGCCGATCTTCGTCGAGCTCGACGCCTGAGCCGCGGGCGGCGCATCGCCATCGCGCGCGCCGCCTATCTCCAACGGACCAGCAACGGAGGACCACGATGCTTCTCGTCGGCATGCTCGACAGCCCCTATGTGCGCCGCGTCGCGATCGCGGGGACGATCCTCGGCGTCCCGTTCGAGCATCGCTCGGTCTCCGTGTTCCGCCACATGGACCGCTTCCGCGAGATCAACCCGCTGGTGAAGGCGCCGAGCCTCGTCGCGGACGACGGCACGGTGCTCATGGAATCGCAGCTGGTCCTCCAGCACCTCGAGGACGTCGCGGGGCGCAGCCTGCGCCCGAGCGCGGCGCCGGCGCGGATCGCGGACCTGCGCGCGACGGGCCTCGCGCTGGTGCTGATGGAGAAGGCGATCGCGATCGAGTACGAGCGCAAGCGCCCGGCGGAGAGCCAGCACCAGCCCTGGATCGACCGCGTCGAGGCGCAGCTGGCCACCGCGCTGGGCGCGCTCGAGGGCATCGCCATCCGCGACTGGCGCAGCCTGCCCGCGCAGCAGACCCATGGCTCGATCGGGGCCGCGGTGGCCTGGGGCTTCATCCGCTTCGTGGTGCCCGACACGATGGAGCCGGACCACTATCCCGCGCTGCGCGACCATGCCGCGCGCTGCGAGGAGACGCGTCCCTTCCTCGCCTGGCCCGTCGACCGCACGACGCCGTAGCCCGCCCGCGGCCCGGCGAAGTCCCGGGACGCCCTTCCCGAGATCGGCGCCACGCCGCCTCGCGCCCGCGCAGCTAGCCGAGGCCGGCCCCGGCGAGGAAGGCGTCGAGCGCCGCGGGCTCGGGCGCGATCTCCGGCACGGCGGGGAATTCCGGCATCTGGTCCGCCCAGCGCACGCCGCTGGCGGTGAGCACGCACACGATCGTCTCGTCGCGGCGCAGCGCGCCGCGCGCGAGCAGGCCGGGCAGGCAGGCAAGCGGCAGCGCGCAGGAATGCTCGACGAAGATGCCGCTGCGCGCGAGCTCGGCCTGCGCGGCGAGGATCGCTTCGTCGTCGACCGAGGCCGCCGCGCCGCCGGATTCGCGGATCGCGCGCAGCGCCATCGGGTCGGCCTGGCTCTCGCGCGTGGAGAAGGCGATGCTCGTGCTGGGTGGCAGCTCGAGCGGCATGTCGACGCCCGCGCGCAGGCTCGCCTCGATCGAGTTCGCGTCGGCGGGCTGGCAGGCGACCATGCGCGGGCGCGGGCCGGGCATGGCGGAGAAGCCGCGCCACGCCCCGAACAGCCCGTTGCCGCGCGCGCAGGGGAAGAGCATCGCGTCCGGCGCGCGGCCCAGCGCCGCGACGACCTCGGTCGCGATCGCGCGATAGCCCTCGACGCCGAAGGGGTTGGAGACGCGGCGCGGCATGCGCAGCCCGACCGGGAACCAGCCGCGCTCGAGCGCCGCGTGCTCGAACAGCACGTTGCGGCGCTGCGCGTCGGTCATGGCGACCAGCGCGCCATGGGCCTGGGCCTGGACGAGCGCCGCGCGCGGCAACCCGGCCGCCGCGAGGAAGAGGCATGGGATGCCCGCGGCGGCGGCATAGGCGGCCACCGAGACGCCGAGGTTGCCGGTCGAGGAGACGACCACGCGGTCGACGCCGAAGGGCAGGACCGCGGCGAGCGTCGCCGCCACGTAGCGGTCCTTGTAGGACCCCGTCGGGTTGGCGCCCTCGAGCTTGAAGAAGAGCTCGCCCACGCCGAGCCGCGCGGCGATGCGCGGCGCGCGCACCAGCGGCGTGCCGCCCTCGCCGAGCGAGGCCAGGCCAGGCGCGGCCAGCGGCGGCAGCGCGCCCTCGACCTGCATCACGCTGGCCCGTCCCGCGCGGGCGCAATCGGGGCAGCCGCGGAAGGCGGCGAAGGCCGCGTGCCTCCGCCCGCAGCCCTCGCAGGAGAGCGACCAGCCCGGAGCCTGCCTCGGGACGATGTCCATGCGCGCGAGTCTATCCGCCCGGCGCGCGCCGCACAGCCGCCATCGAGCCGCCATCTTCCATCGCTTCCATGCCGGCCGGCGTGCGACACGCGCAGGAAGGGATCGCGGGCATGGCAGGGCGCTTCAACTCGATCGCGGCGGCGGCGCTGGCCCTCGCCATGGGGTTCCAGTCGCTGGCAGCGGAACGGGAGGCCTCGGAGATGCGCCGAATGGCGACCCAGGCCTACGACGCCGGCGACATCGACACGGCCGTCGCCGCCTTCGGCGACTGCGCGCGCGCCGGCGAGGCGGCTTGCCAGTCCGCGCTCGGCTACCTGTTCCTGGTGGGCGAGGGCGTCGACCAGGACGACGAGCAAGCCTTCGACCTGTTCCGTCGCGCAGCCGAGCAGGGCAATGCCTATGGCGAGTTCTCCCTCGGCACGATGTACAGGCATGGCGTCGGGGTGGAGCGCGACTTCGGCAAGGCGCGCCAGCTCTTCCTGCGCGCGATCGACGGAGGCCACGCGGCAGCGCATGCCGAGCTCGGCGAGATGCATGCCGCGGGCGAAGGCGTTCCAGTCGATCGCGGCCTGGCGATCTACCACCTGATCAAGGCCGGATCGACCGGCATCCCCCTCGCGATGTTCAGGGCCGCGTATCTCGCGCGCGGCCGGGATGGCGACGCCGAGCGCCTGCCGGAGCTGGCGCTGGAGCTCTTCGTCGCCGCCGCCGAGATGGGCTTTCCGCCAGCGATGCTGGCAGCCGGCGGCATGCGGCGGGGCGGCGAGGGCGCCCCGGCCGACGAGATCGAGGCGCTGAAATGGTACCTGCTCGCGGCGGAGCACCGCGACGGCGATCCCGAGCTGCGGGCCTTCGCGCGCGACGGGGCCAGGCACCTCGACGCATCGCTGCCGGCCGCGGCGCGCGAGGAGGCGCGGGCGCGCGCGGAGGCCTGGATGCAGGCGGCGCGCTGAGGCGGCGCGGGACCTGGCGGCACGCGCGGAAAAAACACGGTCAACATTATCTCCGCTTGCAATTCCCGCGGCGTCGGTTATATTGCCGCCTCACATCGAGACTGGGTCGACGCCCAGACCAACCTGCCTCCCGGGCAAGGTGGTTTCCCGAAAGGGGATGCGGCTCCGCAAGGAGCAAACGAGCGGGCGTCGACCCTCCTGGACCGGAGGGTTTTTTGTTGGTGCTGCCATCGACCAGCGAAACGGACGGACAAGAGGCCTGCCTGGCGCCCCCGGCATCCAACGCATCGAGGAATCGATCCAGCCATGCGAGGAAGGCGCGGCAATGCCTTGCCAGCAGCCACTCCATGGCCAGGGATCCACGCAGTCGCCGGCCCATGGCCAGGTTACACCCGGCGTTTCGCCGGGGGTGCGCAAACCAGTCCCAGGACGCCCGAGGCGGTCCGGAAGCGGTGCTTTTGAGGCCCCGTCCGACCCGCTGCGCGTGTCCGCGGGCCCTCAAACGCACCGCTTCCGTCCCACCCCGGGATCCGGGCGCTGTCCTTCGGTGGCGCGGGCCGGCGACACCTCATTATCCAGGTCATAATCAGGATCCATTTTCCCGCATGGCCGCCGCGAAAATGCGCGGGCACGGGCGGGCATTCCGCGATCGCGCCAGGGCGGGGTTGCCCGCCGCGCCGCCGCGGGACAGGATCCAGGAAGTCGCTGGCCCGTGGCCAGGTTGCTCCCGGTGTTTCGCCGGGGTCGCAGGACGCAGGCCCATGGACACCCGTACGGGTCCGGAGGCGTCGCATGACGCAACCCGGTCGACCCGCTGCGCGTGTCCTCGGGTCACGTCAGGCGACGCCTCCGGCCCCTCCCGGGGTCCGGGCGCCATCCTCCAGTGGCCCGGGCCAGCGACACTCCGGGGTTCGCGGCCATGAGGGCGGCCGACAGGATCCCCTCCTCGGCGATGGAAGCCGAGGCCGCCTTGCTGGCCCGCGCGCGCCAGGTCGCCAGGGACTACGCGATGCTCCGGCTGCGCCTGTCCCGCTTCGCCTGGTGCGCGCAGGGCGTCGAGGCGCGCGCGCGCGCGACGCTGCGTGCCTGGGGCCAGGCCTTCCTCGTGCAATGCGCCGAGGACGCGCGGCGGCTCGAGGTCTCGCCGGACCGCTATGTCCGCGCGCTGTTCGACTTCCTGCCCAGATGGCCGATCCCCCTCCTCGTGGTGCTCGGGCGGCGAGACCGCGGATTCCGGGAAATGGTGCCGGGGTTGCATGGCGCCTGGTCCGAGTTCGACGAGCACGAGGAGATGATCGCGCGCTTCGACGAGGTCTTCGCGCCACGCGCCGTCCTCGACCCGGACCGCGTCGCGGCGCTCGTGCGCCTGCGCCCGGCAGCGCTCGCGCGCGCCCGCGCGCGCTGGGCCGGCCGCGACCTCCCCGTGGCGCCACCAGCCTGGCCCGTCGAACCGGTCGGGACCGGCGCCGAGGCCGCGATCTCGCCCACGCCCTTGCCGTTCCGCAGGCTAGCGCCGCCGGAGCCGGCAGGCCGCCCGACGACGGAGTCCCGCGACAGGCAAGCCATCGCGCAGCTCTTCTCGGACATCGCGGCCGGGCGCCCTTCCTCCGAGGCGATCGTCGCGCGGATCGCGCGGATCGCGCGCAATGGCGGCAAGGCCATGGGCGCGCTGGAGGCCGCGCTGCGCGGCGCGACCACCCTGCCGGCCGGGCCGGTCGCGCCGCTGCTCGACGCGCTTCCGGGGCGGTCGCGGCGCGCAGCGGTGCGCGCGCTCCGGATCCTCGCGGCGGGCGCCACCGGCGCCCGCCTGGAGCTCGCACGCATGTCGCCCAAGGCGGCGATGGCCGCCTTCTCCAAGCTGTCCGGCGACACGGGCCAGCCGCTCGAGAGGCTCGGCGCCCTCGCGCTGGCGCGGCAGGACGCGACGCCGGCCCGCCGCGGCAATGCCGCGCTGCTCGACTGGATGGTCGCGCGCGCGAGCGGCGATGGCGCGCGGCTCGCGCAGCTCTTGCAGGGCCTGCCCGCCCTCCGCCGGGGCAGGCGGCTGCGCGATCTCGCCAGCCATGTCGCGGCGCTCGAGCCCGCGGGCTTCCTCGCCTTCCTGGAGGCGGCCCCGGCGCTCGAGCAGGGCTGGGACCGGATCCCGGTGTCGCTGCGCGAGGCCGCGCTCGCCTCGTGGACGCCGTCGGTCGAGGCGCATCCCGCGCTGCGCGCGCGCGCTGCCGCGCTGCTTCCTTCCCTTGCGATCGAGGCCGCCCGCTGGGCTGGCGACCACCGCGTCCTGGGCGAGGTGATCGCCGGGCCGCATGCGAGGGCAGGCTTCGAGGCACTCGCGCGGATCGGCGCCGAGGCCGAGGCGACGGCGCTCGAGGTCGCGCGCCGCGCGACGGCGCGCGATGGCATGCCCGCGGCATGGCTCGACCTCGCGCGCGCCGATCGTCGCGTGCTGCGCGTGCTCGCGCGCCACGACCTCGCGCGGCTTGCCAGCGCGCCGCTCGCGGGCCTTGACCTCGCCACGCTGATGGCGGCGTCGCTGCGAAACCGGAGGCTCGCGCGGCGCCTCGCGGAGGAGCGCGGCGACGAGGCGCTCGCCGCCGCCATGCCGGCGCTGCGCCGCGAGATGGCGGGCAGGACGCGGCGCATCGCCGCGGCGGAGCTCGCGCTGCTGCTCGGCTGGCGCCACGCCGTCGTCCTCGCCTTCCTCGCCACGCGCCCCTGCGCGCCGAACGACGCGCCGGGCACGCGCTTCGACGGGCTCTATCGCAGCTGGGAGATCCCGAAGCGGCGCGGCGGCAAGCGGCGCATCACCGCGCCCGTGCCGGTGCTCAAGGCGATCCAGCGCCGGCTGCTCGACGCCGTCCTGGCCGCCACGCCCTGCCATCCGGCCGCGACGGGCTTCCTGCCGGGGATCTCGATCGCCGACAACGCGCGCCCGCATGTCGGCCGCAAGGTCGTCGTCAACGTCGACATCGAGGGCTTCTTCCCCAACACGCGCTTCAAGCTGGTGCGCCGTGCCGTCGAGCGCATCCTGCCGCGGCGGCTCTCGCCCGAGGCGCGGCGCCTGGTCGTCGACATCTGCACGATGGGTGGCGGGCTGCCGATCGGCGCGCCGACCAGCCCCGCCATCGCGAACCACGTCATGCTGCCCGTCGACCGGGCCCTGGCGAAGGTCGCCGCGCGGCACGGCGTCGCCTACACGCGCTACGCCGACGACCTGACCCTGAGCGGCGACGACCCGGCGCGGCTGCTGCCCTTCCTGCGGCAGGTCGTGGGGCAGCTCGGCTACCGGCTCGACCCGAAGAAGACGAATTTCTTCCGCCGCGGCCGCCGCCAGGTCGTGACCGGGCTGGTCGTCAACGACAAGGTCTCGGTGCCGCGCAAGCTGCGCCGCCGGCTGCGCGCCGCCGTGCACCGCGTCGCGACGCAGGGCGCCGCGGCGGAGCTGGAGTGGCATGGCCGTCCGATGCATGCGGGCGAGCTCGCCGGCCGCATCGCCTTCGCCGGCGTCGCGCATCCCGATGAGAGCCGCGCGCTTGCCGCGCGGCTGCGCGAGGGGCTCGCGCGCAAGCGGCGGGGCGGCAAGGCCGGCGGGGGGGCGCGATGAGCGCGACCGCCAGGGTGTTCGAGGGCGACGGCGCGGCGATGTCCGCGGTCGCCGACGGCGCCGCCCATCTCGTGGTGACGAGCCCGCCCTTCTTCGACATGCCGACCGAGCGCTCGCTGCGCGCGCCGATCGAGGAGCAGTCCGATGCCCGCGCGGTCGAGCACGCGCTGATGCGCTACGCGGCCAGGCTTGCGCCGGTCTTCGCCGAGGTCGCGCGCGTGCTTTCCCGCAGGGGGATCCTGGTCCTGCACACCAAGGACATCGCCTATGGCGGGCTGCTGCTGCCGCTCGCCGCGCGCCACGAGGCCCTCGCCGCCAGCCAGGGCTTCCGCGCCTTCACGCGGATCGGCTGGATCCCGACGGACCGGCCACGGCGGTCGTGGCGGCGCTCGGCGAGCGCGCCACGGATCGGCGCGTTCCGCGCGCCGCAATGCGAGTACTTCGTCGCCATGCGCCGGTTCGAGGCGCCGCGCCGCCAGGCCGGCCCGGTCGTCGAGGCGGTCGCCGGCGAGGATTTCCTCGCCGAGCCGGTCTGGCGCACGCCTGGCGACCGCCACCGGCCGCGGCACCGGCATGCCGGCCCGCCCGAGGTGTTTCGCCGGCTGGTCGCGCTCTATTCGCGTCCCGGCGACCTGGTGGTCGACCCGTTCTGCGGCGGCGGCGGCGTGCTCGCGGTGGCGCGCGAGCTGGGGCGCGAGGCTGTCGGCTACGACATCGACCCGCGCGCCGTCGCGCTATCGAGGCGGAGGGCGGAAGCTTGAAGGAGGCACTCGACGAGATGAAGCACGAAGGCAGGTTCCCTCCCCCTTCCGTCCGCGCGCCGGCGCCATGCGCGCGGATCGCGCGCCACGCGGCGACGCCGCCCGCGAGGGCCGCCGTCGGGCACGGCAACGTCCAGCGCGGGGAGTGACCGGCATGGCGACCCGCCTCTCGTCGCTGATGATGCCCGCAAGCGGCGTGCCCGTGGCCGGGGACCTGCTGCGCCTGGCGTTCCATGCCTCGCGCTTCCATCCCGACGGCGAACTGCGTGCATCCATCGGCGAGGCGATCGACCTCATGCTCGATGCAGGCGGCGCGCGCGCCTTTCCCGCGCGCGAGGCCGCGGAGGCGCTCGCCGCGGCCGAGGGCTCCGCCCTCGCGCCCATGCTCTGCGCCGCGGAGGATGCACTGCTCGCGGCGCGGTTCTGGAGGCTGGCGGAACTCGAGCCCGCCATGCATCGGCCGGACGGCGACAGCCAGGTCTTCGTCGGCAGCGCCGACGCCGTGGGCTCGGGCCACGGCGCGGTCCTTGGTCGCGACGGCGAGGCGGCCTACCACTCGCGCGCGGACCGCGAGGCCGAGGCCGGGGACCTGCACTGGGTCAACCTCGGCATCGCGCGCAAGCCTCGCGACGGCGGGCTGCCGCGCAAGGGCGACGCGGGGACGCTCAAGGTCGAGCGCGATGGCGGGGTCACGCTCAGATGCCGCCTCGCGTCGCTTCCCGGCGACGCCCCGGCCTTCGACCAGGTCCTGCTGGGCTTCCATCCGCATGGCCGGCCGATCGAGTACCGCGAGCTCGGCGCGCGCGACTTCGCCGTCGAGCTGGGCCGCGACCAGCGCCTGAGCCTGCGTCCCGCCAGCCCCGAGGCGTCGATCCGCCTTGCCTCCGCCTGCGCGGACAGGCCGCGCCTGCTCCTCTGCTCGAGCGTGAAGCCGGAAGCCTCGACGCAGCGGGGACGAAGCAGGATCCGCGGCAGCTTCGACCTGATCCTCCAGCTCGCGCCGCTCGACGAGGCGCCGTGCCCGCTGCCTTGCGTGCGCGTGTCGCACGTCGGGACGCTCGCCGAGTGGATGAGCCTGCCCGCCACGCTGGCCGCGCTCGACCTCGCGCCCGGGCAGCGCGCAGCCATCGCCGCGCATTACGCGACCACCTGAGGAGCCCCCCATGAAGCCATCACGCGTCGCCGAGGTGCTCGGCGGCCTTCTCGACACGCGCTGGCCCGCCTTCCTCTGGGGCGCGCCGGGCGTCGGCAAGTCGTCGCTCGTGCGCGCCGTGGCGGCCGCGCGCGGCCTCGCGCTGGTCGACGTGCGCGCGCCGCTGCTGGATCCGACGGACCTGCGCGGCCTGCCGTATTTCCGCGACGGCGTGGCGGCCTGGGCGCCACCGTCCTTCCTGCCTTCCGACCGCGACTCCGCGGGCGTGCTGTTCTTCGACGAGCTCAACGCCGCGCCGCCGCTGGTGCAGGCCTCGCTCTACCAGCTCACCCTCGACCGCCGCGTGGGCGAGTACGAGCTGCCGGCGGGCTGGCGCGTGATCGCGGCGGGCAACCGCGCGGAGGACGCGGCGGTCGTCTTTCGCATGCCCTCGGCGCTCGCCAACCGCTTCGTCCACCTCGACTTCGAGGTCGACCTCGAGGACTGGATCGGCTGGGCGGCGCAGGCGGGGATCCATCCGCTGGTGCAGGCCTTCCTGCGCCTGCGCCGCGAATTGCTGCTCGACACCAGGAACATGGACCGCGGCTTCCCGACGCCGCGCTCCTGGGAGATGGCGTCGGACGCGACCAAGCGCTTCGGCGGCGCCAAGGCGGCGCTCGACGTGCTGGTCGGCATCGTCGGCGAGGGCGCGGCGATGGAGTTCGCCGGCTTCGCCGACCGCAGCCTGCGCGCCGAGCGCGTCGAGGCCATCCTCGCCGACCCGGACAGGGCGATCCTGCCCAGCGACCTCGGCGACCTCTACGCGCTGATCGCCCATGTCGGCGCGCGCTGCGGCGAGGACGCGACGCTCAGGTCCGCCGGCAGGCTGCTCGGGCGGCTCGCGCCGGAACTCGGCGTGCTGCTCGCGCGCCAGGTGCTGCGGCTGCGGCCGGACTTCGCGAAGGACCGCGGCTTCACCGCTTTCGCCGCGAAGCATCGCGACCTCCTGCGATGAGCGAGATGCCCGAGCGCGTGCGGCGCGCGCGGCTGCAGCTCATGCTGCGGCATCCCTTCCTCGCCAACGCCACGGCGCGCCTGCCGCTGGTCGAGGTGGAGCCCGGCGGCTGGTGCGACACCGCCGCGACGGATGGCTATCGCATCTACTGGAGCCGCGCCTTCTTCGATCGCCTCGACGAGGAGGAGATCGCCGGCGTCCTCGCGCACGAGATGCTGCATGCCGTGCTCGGCCATTGCGAGCGACGCGGGGCGCGCGAGCCGGATCTCTGGAACGAGGCGATCGACCACGCGACCAACCTCCTCGTGCTCGACGCGATGCGCATGCGGCTGCCGCATCCCCATCTCGCGCGCCGGGCCTTCAGGGACATGACAGCGGAGACGATCTACGACCTGCTCGCCGCGGACCGCAGGCCGAGGCCAGCCCCCCTGGGGCAAGCCGGCGGCGGGGACGGCGCGGGACACGGGCGCGGCGGCGCGCCGGCCCGCGCCGTGCCGCGCATCGGCGCGGCGCGCAGGCGCGCCCTGGCGCAGGGCAAGGCACGCGCGGCCGGCGCGCATTCGCAGCCTGCCGTGCAAGCGCCGGCGCAGGCCGCGCCGCCGCGCGTGCCCGACACGGAAAAGCGCGGCTTCGACCACCATCTCGACCCCGGGGATCCGCGCGCGGGCGCGGCTGGCGAGGCCGCGGCCCCGAGCCCGGTCGAGCTCGGGCGGCTCCGCCACGACCTGCTGCGCGACCTGCGCGAGGGCCTCGCGGGAGGCGGCCATGGCCATGCACCGGGCGAGATCATGGAGGCGATCCAGCGCGCCGCGCGCGCGCGCGCGCCGTGGCAGGCGCTGCTCGCGCGCTGCGTGGGCGGCATCCGCCGCGACGACTACCGCCTGATGCCGCCGTCGCGC
>JBEGVV010000248.1:0-16188 GCA_041178225.1 Pseudomonadota bacterium | reverse complement strand
AGTTCCTGCGCGTCATACCGCGCGTCCCCGCGATCGACGTCGTTGCCGAGGGGGCGAGGCTCGCGGGCGCGAGCCCCGAGGACGCGATCGCGCAGGCCGGCAGGATGCTTGCCTCGCTGCGAATCCCCGAGCGCCTGTGGGGATTGTCGCCGACGACTTTCTCGGGCGGCGAGCAGCAGCGCGTGAACATCGCGCGGGTCTTCGTCGTCCCCTTCCCCGTCCTGCTGCTCGATGAACCAACCGCGTCCCTGGATGACGGTAACCGGGAAGTGGTGATCGACCTCGTCCGGGCGGCGCGCTCGCGCGGCGCGGCGATCCTCGGCATCTTCCACGACGCCGAGACGAGGGCAGCAGTCGCGACGCGCGAGGTCGACTGCACGTCGATGGCGAGGGCGGCATGAGCTACGAGGTCGTCTTCGGGAACGCCCGCATCGCCCTCGCCGACGAGGTCGTCAAGGGCAACCTCGTCATCCGCGGGTCCCGCATCGCCGAACTCGAGCCCGGGGGCGCCCCACCCTGGGGCTGCATCGACTGCGGCGGCGACCTCGTCATGCCAGGCATGGTGGAGATCCACACCGACAACCTCGAGAAGCACGTCGCCCCGCGCCCGGGCGTGAAGTGGCCGCTCGAGAGCGCCGTGCTCGCCCATGACGCGCAGGTCGCGACCGCCGGCGTGACGACCGTCTGCGACGCCATCACCGTCGGCGACATATGGAACAACCCCGCGCGGTCAGGCCTCCTGCGGGAGATGGTCGGGGCCATCGACGCGGCGATCGACGCGAAGTCCCTCCGCTGCGACCACCTGCTCCACCTGCGCGCCGAGCTGAGCCACGCGAACCTGCTCGACAGCTTCGAGGGCCTGGCGGAAAACCCGCGCGTGCGCGTGGTCACGCTCATGGACCATACACCGGGCCAGCGCCAGTTCGCGGACGAGGCCGTGTACCGCCGCTACTACCAGGGCAAGGCCGGGCTCGGGGACGCGGAGATGGATGCGCTCCTTGAAAGGCACAGGGAGGCTCAACGACGGCACGCCGCGCCGAACCGCGAGCGTGTCCTCGACATCGTCCGTGCCCGCGGGCTCGTCGCGGGCAGCCACGACGACGCCTGCGCCTCGCACGTGGACGAAGCCGCGGAGGCGGGCCTGTGCTTCAGCGAGTTCCCGACGACCACCGAAGCGGCCCGCCGGGCGAGGCAGGCGGGTCTCGCCATCCTGCTCGGCGCACCCAACGCGGTCCGCGGGGGTTCCCATTCGGGCAACGTCTCGGCGCTCGACCTTGGCCGCGAGGGACTCGTCGACCTGCTGTCCTCCGACTACGTCCCGGCAAGCCTCATCCATGGCGTGGCGAGGATGCATCGCGAATCCTGCATGCCCCTGCCGCAGGCGATCGCGACCGTCACGTCGAATCCCGCGCGCCTGCTCGGCCTCGACGATCGCGGGACCATCGCGGTCGGCAAGCGCGCGGACGTGATACGCGTCGACGACCGCGGCCCCGTGCCCGTGATACGGGGCGTCTGGCGCGCAGGGGAACGGGTCGCTTGAGCGACGCGCAACCCCGCTACGCGCTCTACTGGGCGCCCAGGCAGGGCTCCGCTCTCGCGCGCTTCGGCAATGGCTGGCTCGGTCGCGATCCCGACCCGGCGGCTCCCCTGCCACCATATCCACTCCCCGGGCCCCCGCCGGGCGAATGGGCCGCGGCCGTGGCGCAAGCGAGCGCCTATGGATTCCATGCCACGCTGAAGCCGCCGTTCCGGCTCGCGGCCGGGCGCACCGAGGGCGACCTGTTCTCGGCCGTCGACAGGCTCGCAGGGACCCTTGCCCCGGTGGCGGCGGTTCCGCTCAGGCTAGCTGCGGTCGGACGCTTCCTCGCGCTGGTCCCGGCGGTTCGTCGCCGTGAGATCGATTTCCTCGCCGCGACATGCGTCGAGGTGCTTGATGGCTTCCGCGCCCCTCCAGGTGAACAGGAACTCCTGCGCAGGCGCGCCGCCGGGCTGACCCCGCCGCAGGAAGCGAACCTGCGCCGCTGGGGCTATCCGCATGTCTTCTCGGAATTCCGCTTCCACATGACCCTGACCTCGGCGATGGAAACGCATGCCAGGGAACGTCTTGCCGCGATGCTCGAGGTGCCGGCCGCCAAGGCCTGCAGCGACGCAGTGGACATCGCGGATCTCTGCATCTTCATGCAGCAGCGGGCGGGCGAACCCTTCTCGCTGGCACGGCGCTGTCCGCTGGACGGCTAGCGACCGCCTGCCGCGAAGCGGCGCAGGCCGTCGAGGAAGGCCTGGATCCCCTCCTCCATGCCTGCGTCGTTCACGATGACGAGGTCGCAGCCGTCCACGTCGAACGCACCGGCCCTCGCGAGCCGGGCCGCGATGTCGGCCTCGCTCTCGCGCCGCCGTGCCGCCAGCCGGCGGGCGAGCAATGCGGCAGGCGCGGTCACCAGAACCACCCGCACGCGCGCGAACGCGGCGCGCGCGGCATCCACGACGGAGCGCGATGCATTGGCCACGACGCAGGCGCCGGCCGCGAGCGGCGGGTCTATCGCGGAGCCGCGCAAGCCATAGGCAAGGTCATGAGCGCGCCAGCGCAGGGCGAACTCGCCCGCGACCTCGGCCGCGGCAAAGGCGCGCTCGTCCATCGGCTCGAAATCCTCGCCACCCGCATCGGCGCGACGGGTGATGCAGCGCCTCGGGAAGGCGAACCCGGGATCGCCCTCGAGCGCGGCCCTCGCGCCCGCGATGAGCGTGTCCTTGCCCGCGCCACTCGGGCCCACGACGAGGACGAGCGTGCCGATGCTCGCGATTCCACGATCCATGCCCAATGAGAGGCCACGCCCGAGAAGCGCCGATGATCGGAATGTGACGGTTCAGGGGCCGGCTCCCGAGTCCTCGCTCGGGCACCGTCCCGTCACGGAATCGTCCCGTGCCCCGGATACCCATGCGGCAATCCGGAGGTTGGCCATGCTCGAGACACACCATCTCACCAAGCGCTTTGGCGGCAAGGCCGCCGTCGACGATGTATCGCTGAGCATAGCCGAAGGCAGCTTCGTCGGCGTGATCGGGCGATCCGGCGCAGGCAAGTCGACACTGCTGCGGATGATCAACCGGCTTGCCGATCCCTCCTCGGGAAGGATCTCCTTCCGCGGGCAGGACGTCACTTCCTTGCGCGGCGCCGACCTCCGCCGCTGGCGCCGCGATGCCGCGATGATCTTCCAGCAGTTCAACCTGGTGGGGCGGCTCGACGTGATGACCAACGTCCTGCTCGGGCGCCTGAACCACGCATCGCCGGCGCGCGCGATGCTCGGGCTCTGGAGCGAGGAGGATCGCGCGCTCGCCCTCTCGGCGCTCGAGCAGTTCGACATGGCCGCGCTGGCCGCGCAACGCACCGAGACGCTCTCCGGCGGGCAGCAGCAGCGCGTGGCCATCGCGCGGGCGCTGGTGCAGGAACCGCGGCTGGTCCTCGCCGACGAACCGATCGCGTCCCTCGACCCGCGCAACACCCGGCTCGTCATGGACGGGCTGCGGCGGATCAACCGCGAGTACGGGATCACCGTGATCTGCAACCTCCACGCCCTCGACGTCGCGCGCGCCTATTGCGATCGCCTCGTCGGCATGGCGGCCGGCCGCGTCGCCTTCGATGGCGATCCGGAAGAACTGACCCAATCCGCCGCGCGCGAACTCTACGGCCTGGAGGCCGGCGAGGCGTCGTTCGGCGATGCGCCGCAGGATGGGCGTCCATCGCCCGCGATCCTGGCGCCAGCGGCCGCCTGACGCGGCTCCTCCGAACAATAACCGAGGCACATCGATGTCCAGACGCATCTTCGCCACCGCGCTCGCGCTCGCAGCGAGCCTTCCCCTCCTCGCCTCCGCGCAGGCCTGGAAGCAGGCCTATCCTGAACTCGTCTACTCGATCGTGCCGGCCGAGAACGCCTCCGGGGTCACCCAGCGATACGAGCCGTTCGTCGAGTACCTGTCCCGCGAACTTGGCACCCGGATCGTGCTGCGCATCGCCACCGACTACGCGGCGGTGATCGAGGGCCAGAAGGCCGGCAACATCCACATCGCGACGCATGGCCCCTCTTCCTATGTCCGCGCATGGACCGTCACGAATGGCGGCGTCGAGGCGTTCAACACCACGATCAACTCCGATGGCTCGATCGGGTACTACTCCGTCGCATATGCCCGATCGGCCGACCAGGGCGCGCGGCTAGAGGATTTCCGGGGCAGGAACCTTTGCCTCGTCGACCCGAACTCGGCGTCCGGCAACAACGTGCCTCGGTTCTCGATGAGCAAGCTCGGCATCGATCCCGACAAGTTCTTCGGCAAGGTCGCCTACGCGGGCAGCCACGAGAACGCGATCACGGCCCTCGTGCAGAAGACCTGCGACGTCGCGTTCAACTGGTGGAACTCGGAGACCGACTCCAACCTGACGCGGATGGCGGCCAAGAACCTGGCGAGGGCCTCGGACGTGAAGATCGTCTTCCGTTCGGACCTCATCATGGGTTCGCCCAATACATACCTCGCCTCGCTGCCGGCCGAGTTGAAGGCGGCGATCGCCAGGGCCTTCGAGGAAGCACCCCAGAAGGCGAAGCCCGCCTTCGACCGGCTCTCCGACGGGCGGGACATCGGGTTCAAGAGGGTAGGCCACGCCGACTACGAGCCCATCGTCGCCCTGCAGAAGTTCGTCGACGACATGCGCCGCAGGCGTGGCTCCTGAAGCCTTCCGTGCACCAGGCCCGATCGGCGATGTCGTCCACGTTGCCCCGGCTGCCCGAGGCGCGCCTGTCGCCGCTGCGCCGTGCCTATGGCGCGGCGGCGACGGAGCGGCGAAGGCAACTGCTCATCGGCGCAATCGCCCTCGGCGCGGCGGTCATCGCCTCCGGGGTGGTCGCGGAAGTCGACCTCGCCCGAATGTGGGCGAACATCCACCGGATGCCGGAATACATCGATCGCATCTTCCGGCTCGATGATGGCCGCCGCGTGTGGATGGACGTGGGCGACTGGATGTGGGGCGCCGGCTACTGGGCGACCCTGATGGGCGAGACGGTCCTCATAGCCTACCTCGGCACGCTGACCGGGGCGATCGGGGGCCTGGCGCTCTGCTTCGCCGCATCGGCCAACCTCTCGCCAAGCCCGCTGGCCCGGGGATGTGCGCGCAGGTGCCTCGAATTCTGCAGGACCGTGCCCGAACTGGTCTTCGCGCTCATCTTCGTGCAGGCATTCGGGCTCGGGCCGCTGCCAGGCGTGCTGGCGATCGCGATCCACACGATAGGGGCCTTGGGCAAGCTCTTCGCGGAAGCGGTAGAGAACATCGACATGGGGCCAGTGGAGGGAATCTCGTCCTGTGGCGCGAGCCGCTACCAGGCGATCCGCTACGCCGTGATGCCGCAGGTCGCCTCGAACCTCGCGAGCTACGCGCTGCTGCGCTTCGAGATCAACGTGCGCGGCGCCGCCGTGATGGGGTTCGTCGGCGCCGGCGGCATCGGGCAGGACCTCATCGAGGCGATCCGCAAGTTCTACTATCCCGACGTAAGCGCGATGCTCGTCCTGATAGTCCTCAGCGTCACCGTGATCGACATTGCAACCGAGCGCCTTCGCCACGCGTTGCTCGGATGGGAGCAGCATCGGTGAACACCTCGCCCGCCAAGGACCGCGCCGGCATCGCGCGCGAGATGAAGCTTCGCCATCCCGGCGGCTTTCCATCGCCCTGGCGCTCGCATGGCGCGGTGGCGACGGTCGCGCTGGTCCTGGCCCTGGTCCTCGCATGGGGGTATGCCATGGTCGGGATCTCGCCATCGCGCTTCGTCGAGGGGATCGCCAGGCTCGGCGCCATAGCGCTGCTCATGCTCCCTCCCGACACCGGCGGGTGGGCGAAGTTCCTGGTCTACGTCCATGCGCTCGCCGAGACGATCGCGATCGCCTTGCTCGGCACGCTCGCGGCGGCCCTGCTCGCATTCCCTGCCGGCTTGATCGCGGCGCGCAACGTCGTGGCCAGCCGGATCGTGCACTTCGCGTCGAGGCGGATCCTTGACTGCGTGCGGGGCGTGGACGAGCTGATCTGGGCCCTTGTCTGGATCAACGTCGTTGGACTCGGGCCATTCGCGGGCGTTCTCGCGGTTGCCACCGCGAATGCAGGCATATTCGGCAAGCTGTTCTCCGAGGCGATCGAGGCCGCGAGCCGCGGCCCGGTCGAGGGGGTTCTCTCCACCGGCGGGAGCAGTGGCCATGCCGTCAGGTTCGGGCTCCTGCCGCAGGTCGTCCCGGTCCTCCTGAGCCAGGTCCTCTACTACTTCGAGTCAAACACGCGTTCGGCGACGATCATCGGGATCGTCGGCGCCGGTGGCATCGGCCTGCATCTCTCGGAGCAGATCCGCATCCTTGAATACCAGCACGTCTCGGCGATCATCCTCATGATCCTGGTAGCGGTCGCGGTCATCGATCGCCTGTCCGCCTGGCTACGGCTTTCAATAGTTGGCGCGCGTCCAGCGATGCGTGGATGACCGCCTCAACGCGCGCCGCCCAGCCGCGGCTCGCGGTGGCGCCCCAGCACCGATAGGACCGTGCCGACGATCGCGGGGGCGTCGAGGCCAGCCCCGGCGTCCATGGGCGCGAGGGGACCTCGCCAGGTGGATCGGTCGGGCAGAACCATCGTCCTGACCTTGGCTCGCCCCCCATCGAGCAGCCCCTCGCGCGCGAGGAAATGGAGGACAAGGCTGCCGAAGCCGCTGATGGATCCTTCCTCGACCGTGACCAACAACTCATGGTCGCGCGCCAGGCGCCGCACGAGGTCCTCGTCCAGGGGGATCACGAAGCGCGCATCGGCGACGGAGGACGACACGCCCTGGGCCCCAAGGGTCGCGGCCGCCTCGAGGCATGCGGCCAGGCGCGTGCCAATCGACAGCAGCGCCACGCGCCCGCCTTCGCGCAGCACGCGCCCCCGGCCGATCGCAATCGCCACGCCGCGCGTGGCGGCATCGCCCAAGGCGCCCCCGCCCCGCGGGACGCGAAGCGCCGAAGGGCTTTCGTCGAGCGCGGCCTGCGTCGCCACCATGTGGCGCAACTCCACCTCGTCCGAGGCCGCCATGATCGTCATGCCGGGGATGCACCCGAGGCTGGCGATGTCGAGGCCTGGAGCATCGTGGCCTCCACCAAGGATGCAGAGGCGCACGGGCAGGCGCTGCCGCGCCACGTCGTGGACGACCTGGCCGTGGCCGCGCAGCAAGGCGGCCGAGCTGGTGGCGAGGAAGGGCTTCAGGCCCTCCATCGCGAGGCCGGCGGCAAGGCTGACGGCGTGCTGCACGGCGATCCCGGCATCGAAGCTACGCCCCGGGAATTCGGCGCCGAACCTGGCAAACCCGGCCTCCGGGGGTAGGGCCGCGGCGACTGCCACGATCGACGGATCCCGGCGTGCCGCGTCGGCAAGGCCTTCAGCGAGCAAGCGCCCATCGAGCTCGGGATCGACTCCTGGCTCCGTCGCCTTCGCGGGCACGGCCGGTCCGCTCCCCCCGGCGCCATGGTCGCGCGCGCCGCCATTGGATGCGACGAGGCCATCGGTCTTCCGCGTCACGACATGGACGAGGATCGGCCCGGCATCGGCGTCGCGCACGTTTCGCAGCACCGGCAGGAGGTGCGCGAAGTCATGGCCGTCGATTGGCCCGACATGGTGGAACCCGAGTTCCTCGAAGAGCGTGCCACCGGTCCAGTAGGTGCGCGTCATCTCCTCGGCGCGCGCCGCGCGGCGCTCCCACCTGCGCGGCAGGCGGCGGGCGAGCTGCCTCGCGGCATCGCGCAGGCGGAAATAGGCCGATGACGAGGACAGGCGCGCGAGATAGGCGGTGACCGCGCCGACCGGCTCGGCGATGCCGGCACCGCTGTCGGCAAGGATGACGACGAGGCGCTCGTTGCGCATGCCCGCGCCGTTCAGCGCCTCGTAGGTCATGCCGGCGGAGAGCGCGTCGTCGCCGATGACGCAGACCACGTGGTGGCCATCGCCGCGCAGGTCCCGCGCGACCGCCTTCCCGAGCCCCGCCGAGATCGGGTCCGCCGTATGCGCCTCGCCAGGCTGCGCGGCGCCGGCGCGCGACGGCGCCGCATCGCCATAGCGCGAGGCGAGGATCGCGTGCGGGCGCGACTGGCGGCCGTGGCCGAGCACAAGCCTGTCGCGCAGCGGATCGAAGACGCGATGCAGCGCCACCGTCAGCTCCGCGACGTCGGGCGCGGGACCGGGATGCCCGCGATCGGCCAACGCCGCGGCGGCGACCTCCCCGCGCAGCTCGGCGGCAAGCCGGGGCAGCTCGCGCTCGGGCAGGGCATGCAGGTCGGCGGGCGCGCGTATCGCGGACAGGAGCGGCATCCCCGGCGGATGCCCGGTGGAGGCCAGGTCCATGCCTGCGCCGATCGCCGCCTCCTGGCCCTGGGGCGAAGGCTCCGCGGGCAGCGCCTCGGGCATCGTCACGACCGCGTGGGCGACGAGGGCGAGCTCGTCCTGCGTCGTCGCGAGGCCAAGCTCGCCTGGCGCGCGCACGTCGAGGCCCACGCGCGTCGGCTCGATGGCGAGGGCATCCGCGATCCATGCGCGCATCGCATCGCGCTGCCCGTCGAGCCGGAGGTCCGAGGCGAAGAGCGCAAGGTCGACGCTGGCGATGCCGCCGCCGGCTTCCCTGACCCGGCGCCCCGCTTCGGGCAGCGTGGCATCGGCATCGGCCAGCCGCGCCGCGCGCAACAGGGCGAGTGCGATGGCGGCAGCGGCGCGATCACCGCCACCAGGCCGCGCATCGGCGTGCCGCCATGGCAGCGTGGCACCCAGGAGCCTGATCCGGTCGCCAGGCGCCAGTGGCACGACGGCGCGCGCCATGCCCGAGCGCCTCTCCTGGCCATCCCAGCTTCCGTCCCTGAACTCGCGATCCGCCTGCGCGATGTCGGCGGTGGTGGTGAGCTTGCGGTTGATCTCCGCGCCCTCGACGATCGCGATGCGCATGCCGCGCCATTCCGCGACGGCGGCATCGTCGGTGAAGTCGAGCCGGCCCTCGGCGGCGGCGGCGCGATGCGCGGCGAGGATCGGCTCGAATCGGAAGCCCTGCGGCGTCTGCGCCCGGTAGAGCCCGTTGCGCGCGACTGTGCCGCCGACAAGCATCCCCGCGGCGTTGCGCTTGAGCGTGTCGGCGACCGGCAGCGCGGGGATCGCGCCGGCATGTTCCCCGAGGGCCGCGAGCACGCGATCGACCAGGTCGTGGCGGAGGAAGGGGCGCGCCGCGTCGTGGACCAGCACGATGTCGGGCGCGACGGCGGCGAGCGCCTCCAGCCCCATGCGCACCGAGTCCTGGCGCGTGGCGCCGCCGGGCACGGGATCGAGCAGGCGCCCGCGCAACCCCTGCGTCGCCGCGTCATAGGCGAGGCGGTCGTCGGGATGGAAGACCACGAGGATCGCCGAGATGCGCGGATGCGAGGCGAACACGCGCAGCGTGCGCGTGAGCACGGGAACGGCGCCGATATGCTGGTACTGCTTCGCCACGCCATCCGCCTGGCGCGCGCGCGTCCCACGCCCCGCCGCGACGACGAGGCAGGCGATCTTCTGCTCCGGCACGTGCATCCCTGCTCCCTGCTGCGCGCGCGAACATAGCGCCTCCGCGACAACCGGGGGCACGCGCGTGGAGTGTCTCGGAATTGTCATTTTCCGCGGGCCCCCGTGCGATTGACGTCGCTCGATCGCCCGTCTACCAAGCGGCATCGACACGGGGTGCCTCGCCGATCTCCGGCAGGGCTGAGATCACACCCGCATAACCTGATCTGGGTCATTCCAGCGGAGGGAGTCGCGATGCACCATTCCGCCACCCGTCCTCGCTCCACGGTCAGGCTCTGCGCCATGCTCGCGCTAGCCTGGACCTTCCTCGCCTGCGCCCCCGCCCGCGCGGTGGAACTCGTCTTCAACTACCCGATCGCCGTCGGCGGCCCGATCGCCCGCCTCGTGGACGAGATGGCCGCCGAGTTCGAGCGCGAGAACCCCGGCATCCGGGTCAAGCCGGTCCATGCCGGCTCGTACAACGAGACGCTCACGAAGAGCCTCACCGCCCTGCGCGCCGGCCAGGGGCCGCATCTGGCGGTGCTGCTGGCCAGCGACCTGTTCTCCCTCATCGACGAGGACGCGATCGTCGCGATCGAGGATCTCGCGGCCACGCCCGGAGACCGCGCCTGGCTGGACGGCTTCATCCCCGCCCTGCTTTCGAACAGCCGCAGCGGAGGCAAGGTCTGGAGCGTGCCGTTCCAGCGCTCGACCGTCGTCCTCTACTGGAACAGGGAGGCCTTCGCGCAGGCGGGGCTCGACCCGGACAGGCCGCCCGGGACCTGGGACGAGATGGTGGAGATGGCGGGGCGCCTGACGGCCCGCGACGCGGCCGGGCGCGTGCAGCGCTGGGGCGTGCAGGTCCCCTCCTCCGCCTTTCCCTACGCCCTCTTCCAGTGCTTCGCCGAGCAGGCTGGCGCCCGCCTCGCCGACGAGGACGGGTTGCGCACCTTCCTCGACACGCCAGAGGCGGCGCGCGCGCTCCAGTTCTGGGTCGACCTGTCGCGGCGGCACGCCGTCCACCCGCCGGGCATCGTCGACTGGGGAACCGCGCCTTCCGATTTCCTGCTCGGCAAGGTCGCGATGACCTGGGTTACCACCGGCAACCTCGCCCATGTCACCGCGAATGCGCGCTTCCCCTTCGGCGTGGCGATGCTGCCGGCCGGGATGCAGCGGGGCTCCGTGCCGGGCGGCGGGAACCTCTACCTGTTCCGCCATGCCAGCGCCGCGGAGCGCGAGGCCGCGCTGCGCTTCGCGCGCTTCCTCACGGCCCCCGAGCGTGCCGCGCAATGGAGCATCGATACCGGATACATCGCGGTCACCGAGGCCGCGTGGCGCACCGAGCGGATGCGCCGCCACCTCGCCGGGAACCCCGCCGCGGCGGTGGCGCGCGACCAGCTGCGCCACGTGCGCGCCGAGTTCTCCACCCACGACAACCAGCGCGTCGCCAAGGCGCTGAACGACGCGATCCAGTCGGCCCTGGTCGGCACGCGCGCGCCCGCGGAGGCGCTGGCGGCGGCGCAGCGCGAGGCCGAGCGCCTGCTTCGCCCCCATCGTCCGTGAGCACGCACCGCATGGCCACCCCGCGCTTCGACGCCGCGCAGGCGGCCCGCATCCTCGCGGCCGTCCGCGCGCGACGTCCGCTCGTCCACAACATCGCCAACCAGGTCGCGATGGAGACGACCTGCGACATGCTGCTGGCCGCTGGCGCGTCGCCCGCCGCCGTCATCGCCCCGGAGGAAGCCGCGGAGTTCGCGGGCCGCGCTGATGCGCTGGCCGCGAATATCGGCACGCTCACCGCCCAGAGGCTGGAGGCGCTGCTCGGTGCGGCGGCGGCGATGCGCGCGTCTAGCCGGCCATGGGTGCTGGATCCGGTCGGGCTCGGCGGATCGGCGCATCGCGGCGCCGCGGCGCGCGCGCTCCTGTCGATGCGACCGACGGTGCTCCGCGCCAATGCCGGCGAGGTCGCGATCCTCGCGGGCGGCGACGCGGCCGCGCTGCGCGGCGTGGATGCCGCCATCCCCGCGGCCGACGCGAGAGGCGCCGCCGACGCGCTGGCACGCGAGGCCGGCATCGTCGTGGCGATGACGGGAAGCGTCGACCATGTCGTCGACGCGACCGGAACGACATCGCTGGCCGGGGGTCATCCGGTCATGGCGCGCGTCACCGGCATGGGATGCGGAGCCACCGCGCTGGTCGCCGCGGCGCTGGCGGTGGAGTCCAGCGCCCGCGCCGCCGCGGCCGCCGCGCTCGCCTGGCTCGCCGTCGCGGGCGAGGTGGCGGCGGCGCGAAGCCATGGCCCGGGCAGCTTCAGGATCGCCCTGCTCGACGCCCTGCACGACCTTGACGAGGCGACCCTCCTCGAGCGCGCGAAGGTGACGCCATGACACAAGGTTTCGACCTGTCGCTCTACCTCGTCACCGATCGCGCCATGACCGCGGCGCGCGGCCTCGTCGAGACCGTGCGCGCCGCGGCGGCGGGCGGCATCACCATGGTCCAGCTGCGCGACAAGGATGCCGGCGACGCGGAACTCGTCGCGCTCGCGCGCGCCCTGGTCGATGCCGTCGCGGCAACCGGCATCCGCGTGATCGTCAACGACCGCGCCGGGGTCGCGGCCGCGGCCGGCGCGCACGGCGTGCATCTCGGCCAGGACGACGGCGACCCGGCGCATGCGCGCGCCCTGCTTGGCCCAGCCGCCATCATCGGCCAGTCCGCGGGAAGCCCCGGCGAGATCGCGCGGGTCGATCCCCTGCTCGTCGACTATGTCGGCATCGGGCCCTTCGCCTCGACGGCGACCAAGGGCGACGCGGGTCCCCCTCTGGGCGCGGCGGGCTTCGCGCGGCTGCGCGCGGCGACGCGCCTTCCCGCCGTCGCGATCGGCGGGATCGGCCCGGCCAACGCGGCGGAGGCGATTGCTGCAGGCGCCGACGGCATCGCCGTGGTCAGCGCGATCTGCGCGGCCGTCGATCCCGCGGCCGCGGCGCGCAGGCTGCGCGGCATCGTCCGCGGAGGCACGCCATGACGCCGAACGTCCTGTCCATCGCCGGGGTCGATCCCTCCGGGGGTGCGGGCGTCCTCGCCGACCTCAAGGCGTTCTCCGCGCTCGGCGCCTATGGCACGGGCGTCGTCACGGCGCTCACCGCCCAGAACACGCGCAGCGTCGACGGCGTGCACATCGTGCCCCCGGAATTCGTCGCGGCGCAGGTCGACACGCTCCTCGCCGATGTCCGGATCGACGCCGTGAAGATCGGCATGCTCGGGAGCCCCGAGGTCGTCGAGGCCGTCGCGCGCCGCCTCGCCGCGCATGGCGTCCCGCGGATCGTGCTCGACCCGGTGATGGTCGCGAAGAGCGGCGACCGCCTGCTGGCCGCCGAGGCGGTCGACGCGCTGCGCCGCCTGCTCGTGCCGATGGCAAGCGTGCTGACGCCCAACCTGCCGGAGGCGGCCGACCTGCTCGGCGAGGCCGAGCCGGCCGGGCCCGGCGCCATGCGCGCGATGGCAAGGCGCCTCCTCGCGCTCGGGCCGGGGATCGTCGTCCTCAAGGGTGGGCACCTTCCGGGGGAAACCGTGGTCGACGTGATCGACGACGGCACGCGCGTAGCGGAGCTCGCGGCCGCGCGGATCGCGACCCGCAACACCCATGGCACGGGCTGCACCCTCTCGGCGGCGATCGCGGCGCTCCTTCCCCGCCATCCCGATCCCTTCGACGCGATCCGGGAGGCGCGCGCCTATCTCGCCGCGGCGATCGCGGCCTCGGGGGAACTCGACGTCGGCTCGGGCGAAGGCCACGGCCCCGTCCATCATTTCCACGCCGCATGGCCACGCGAGGCATAGCCAGGCTCGGCCGGGCCGCGGTGACGGCCGCGGGGCTGCTCGCGGCGTGGGACGCGCTCGTCCTGCTGCTCGACCTCCCGGCCTACATGCTGCCGCGGCCCTGGCGCGTGGGCATGGCCCTGCTCGAGCGCGCCGACTTCCTCGCCACCCACGCGGCGTCCACCCTCGTCGAAATCGTCGCCGGCCTGCTGCTCGGGTCGGCTCTCGGTTGCACGATCGGATGCGCCGTCGCGGTGCTTCCGGCGCTGCGCCGCTGGGCGGAACCCATGGTCGTCGCGAGCCAGGCAATACCGGTCTTCGCGATCGCGCCGCTGCTCGTGCTCTGGCTCGGCTACGGCCTCGCCTCGAAGATCGCGATGGCGACCCTCGTCGTCTTCTTTCCCGTCGCGATCGCGACGCGCGACGGCATCGCCGCGACGCCCGAGGTGCTCGTCCGGAACGCTCGCTGCATGGGCTTCGGCGCGGCACGGATCGTCTGGCGCGTGCGCCTGCCGGCCGCGCTGCCGGGCATCGCCTCGGGGCTGCGCATGGCGGCGGCCCTGGCCCCCATCGGCGCGGTGATCGGCGAGTGGGTCGGCGCCGCCGAGGGGCTCGGCTTCGTGATGATGCAGGCGAATGCGCGCATGCAGACGGATCTCATGTTCGCCGCGCTCCTCGTCCTCGCCACGCTCGCCGTGGCGCTCCATGCAGCGGTCGACCGGTCGATGCGCCGGCTCGTCCACTGGCAACCGGACATCGAGCAGTAAGGAGCCCGACCATGAGGATCACCCGCGCCATCGCGGCGCTGCTGCTGGCGCTGCTCGCAGGGCCCGCCCCAGCCCAGTCTCCGCAGCGCATGACGCTGCTCCTCGACTGGTTCGTCAACCCCGACCACGGCCCGCTCCTCGTCGCGCAGGAACTCGGCTATTTCCGCGAGGCTGGCCTCGCGGTGGAGATGGTGGCGCCCGCCGACCCCAACGACCCGCCGAAGCTCGTGGCCGCGGGACGTGGCGACCTCGCGATCTCCTACCAGCCCGCGCTGACGCTGCATGCGGAACGCGGACTGCCGCTTGCGCGCATCGCCACGCTGGTCGCGACGCCACTCAACACGCTCGTCGTGCTGCGCGGAGGCCCCGTCCGCACGCTCGCCGACCTCAAGGGGCGGAGGATCGGCTTCTCCGTCGGCGGATTCGAGGACGCGCTGCTCGGCGCGATGCTGAGGCAGGCAGGCCTCGGCCTCGGGGACGTGCAGCTCGTGAACGTGAACTTCTCGCTCTCGCCAGCGCTGCTCGCGGGCCGGGTCGATGCCGTCATCGGGGCATTCCGCAACTTCGAGCTAAACCAGCTCGACATCGAGGGCCGGCCGGGCCTCGCCTTCCATCCCGAGGAGCATGGCGTCCCGCCCTACGACGAGCTCGTCGTCGTCGCGAACCGAGCGCGCCTCTCCGACCCGGCCCTGCGCCGCTTCGTTGGCGCCGTCGAGCGCGGCACGCTCTACATGGTCAACCATCCCGAAGACGCCTTCCGCCTCTTCGTCCGGGGGCGGCCTGACCTCGACAACGAGCTGAACCGACGCGCCTGGCGCGACACGCTCCCGCGCTTCGCCCACGCGCCGGCCGCGCTGGACCGCGGTCGCTATGCGCGCTTCGCGGCCTTCCTGCGCCAGCAGGGCCTCGTGCGGCAGGAGCCGAGGCTCGAGGACTATGCCGTCGAGCTCGACTGGACGCGCTGATCGGCGTGCGGCGCGCGCGCGGGGTCGGCGGCGGCAAGCGCGGGGAAGCGCACGGTGAAGACCGAGCCCTCGCCGGGCACGCTCTCGATCGACAGCGTGCCGCGATGCCGGTTCACGATGTGCTTCACGATCGCGAGGCCGAGCCCGGTCCCGCCCATCCGGCGCGAGCGACCGGGATCGACGCGATAGAAGCGCTCGGTAAGGCGATGCAGATGCTCGCGCGGTATGCCGTCACCGGCATCCGCCACGGCGACGGCAACTCGCGGGGGAATGCCGCCCTCGCCGGCCACGAGCCGCGCACCGATGCGGATCTCGCTGTCGGCGCGGCCATACTTGATCGCGTTGTCGACCAGGTTCTGGAGGACCTGCTGGAGCTGGTCGGCGTCGCCGGGGATCGCCGGCAGGCCTGCAGCGATGTCGACCGCGATGGAGATGCGACGGGCGCGCGCGACGGGCGCAAGCGCGTCGACCACGCGCGCCACGATCGGCAGCACGTCGACGGGATCGGTCGGAACGGCGTGCTCGCTCGCCTCGATCCGCGACAGCGAGAGCAGGTCGGAGACGAGCCGCGTCATTCGCCGCGCCTCGCCCTCCATGATCTCGAGGAAGCGCAGGCGCGCCGGCTCGTCGTCCCGCGCCGGGCCGCGCAGCGTCTCGATGAACCCCGACAGCGAGGCCAGCGGGGTGCGCAGCTCGTGGCTGACATTGGCGACGAAGTCGGCGCGCAGCCTGTCGGCGTTCCGCAGCGCGGTGACGTCCCTGTAGAGGAGCATCGCCCGGCTGCGCGCGGCCGCGCCGAGGTCGAGCCGCAGGACATGCACGACGAGATGGCGCTCGACCGGCCCCGGCAGCGTGAACGGTATGTCGGCCGTTTCCCTGCCAGCGAGCACGTCCTCCACGCCCGCGAGGATGTCCGGGTCTCGGACGATGGACAGCAGGGTCATGCCCGGGGAGGCGGAGAGCAGGCTGCGCGCAGCGGCATTGGCACGCACGACGATCCGTTCGCCGTCGACCTCGAGGATCGCATCTGGGACGGCATCGAGCGTGGCCGAGACCATCCGGGCCGCATCCTCCGCGCCCCTCGCCC
>JBEGVV010000247.1:0-14311 GCA_041178225.1 Pseudomonadota bacterium | reverse complement strand
GACGCGGGAGCCGACGCGGTCTATGTCTCCAACCATGGCGCAAGGCAGCTCGAGGGCGCGCCGGCGACGGTCGAGGCGCTGGGTGCCGTGCGCGAGGCGGTCGGGCCAGGCTTCCCGCTCGTCCTCGATGGCGGCGTGCGCAGCGGGGAGGACATCGTCAAGGCGATCGCGGCGGGCGCGGACTTCGTGATGCTCGGCCGGCCCTTCCTGTGGGCGATGGGCGCGGCCGGCGCGCCGGGCCTCGCGCGCTTCGCCGACGGGCTCGCCGAGGACATCGGCATCGCGCTGGCCCAGGTCGGGCTTCGCCATGTGCGCGAGATCGGGCCCGGGATCCTGGCCTCTCGCCGCGGCTGACGGCCAGCGGCGGGGCCGCCCGCGCGTCCCGCTTCAGGGCGCCGGCGCGACGATCCGGTGCCCGCCAGCCTCGATGCGCTCGCGCATCAGCGCGACATGGGCGGGGCCGACCTCGCAGCAGCCGCCGACGATGCGCGCTCCGGCCTCGATCCAGTCCATCGCGAACCCGGCATAGGCCTCGGGATCGAGGTCCTTGCGCGTCTCGAGCTGCTCGCGCGTCCTGCCGGGCAGGAACGTGCCGGGGATGCGCACGAAGCCGTTGGCGTAGCCGCCGGCCGGCAGGCCCGACGCGACGAGGCCGGGCATCGCGCGCGAGATGCTCTCCGGCGGGCAGCAATTCGCGAGCACCGCCGCGACGGGCAGGCCCCCGAGCGCGGCGCGGGCCTGCGCCACGCTCTCCCCGGAGCGCAGCGCCGGGCCGTCGTCGCTGAGCGACCACGCGATCCAGACGGGCTTGCCGAAGGGCGCGACGGCGGCCGCGGCGGCGCGCGCCTCCTCGGCGGTCGACATGGTCTCGCAGAGGAAGAGGTCGACATGCGGCGCCTGCAGCTCGGCAAGGCGCTCGTACTCGTCGCGGTTGCTGTCGAAGTCCCTGACGCGGTCGGGGCGGTAGGTGCCGTTGAGCGGCGGCAGGCATCCGGCGATCGCGACGCCTGCGCCGCGCTGGCCTGCCGCGTCGCGCGCGGACTTCGCGAGCTCGCAGGCGAGCCGCTGCAGCTGCGGCACGCGCGCCTGCTCCATCACCATCGACATGCGGGTGAACGAGGCGGAGTAGGTGTTCGTCGTGACGACGGTCGCGCCGGCGGCGATGTAGTCGGCATGGACCGACCGGACGAGGTCGGGCTCGGAGAGCAGGTACTCGGCCGACCACAGGCGTGGCGCCTTGTTGGCCGAGCGCGCGAGCAGCTCGAGGCTGGTGCCGCCATCCATGAGCACGATGCTTGCCAATTCGCTCTCCGATAGGGCCGTTCCGCGGGAAGCGCCGATCATCCGGAGCGGGCCGGTGGCCCGCAAAACGAAATTCCCGGGCCCATGCATGAAACAGGCTTGCGCCATCCCCCGCGCGGAGGGGGGCGGTCAGCGCACGGCGTGGCGGGCCAGCGCGTCGAGGTCGACCTCCACGCCAAGCCCCGGCCCCCGCGGCACCGCGACGTTCCCGTCGACGAGGTCGCGATGGCTGCCGACGCGCGACACGAGCAGCTCCTCGCGCAGCGGGTTGTCGAAGACCATGCACTCGTAGACGAGGAAGTTCGGCTGCGCCGCGGCGAGCTGGACGCTGGCCGCTGCGCAGAGCGCGCCCGACCAGCCGACATGGGGCGCGTAGGCCACGTGGAAGGCGTCGGCGAGGTCGGCGATCCGGCGCGTCTCGGTGATGCCGCCGGCGCGCGCGACGTCGGGCTGGATCACGCCCACGCTGCGCGTGGCGAGCAGGTCGCGGGCCTGCGTCGCCACGAAGTCGCTCTCGCCCGCGGCGAGCCGCACCTTCGTGCGCTGGCGCAACAGGCGATAGCCCTCGATGTCCTCGGGCGGGATCGGCTCCTCGAACCACCAGTAGCCGAGCGCGGCCAGCGCCTCGCCCACCTCGGTGGCCTCGTCGACGTCGAAGGCCCAGTTGGCGTCGACGCTGAGGCGGATGTCGGGGCCCGCGACCTTGCGGACGAGCTCGGCGCGCGCGATCGCTGCGCGCGGCGTCTGCCCGATCTTGACCTTGATGGCGCGGAAGCCGCGCGCCAGGCAGTCGCGCGTCTCTGCCTCGGCGCGCGCGTCGTCGCCCCAGTTGATGGAGGATGCGTAGGCGAGGACCTCGCGGCGCCCCACGCCGCCGAGCAGCCTGTGCACCGGCAGCCCCGCGGCCTTGCCCATGATGTCCCAGAGCGCGATGTCCACGCCGGCGATCGCCTCCACCAGCATGCCGCCGGCGCGGCCCGTCAGCCTGCCGCGCATGGCGCGCCAGAGCGCCGCGGCGTCGAACGGGTTCCGGCCGACCAGGACCGGCTTCAGGATGGTCTCAACCGCCGCGGCATAGGCCGGCGAGGAGGTGCGCGCGAGGCACTCGCCCCAGCCGGTGATGCCGGCGTCCGTCCGGACCTCGACCACCGCGATGTCGAGCGCCGGCCAGTCGCCCTGGCTGGTGCGCTGCGCCTGCGGCAGCCGGGCGCGCAGCGGATGCGCGATGACGTCGCTGATGCGCAGGTCTGCCGCTTCCATGCCCGTTCCCCCCGAAATGGAGGCGGGATGCTACAGGCGCCGCCGGCGGCCTGCCATTCCCGGCGCGCGTGGCGGGCGGGTGGTGCGGGGCCGCGCGGCTGCTATATAGGCGGCCCGACCTCGCGCAACGCGGAGCCAAGCAGCCATGTCCACCGGCGAGCCCAACCAGATCCCCGTGACCGTCCTGACCGGATATCTCGGCGCGGGCAAGACGACGCTGCTCAACCGCATCCTCACGGAGCACCACGGCAGGAAATACGCCGTGATCATCAACGAGTTCGGGGCGGTCGGCATCGACAACGACATCGTCGTCGACGCCGACGAGGAAATCTTCGAGATGAACAACGGGTGCATCTGCTGCACCGTGCGCGGGGACCTCATCCGCATCATCGGCGGGCTGATGAAGCGCTCCGACCGCCTGGACGGGATGATCATCGAGACCACGGGTCTCGCCGATCCCGCCCCGGTTGCGCAGACCTTCTTCTCGGACGACGAGGTGCGGGCGCGCACGAAGCTCGACGCAATCGTGACCGTGGTCGACGCGAAGTTCTTCCCCGCGCGCCTCGAGGACAGCCACGAGGCCGAGGACCAGGTCGCCTTCGCGGACGTGATCCTGCTGAACAAGACGGACCTCGTCTCGCCAGAGGAGCTGAAGGCGGTCGAGGCCCAGATCCGCTCGATCAACAAGTTCGCGACGATCCACCGCACGCAGCGCAGCGAGATCGACCTCGCGACGATCCTCGATCGCGGTGCCTTCGACCTCGAGCGCATCCTCACGGTCGACCCGGAGTTCCTGCACGCGGCGAAGCATGGCCACGACCACCACCACCATCACGACCATGGCCACGACCACGACCATCATGGCCATGACCACCACGACCATGGCCATGACCATGACCACGATCACCACGGCCACGACCATGGCCATGCCGAGGCGAAGGCACCCGCGGGCGCGGCGCATGTCACGCGCCACGATTCCACGATCTCCAGCATCTCGCTCACGATCGACGGGCCGATCGACCCGGACCGCTTCCGCATGTGGATCTCGACCGTCCTGCGCGAGAAGGGCCAGGACATCCTGCGCTCGAAGGGCGTGCTCTCGGTCGCGGGCGAGGACAGGCGCCTCGTGTTCCAGGGCGTCCACATGCTGATGGATTCCAACTGGGGCCAGCCCTGGCGCGCGGGGGACGCGCGGACGAGCAAGCTCGTCTTCATCGGCCGCCAGATCGACGGGGAGGCGCTGCGACGCGGCTTCCTCGCCTGCGCCCGGCCGGCCTGACGCGGGACGCGGGAGCCAGCGCGATGGAGGGCAACGGGACCAAGGGCCCGCCGCGGCGCCGCGTCGAGCTCGGCGCCTTCGTCGTCGGCATCGCCCATGACGCGGCCGGCGGCACGGTCGCGGCGGCGACGGGGGCGGGCAAGGTCGTCCTGCTTCCAGCCGATCCGCTGGCGCAGGACGCGCCGCGCGATGTCGACGTGCATCGCGGCGCGAGCCTCGCCTTCTGCCGCGGACCCTCGGGCACGGACTTCCTGTCGGGCGGCGACGATGGGCGCCTGGTGCGCGTCGGCGCCGACCTGCAGGCGACCGAGGTGCTGAAGGCGCGGCGGGGCTGGATCGATGGCGTCGTCGCCCATGCGGGGCGCTCGATGGTCGCCGCGGCGGCCGGCAAGCTCGTCCATCTCGTGACGCCGACGGGGACGCACGAGCTCGGCCCGCATCCCAGCAGCGTCGCGGACCTGTGCTTCAGCCCCGATGGCTCGCGACTGGCTGTCGCGCATTACGGCGGCACGACGATCCACCTCACGCAGAAGCCGGCGGAGAAGCCGCGCAGCCTGGCGTGGAAGGGCTCGCACATCGCGATCCGCTACAGCCCGAACTCGAAGTTCCTCGCGACCTCGACGCAGGAGAACGCGCTGCATGTCTGGCGGCTTGCCTCCGGCGCCGACATGCAGATGCAGGGCTACGCGACGAAGGCGAAGTCGCTGGCCTGGACCCATGACGGGAACTGGCTCGTCTCCGGTGGCGTCGAGCTCTGCGTGTGCTGGGGCTTCGCCGGCAAGGGGCCGGAGGGCCAGCCGCCGCTCGAGCTGCAGCCGCCTGGCGACGAGCCCGTGCTGATCACGCGCGTCGCCGCCCATCCCGCCGCGCCCTTCGTGCTGCTGGGCTTCGCCGATGGCCAGGTGCATGTCGCCGACATCGCGAAGAAGCGCGTGACGCCGCTCGACGGTCCCACGGGCTCGCCCGTCTCGGCGCTCGAATGGTCGCCCGACGGCTGGCGCCTCGCCGCCGGCACCGAGGCCGGCACGCTGCGCCTCTTCGACCTCAGGCCGCGGGGCTGATCCCGGCGCGCACGCGCTCGACCGCGCGCAGCAGCCGGTCGAGGATGTCGTCGAGCTGCGCCGGCGTCACGGTCAGCGCGGGCGAGAAGGCGATGATGTCGCCCTCCGGCAGCGCCCGCACGACGAGGCCCTCCTCGCGCGCCGCGCGCGAGACGAGCTGGCCGAGGCGCATCTCCGCGGGGAAGCGCGCGCGCGTCGCGCGGTCGGCGACGAACTCGATCGCCGCGAGCAGGCCCTGGCCGCGGATGTCGCCGACGATGTCGATGTCGCCGAAGCGCGCGCGCAGCCGCTCGAGGAACCAGGCGCCCGTGCGCGCGGCGTTGCCCGGCAGGTCCTCGCGCTCCAGGATGTCGATGTTCGCCATCGCCGCCGCGGCGCAGACGGGATGCGCCACGTAGGTGAAGCCGTGGTGGAAGGGCCCGAACCGCCGCGAGCCTTCCTCCAGGATCCCCCAGACGCGCTCGGAGACGATCGTGCCGGCCAGCGGCAGGTAGCCGCTCGTCAGGCCCTTTGAGACGGAGACCATGTCCGCGTCGATGCCGTGGAGCGACGAGCCGAACCACGCGCCGAGGCGCCCGAAGCCGGTGACCACCTCGTCGACCATGAGCATCACGTCGTGGCGGCGCAGCACCTCCTGGACGCGGCGCCAGTAGCCCGCCGGCGGCGGCAGCATGCCACCCGAGCTCATCATCGGCTCGGCGATGAAGGCCGCGACCGTGTCGGGCCCCTCGGCGCGTATCGTCCGGTCGAGCTCCTCGGCGCAGGCCTCGGAATAGGCCTCCTCGTCCATCGCCACGTCCTCGCGCCGATAGAAATAGGGCGCGCCGACATGCAGAACCGGCCCGAGCGGCAGGTCGAAATGGCGATGGAACTGCGGCAGGCCGGAGAGGCTCCCGGCCATGATCGTCAGCCCGTGATAGGCGCGATGGCGCGCGATGATCTTCTTCTTGCGCGGCCGGCCCAGGACGTTGTTCGCGTACCAGGCGAGCTTGACCATCGTCTCGTGCGCGTCCGAGCCCTGCAGCCCCCAGAACACGCTGCGCATGCCCGGCGGCGCGAGCTTCAGGACACGGTCGGTGAGGCGGATCGCGACCTCCGACGCATGGCCGCCATGCGCGTGGTAGAAGGCGAGCTTGCGCGCCTGCGCGGCGATCGCGTCGGCGATCTCGGTCCTGCCATAGCCGGCATTGACGCAGAGCAGCCCGGCGCCCGCGTCGACCAGCCGGCTGCCGTCGCGCAGGCGCAGCTCGATCCCCTCCGCGCCCTCGACGATCGCCGGATCGCCGAGCTCCCCCGCGGCGAAGGCGCGCAGGTCGGTGTTCGGATGGAAGAAGACCTGCCTGTCGAGTTCCTCGAGGGAGAGGTTCGACCTGGTCGCGTCGCGTTCCATGGATCCGCCTTCATGCGCTGGATGCGCGCCCGCGTCGGGCGCCCCGTGCAATCTGTAGCCCGAGCGCCACGACCGCAACCGCGCCCGAGAGCACCGCGAGGCTGGACGGCAGGGGGACCTCCCTCGTCTCGGGCGGTGGCGCGGGCGGCGCCGCGGGAGGGTTGGAGGGGTTGGCGGGCGCGAAGGCGAAGGCCAGGTCGTCGAAGCCCTCCTGCTGCTGCCGCACCTCGAAGAGGGCGAAGGCGAAGGCCTCGGCTGGCTCGAGCGCCATGCGGTTCGCGGGCGCCTCGGTCGCGTCGTCCATCGCCTCGGCGACGTCGACGACGCGGAACCTGTCGGCGGCCGCGGTCGCCGCGAGCGCGAGGAGCCGGACCGGGTTTGGCGCCTCGACCATGTCGTCGGTCGCGAGGACGATGGAGGAGAGCGGCGTGGCGAACTCCATCAGCAGGTCGTTGTAGCCGCCGCCGAGCGCTGGGCTTGCCGCCTGCTGGCCCGAGATCGCCGAGGCGTCGCGCAGGATGCGCAAGCCGTCCGCGACCGGCGCGAGCGTGACGATCGCGCCGCGCGCGACGCTTCCCGAGAGGCGCACCGTGCGAAAGCGCACGCCGCTGGCCGCGAAGCCGTCGCCCGGCAAGTCCGCGAAGGCGCCATCGATGGCAGGCGCCTCGAAGTCCAGCAGCATGCCGGGCGACGATGCCGCCCAGGCCTGCGCGCAGCCGACGCCCAGGGCGAGCGCCAGGACGATGCGGATCGCAAGTCGCTTCGATGCCATGCGTCACCTCCCTCTCGGCGCGGACGCGCCGTGCGGGGTGGAAGGTGGCGCGGCGCGCGCGCGAAGGGCAGGACGCGTGCGGGCTAGTCCCGTGCCGCGCGCGGGTTAAGCCGCGTGCGTCAGCCGATGGCGCGCCGCACGGCCGCCGCGAGCGCGGCGTCGTCCTCCGCCTGCAGCACCTGCGGGTCGACCGTAAGGACGCCGCGCGCGGTGAAGCGCTCGGAGAGATGGACGGGCGGGTCGCCCTGCTGCAGCCGCCCGCTCAGCTCGATGGCGCTGCAGCCCGCGGCGCCGGGATCGATCGCGAGCTCGAGCACGGGCGCGCGGCCGGTCACCGCTGCGGGCACGACGCGCGTCGCCACGCCGCGCAACCCCTCGAGCGCGCGGCCGATCGCCTCCAGCCGGCGCTGCAGCGCGGCGTTGGTCGCCTCGTCGTCGATGCCCACGAAGCGCTCGAGCGCGACGAGCAGCCCGACGATCTCCTCCTTGCCGGCCTTGAAGCCGCGGCCGATGCCGTGGTGCGGCACGCCGTTGAGCTTCGAGCGGTCGATCAGCGGCGGCGGCGACCAGGTCGCCGGCGCGACGTCCATGTCGATCTGCTGCACCAGCGCCGCGCCGACGAGGTCGCGTCTCCCGGCGAGGATGCCCGAGGCCTGCGGCCCGCCGATCGCCTTGCCGCCGGAGAAGGCGACGAGGTCGGCGCCCAGCTCGATGAAGCGGCGCAGGTTCGACTTCGGCGGCAGCTGCGCCGCGCCGTCGACGATGACGGGCAGCCCGTGCCGGCGGCACACCTCGGCGACGAGCGGCAGGTCGCGCACGCTCTCCGAATTGGCGGAGAAGGCGAAGGCCGCGGTGCGCGGCGTGATCGCGGCCTCGATCTCCCAGGCCTCGATGCCGCGCACGCCGGCGCCGGTGCCGCGGTCGTTGTGCCCGATGTCGACGAGCCGGGCGCCTGCCGCGGCGAAGGCATGGGCGTAGCCGGTGCGATGCGTGCGCGGGATGATCACCTCGTGGGCGAAGCCCTCGGCATGCGGCAGCGCCGCCATCTTGGCGACGTCCCAGCGCGTCATCGCGGCGGCGGTGGCGAGGGTCAGCGCCGCGGCGGCGCCCGTCGTGATCATTCCGGCCTCCGCGCCCGTGATGCGCGCGATCGTCCGGCTGGCCGCGTCCTGCAGCTCGGCGATGTCGACCGAGGCGCGCGCCGCCGCCGCCATCGCGGCGACGACCTCGGGCGCCATCAGCGCGCCGCCCAGCCGCGTGAGCGTGCCGGCGGCGTTGATGCGGCGCTTCACGCCAAGGCCGGCGTAGATGTCGTTGGCGGTCATGCTTGTCTCCGTCAGGGGGCGAAGCGCGGCGCGAGGCCCGCGATGGTCTCGCGCGCGACATTGGCGATGGCGATGCGCAGGTGCGTCTCCTGCCCCGGGCCGAAATAGCTCCCGGGCAGGCAGAGCACGCCGCGCTCGCGCGCCAGCTTCTCCGCGACGCGCGCCGCGGGCACGCCGGGGTAGGGGTGGCGCACATAGGCGAAGTAGGCGCCCGCGGAATCGATGCGCCATCCGGGCACGGTGGCGAGCATGCGCGCGAAGGCCTCGCCGCGCGCGACGATCTCGCGCCGGCTCTCCTCGCGCCACTCCGCCAGCGCGCCGATCGCCCAGGCGAGCGCGGCCTGCGCCGCGCGCGGCGCGCAGATCTGCAGGTTGTCGAGAACCTTCGCGACCTGCGTGGTCGTCGCCTCGTCGGCGAACATCGCGCCGACGCGGTGGCCAGGCACGGCGTAGGCCTTCGAGAAGCTGTAGAGGCGGATCACCGTCCCGCGCCAGGCGTCGTCGGCGAAGAGCGCGTGCGGTCGCGCGCCGGCCGCGGGCAGGAAGTCGGCATAGGTCTCGTCGAGCACGAGCCAGATGCCGCGCCGGCGGCAGAGCTCCGCGAAGGCGGCGATCGTCTCGGGCGGGTAGATCGCGCCGGTCGGGTTGTTCGGCGTCACGAGCGCGATCGCGCGCACGCGCGCGTCGATGAGCGCCTCGGCCGCGGCGGGGTCGGGCACGAAGCCGCGCGCCGGGTCGCAGGGCAGGGGCCGCGGCTCGATGCCCAGCAGCTCGCAGGTCGTCTGGTGGTTGAAGTACCACGGCACCGGCAGGAGCACCGCGTCGCCGGCCCGCGCGACCGCGAGCATCGCGACGAAGAAGGCCTGGTTGCACCCCGCGGTGATCGCGATCTCGGACGGGCGCACCGTGCCGCCGCCGCGCGCGGCGAGGTCGCCGGAGAGCGCCTCGCGCAGCGCCGCGTCGCCGCGTATGTCGCCGTAGCGGGCGCTTTCGGCGGTGCCGGCCTCGGCCGCGAGGCGCGCGAGGAGCGCCGCCGGCGGCGCGCTGCCCGGCGCGGCCTGGGAGAGGTCGACCAGCGGGCCCGCCTCGCCGCGATAGTCGCGCACCCAGCCGCGCGCCTCGGGGATGGGCGGCGCGTCGAGCCCCTCGAGCAGCGGGTTGACCCGCGGCCTCATGTGTCGGCCCCTTCGCTCGTCTCAGCGCAGGTGGCAGGCCACGAGATGGCCCTGCGCGATCTGCCGGAGCTGCGGTTCCTCGCTGCGGCAGCGATCGGTCGCGAAGGGGCAGCGCGTGTGGAAGCGGCAGCCGGAGGGCGGGTTGACCGGCGAGGGGACGTCGCCCTCGATCACCAGGCGCTCGCGCCGCGCGCGCGGGTTGGGGATGGGCGCCGCGGCGATCAGCGCCTGGGAATAGGGGTGCTGGGGCTCGCGGAACAGCGTCTGCTTGTCGGCGAGCTCGACGACCTTGCCGAGGTACATCACCGCGATGCGGTGGCCGATATGCTCGACGACGCCGAGGTCGTGCGACACGAAGAGGTAGGCGAGGCCGAACTCCTCCTGCAGGTCCATCAGCAGGTTCAGCACCTGCGCCTGAACCGAGACGTCGAGCGCGGAGACCGGCTCGTCGGCGACGATCAGCTCGGGCTGCAGCGCCAGCGCGCGCGCGATGCCCAGGCGCTGGCGCTGGCCACCCGAGAACTCGAACGGGTAGCGGTTGAGCGCGTCGGCGCGCAGGCCCACGCGCTCGAACAACCTGGTCACGCGCTCGCGTCGCTCGGCGCCGGAAAGCGCGCTGTAGTTCTCCAGCGGCTCGGCGACGATGTCGCCCGAGGCCATGCGCGGGTTCAGCGACGCGTAGGGGTCCTGGAAGACCATCTGCACGCGGCGCCGGTGCGGGCGCATCTCGGACTCCGACAGCTTCGTGACGTCGGTGCCGCCGATCGTGATGCTGCCGCTCGTCGGCTCGACGAGGCGCAGGATCAGCCGCGCGACCGTCGACTTGCCGCAGCCCGATTCGCCGACGAGGCAGAGCGTCTCGCCGGGCTGGATGGAGAAGCTGACCCCGTCGACCGCCTTCACGTGGGCGACGGCGCGGCGCAGGACTCCGCGCAGGACGGGGAAGTGCTTGACGAGGCCGTCGACCTCGAGGACGGGCGCGGCGCTCATGCGCTGGCTCCTTCCGCGACGAAGCAGGCGACGCGATGGTCGGCGCCCTTTGCCTCGAGCACGGGCGCTTCGCTGCGGCAGCGCTCGGTGGCCACGGGGCAGCGCGGCGCGAAGGCGCAGCCCGCGATCGGCTCGCGCAGGTTCGGCACGATGCCCGGGATCTCGGAGAGGCGACGCGCGCCTTCCTTCTTGAGGCGCGGGATCGAGGCCATGAGGCCGCGCGTGTAGGGATGCAGCGGGCGGTCGAAGAGCTCGTAGATGTCGGCCTCCTCGACGACGCGGCCGGCATACATGACGATCACGCGCTGGCAGGTCTCCGCGACCACGCCAAGGTCGTGGGTGATCAGCATGATCGCCGCGCCGATCTCGCTCTTGAGCTCGACCATCAGCTTCAGGATCTGCGCCTGGATGGTGACGTCGAGCGCGGTGGTCGGCTCGTCCGCGATCAGGAGCCGCGGGTTGCAGGACAGCGCCATCGCGATCATCGCGCGCTGGCGCATGCCGCCGGAGAACTGGTGCGGGTAGTCCTGCACGCGGCGCTCGGGATCGGGGATCCGCACGAGGCGCAGCATCTCCACCGCGCGCGCCATCGCCTCGGCGCGCGACTTGCGCTGGTGGATGACGACGGCCTCGGCGATCTGGTCGCCGATGGTGAGCACGGGGTTCAGGCTCGTCATCGGCTCCTGGAAGATCATCGCGATCCGGTTGCCGCGGATCTCGCGCATCTCGCCCTCCTCGAGCGAGAGGAGCTCGCGCCCGTCGAAGCGCACGGAGCCGCCGACCGTGCGCCCGAGGCGCGCCGGGAGCAGGCGCAGGATGGAGAGCGCGGTGACGCTCTTGCCGCAGCCGGACTCGCCGACGATGCCCAGCGTCTCGCCGGGCCTGACCTGGAAGCTCACGCCATCGACGGCGCGGGTGATCCCGTCCTGGGTGAAGAAATGGGTCCGGAGGTCGTCGACCTGGAGTACCGGTGCCGTGGCGTCCGTCATGGCGTCTTGCCGTTCCTTTCCGTGCATCGCGCCGTCGCGGCAGGCATCGCTAGACCACCGACACGAGCCCGCCATCGACGGCGAGCAGGTGGCCATTGACGTAGGAGCCCGCGTCCGAGGCGAGGAAGACCGCCGCGCCGCCGATCTCGACGGGGTCGGCCCAGCGCTTCAGGGGCGTGCGGCCCTCCACCCAGGCGACGAATTCCGGGTTGGCGAGGATGGCCTCGTTCATCTCCGTGCGGAAGAAGCCGGGCGCGATGCAGTTCACGTTCACGCCCTGCGGCCCGAGCTCGGCCGCGAGCGAGCGGGTCAGGCCCCACAGGCCGCTCTTCGCCGCCACGTAGGCATGGACGGTCGGGCGCGCGAGCACCGACATGATCGAGCCGGTCATCACGATGCGCCCGCGCCCCGCGGCGACCATGTGCCGCGCGGCGGCCTGCGCCATCGCGAAGCAGGAGGAGAGGTTCACCGACACGACCCGCTCCCAGTCGGCCATCTGCCATTCCGGCAGCGGCTTGCGGTGCTGGATCCCGGCGTTGCAGACCAGCGCGTCGAGGCGTCCATGACGCCTCGCGACCGCGTCGATGCCGGCCACGGATGCCGCGTGGTCGGCGACGTCGAAGGCGATCGTGTCGGCGTCGAGCCCCTCGGCGCGGAGCCTGGCGGCCGCGGCCTCGAGCGTGGCTGCGTCGCGCCCGTTCAGGACGACCTTCGCGCCATGCTCGGCCATGGCGCGCGCCATGGCGAGGCCGAGGCCGCGCGAGGCGCCGGAGACCAGCGCGACGCGTCCGTCGAGAGAGAAGAGCCTGGATGCCATCGCCGTCGTCCCCCCGGTCCGTCGATCGGTCACATGCGCCGCGCGATGCGCGGGTCGAGCCTGTCGCGCAGGCCGTCGCCGAGCAGGTTCACGGCCAGCACGACGAGGGCGAGGCAGAGGCCCGGGAAGAAGATCGTCCAGGGCGCGACGCCGAGGCGGCCGCGCGCGGCCGCGATCATGTTGCCCCAGGTCGGGATCTCGGGCGGGACGCCGGCGCCGAGGAAGGACAGCCCCGCCTCGACGAGGATCGCCGAGGCGCTGATGTAGGTGGCCTGCACGATCAGCGGGTTGATCGTCGCCGGCAGGATGTGCCGGACGATGATCCTCGAGGCGCGGCTGCCGCCGGCGATGGCGGCGTCGACATAGGGCTGCTCGCGCACGCTCAGCACGACCGAGCGCACGAGGCGCACGACGCGGGGGATCTCCGGGATCGTGATCGCCACGACCACGACCCAGACGCTCGCCTTGGTGAGCGCCACGAGCGCGATGGCGAGCAGGATGCCCGGGATCGCCATCAGGCCGTCCATGAAGCGCATCACGATCGCGTCGACGCGGCGGTAGTAGCCCGCGGCCAGCCCGATCCACAGGCCGATCGAGATCGAGAGGATCGCGACGCTGACGCCCACGATCATCGACACGCGCGCGCCGAACACCGTGCGCGCGAGCATGTCGCGGCCCAGGTGGTCGGTGCCGAACGGGTTGACGGCCGAGGGCGGGCGCAGGCGGTTCGCCGGCGCCATGGCGAGCGGGTCGCCGACGATCCAGGGCGCGAAGACGGCGAGGAAGACCATCGCCAGCAGCAGCGACCCGCCGATCACGATCGTCGGGTTGCGCCGCGCGAAGACGAGCAGGGCGCCCGTCGTCGTGGTCGGCGCCTTCGGCGCGGTCGTGGTCGGCGATGCGCTGGTCATGGCGGGCTCAGTACCGGATGCGCGGGTCGAAGAAGGTGTAGGAGAGGTCTACCGCGAGGTTCACCAGCACGTAGATGCCGGAGAACAGGACGATCACGCCCTGGATGATCGGGTAGTCGCGGCGCGCGATGGCATCGACCACGAGGCGCCCGATCCCCGGGATGTTGAAGACGGTCTCGGTGATGACGACGCCGCCGATCAGCAGCGCGACGCCGATGCCGATCACCGTGACGATCGGCACGGCCGCGTTCTTCAGCGCATGGCGCAGCAGCATGGTGCGGGTCGCGACGCCCTTTGCGCGCGCGGTGCGGATGTAGTCCTCCGCGAGGACGTCGAGCATCGTGGCGCGCGTGATGCGCGCGATCAGCGCGACATAGGCGAGGCCGAGGGCGAGGGACGGCAGCACGAGGTTGCGCAGCCAGGGCACGAAGCCCTCCTCGATCGGGGTGTAGCCCTGGACCGGCAGCCACTTGAGCTGGATCGCGAACACGTAGATCAGAAGGTAGCCGACCACGAAGACCGGCACGGAGAAGCCGAGCACCGCGAAGCCCATGACCGCGCGGTCGACGATCGTGGCGACGCGCCATGCGGCGAGCACGCCGAGCGTCACCGCGAGGGTGATCGCGACGCAGAGCGTGGTGAGCGCGAGCGAGAGCGTGGGCTGGTAGCGCTGCCCGACCAGCGAGAGCACGGGCGTGTTCCAGAACATCGACTGGCCGAGGTCGCCCCGCGCCAGCTGGCCGACCCAGAGCAGGAACTGCTTCCACAGCGGCTCGTCGAGGCCGAGGCGCTTGCGGATCATCTCGATGTTGGCCGGGGTGGCGTTGTCGCCGGCGATGACGGCCGCGGGATCGCCGGGGGAGAGGTGCAGGAGCAGGAAGACGCAGACCGCCACGATGGCCATGACTGGCAGGGTGGCGAGGAGGCGTCGAACGATGTAGGCGGTCATGTGTCCGTTCGCGTCGGGCGTTCCTTGGGGAAGCCGGCCCGGGGCGCGTGCCCCGGGCCGGTGCCGGCCTTCGTCAGGCCTTCTCGACGTT
>JBEGVV010000246.1:0-16971 GCA_041178225.1 Pseudomonadota bacterium | reverse complement strand
GCCGGTTGTTCATGTAGCGTTCCGAGAGCTTCACGGCGGTCTCGATGGCCTCGTCGGTGAAGATCACCTTGTGGTGCTTCTCGTAGCGCTCGCGCAGCCCCTTGAGGATCAGGATCGACTCGTCCGCGCTGGGCGGATCGATGACGATGGTCTGGAAGCGGCGCTCCAGGGCGCCGTCCTTCTCGATGTACTTCCGGAACTCGTCGAGCGTCGTGGCGCCGATGCACTGCAGCTCGCCGCGCGCCAGCGCCGGCTTGAGCATGTTCGAGGCGTCCATCGCGCCATCCGCCTTCCCGGCGCCGACCAGCGTGTGCAGCTCGTCGATGAACACGATGATCTCGCCGGCCGCGGCCTGGATCTCCTGCAGCACGGCCTTGAGCCGTTCCTCGAACTCGCCGCGGAACTTCGCGCCCGCGACCATCGCGCCGAGGTCGAGCGACAGCAGCTTCCTGTCCTTGAGGGATTCCGGAACGTCGCCATTGACGATGCGCAGCGCGAGCCCCTCGACGATCGCGGTCTTGCCGACGCCGGGCTCGCCGATCAGCACGGGATTGTTCTTGGTGCGGCGCGAGAGGACCTGGATCGTCCTGCGGATCTCCTCGTCGCGGCCGATCACCGGGTCGAGCTTGCCCGCGCGCGCGGCCTCGGTCAGGTCGCGCGCGTACTTCTTCAGCGCGTCGTAGGACTGCTCGGCCGAGGCGCTGTCGGCCTTGCGGCCCTTGCGCACGCCCTCGATCGCGGCGTTGAGCGCCTGCGCGCCCGCGCGCGCATCGGACAGCGCCTTGTGCGCGCCCGTGCCGGGCACGATGGCGAGGGCGAGCAGCAGCCGCTCCGCGGCGACGAAGCTGTCGCCAGCCTGCTGGGCGGCCTTCTCGGCCTGCTCGAGGGCGCGCCCGAGCTCGGGCGAGAGGTAGACCTGGCCCGCGCCGGATCCCTCGACGCGCGGCTGCTTCGCAAGCTCGGCCTCGACGGAGGCGAGCGCCCTCTGCGGGTCGGCGCCGGCGGCGCGAAGCAGGTTGGCGGCGAGGCCCTCGCGGTCGTCGAGCAGGACCTTGAGGAGGTGCTCGGGCGCGAGGCGCTGGTGGCCGCTGCGCTGCGCGAGGGTCTGCGCGGCCTGGAGGAAGCCGCGGGAACGTTCCGTGTAGATCTCTGGATTCATGGCATCGAGCCTTTCGAATGGTCCCCATGCGGGCGACGCTGGATCGAGGGCCCCGTTGCGGCGGCCCGTCGGCGATATGGAGGCGAGGCGCGCGGGCCGCAAGCCCGGGCGCGGGTTGACACGCGGCGTGGCGCGCGGATCATGCGCGCCCCGCGAAGGAAACCGCCATGGAACCCAGCGTCGCAAGCATCCATCGCTATCCGGTGAAGGGCCTCTCGCCGGAGCCGCTCGCCCGCGTCGAATTGTCGCCCGGCGAGGGACTGCCCCATGACCGGCGCTACGCGCTGCATGTCGGCGCGGGCGGCTTCGATCCCGCGGCGCCCGCCTGGATGGCGAAGACGAACTTCCTGATGCTGATGCGCGACGAGCGCCTCGCGCGGCTGCGCACGCGCTTCGATCCGGCGACCTCGGTGCTGTCCATCGAGCGCGACGGCAAGCAGGTCGCGCGCGGCAACCTCGAGGAGCCGGCCGGCCGCATGGTGGTCGAGCAGTTCTTTGCCGCCTACATGGGCGACGCGCTTCGCAGGCAGCCGCGCGTGGTCGCGGCGCCGGGCCACATGTTCTCCGACGTCGCGGCGCGCGTGGTGTCGATCATCGGGCTGGCGAGCGTGCGCGACCTCGAGGGCGTGATGCGCGCGCCGGTCGACCCGCTGCGGTTCCGCGCGAACCTCCACGTGGAGGGGCTGGCGCCCTGGACCGAGTTCGAGTGGGTCGGCCGCGAGATCGCGATCGGATCGACGCGGCTGCGCGTGACCAGGAGGATCCGCCGCTGCGCCGCCACCGACGTCGATCCGTCGAGCGGCGCGCGCGACCTCAACGTGCCGCTCGCCCTCCGGCAGGCCTACGGCCATGCCGATTGCGGCGTCTACGCCGAGGTCCTGTCGGGTGGATGGATCGCGCGGGGCGACGCGCTCGCCCTGTCCCCGGGCTGAGCGCGCCCGCGCCTGGTCAGTCCTGCTGGCCGTCGGCGTCCGCCGGCGCGGCCGCGGCGGCGGCAGCGGCGGCGGCATAGCCCGTCGGCGTGACGGTCGCGCCCTGCTGCGGCCCCTGCCCCGGGGCCTGGCCCTGGTAGCCGCCGCCCTGCTGGCCCGGCCCCTGGCCCTCGCCGCCCGGGCCAAAGCGGCCATCCTGGCCGTGCTGGCCCTGGCCACCCTGCATGTTCGGGTTCTGGCGCTGCTGCTGGTAGCCACCGCTTTCGTTGATGAGGCGGTAGTAGTGCTCGGCGTGCTGGTAGTAGTTCTCGGCGGCGATGCGGTCGCCCGAGGCATGCGCATCGCGCGCCAGCGCCACGTATTTCTCCAGGATCTGGAAGGCGTTGCCCCGCACGCGCACGTCGGGACCATTCGAATCGAAGGTCTGCGAGCGTATCGGCAGGTTCGGGTTGTGGGGCTGGTGGTGGTGTGGTTTGCGGCCGTTGTGGCGGCCCCGCTGGCGCTTCATGTGTCCCGACCGGTTAGGTTGATCCAAAGCCCCTTCAGGGCTGCGCGTTTCCGAGGATCGCCGGCGCCTGCCGGCCTCGTCGCTCTTCCCGTGGCCGCCTGGCGACCACCGGACCTGGCCATGGCCAGGAAGCGGATGCGTTTCGGCCCGAAGGCGAAACCTGACGAAGACTAGGCGGATGAAGCCGGATTTCCAAGGCCGATCTGTCGTCCCGCGAGGACTACGACCCGCTCGACCCCCGCGAGGTCGCGGCGCCTCGGCAGCGCGCGCAAGCCATCGACGCCAGCCGCCAGGGCCTCCACGGCATCGGCCTGCCCCGCCCCCACCTCGAGGAAGGCCTGGCCGCCAGGCGCGAGGATGCGCGGCAGCAGGGGCATGACGAGGCGGAAGGCATCCAGACCGTCGGGCCCGCCGGAGAGGGCGCTCGCCGGCTCGTGGCGCGCGACCTCGGGCTCGAGCGCGGCGATCTCGGCCTCGGGGATGTAGGGAAGGTTGGCGACGACGATGTCGGCGGGCGCGTCGCCCGGCGCCCAGGCATGGCCCAGGCGCCAGCGCGCCCGCGCCGCGAGGCCGAGCGCGGCGGCGTTGGCGGCGGCGAGCTCGATCGCGGCGGGCACGATGTCCACGCCAAGCCCGGTCGCGCGCGGAAGCTCGTGCAGCAGCGACAGCAGCAGGCAGCCCGTGCCCGTGCCGATGTCGAGCAGGCGCAACGGCGCGGCGCGATCACGCACGGCCTCCAAGGCCGCCTCGACGAGGCTCTCGCTGTCGGGACGCGGCACGAGCGTCGCGGGCGACACCGCGAAGGCAAGGCCCCAGAACTCGCGCGTCCCGACGAGATGGGCGAAGGGCTCGCGCCGCGCGCGGCGCGCGACCAGCGCGTCGAAGGCCGCGTGCGCCGCGGCCGCCACCTCGCGCTCGGGCCAGCCGAGCAGCGTCTCCTGCCGCGTGCCGGTCGCATGGGCGAGCAGCAGGCGCGCCTCCAGCGCCGCGGAGGGGATGCCAGCCTCGGACAGCCGGCGCCGCGCATCCGCCAGCGCCTCGCCGACGCTGCTCACGCCGGCAGCTCGGCGAGGCGCCTTGCCTCGTCGGCGGCGACCAGGGCCTCGACCAGCTCGTCGAGGCCGGAGCCATCCATGACCTGGTCGATGCGATGGAGCGTGAGGTCGACGCGATGGTCGGTGACCCGGTCCTGCGGGAAGTTGTAGGTGCGGATGCGCTGGGACCGGTCGCCCGAGCCGACCTGCTCCTGGCGGTCCGCGGCGCGCGCGCTCTCCTGGCGCTGGCGCTCGGCCTCGTAGAGCCTCGCGCGCAGGATCTTCATCGCCTTGGCGCGATTCTTGTGCTGCGACTTCTCGTCCTGCTGGGTCACCACGATGCCGGTCGGCAGGTGCGTGATGCGCACCGCGCTGTCGGTGGTGTTGACGTGCTGGCCGCCGGCACCCTGCGCGCGGTAGACGTCGACGCGCAGGTCCTTGTCCTCGATGCGGATGTCGATGTCCTCGGCCTCGGGCAGCACGGCGACGGTGGCCGCCGACGTGTGCAGGCGGCCCGAGGACTCGGTGGCCGGGACGCGCTGTACGCGATGGACGCCGGATTCGAACTTGAGCCGCGCGAAGACGCCGGGGCCGGAGATCGAGGCGATGCCCTCCCTGAGGCCGCCGAGGCTCGTCTGCGCAAGCTCCATCACCTCGAAGCGCCAGCCGCGCAGCGCCGCGTAGCGCTGGTACATGCGGAAGAGGTCGGAGGCGAAGAGCGCGGCCTCGTCGCCCCCAGTCCCCGCGCGCACCTCGAGGATGGCGTTGCCCGCGTCCGCCACGTCCTTCGGCAGCAGCATGAGCAGCAGCGCGCGCTCCATGGCGGGCAGCCGCGCCTTGAGCTCGTAGTATTCCTGCTGGGCGAGCGCCTTCATCTCGGCGTCGTCGCCGGAGACCAGCTGCTCGAGGTCGGCGAGCTCCGCGCGCGCGCGCCGCAGCGCGCGGATCGCCTCGACCACGGGACCAAGCTCGGCATGCTCGCGGGCGAGGCGCTGGAACTCCCGCGCGTCGTCCCTTGGCAGGGCAAGCCGCGCGGCCAGCTCGTCGTGGCGGCGCAGGACGGCGTCGAGGCTGGCGTCGATGTTCACCGCGGGCCTCCCGCGCCGGCATGGCGGGACGGCGCCGCGCGCGCGGCCCGTCGCATGTCAGCGCAGCTGGGAGAGGCGCGCGCCGAGCTGGTCGAGCGCGACCTCCGCCTGCTCGCCGGTGTCGAGGTCCTTCACCGCGGCGGCGCCACGCGCGAGCTCGTCCTCGCCCAGGATGACCGCGGCACGCGCGTTGCGCTTGTTCGCGACCTCCAGGCGGCGCTTGAGGTTGCCGCGGTAGCCGAGCTCCACGCGCAGCCCCTCGCCGCGCAACCTGTCGGCGAGCGCAAGCGCGGCGGCCTCGGCCTTCTCGCCCATCGGCACCATGGCGACCGGGCGAGGCGCGGGCGGCTCCGCGGCAAGCAGCATGGCAAGGCGCTCGACGCCCGCGGCCCAGCCGACGCCATGCGAGGCCGGCCCGCCCATCTCGGCGATCAGCCCGTCGTAGCGGCCGCCGCCCATCACGGTGCCCTGCGCGCCCAGCGCCTGGGTCGTGAACTCGAAGGCCGTGTGGCAGTAGTAGTCGAGCCCGCGCACGAGGCGCGGGTTGAGGGTGTAGGGAAGGCCGAGCGCGTCGAGCCCGCCGCGCACGCGCGCGAAGAACTCGCGCGCCGCCGGCGTCAGGAACTCGTCGAAGCGCGGCGCCTCCGCGACGACCCGCCGGTCGCCCTCGTCCTTGGAGTCGAGGATGCGCAGCGGGTTGCGGTCGAGCCGCGCCTGGCTGTCGGCCGAGAGGGACGCGAGGTGCCCGCGCAGGTAGGAGACCAGGGCCTCGCGATAGGCCGCGCGGCTCTCGCCATCGCCCAGCGTGTTGAGCTCGAGCGTCACCTTGTCGGCGCAGCCCAGCGCGCGCAGCACCGCCCATCCGCAGGCGATGACCTCGACGTCGCCGAGCGGCTCCGGCACGGCGATCAGCTCGATGCCGATCTGGTGGAACTGGCGCTGGCGCCCCTTCTGCGGCCGCTCGTAGCGGAACATCGGCCCGAAGTAGAAGTACTTGAGCGGGCCCTGCTGCAGCAGGCCGCCGGACAGCACGGCGCGCACCACGCCCGCGGTGTTCTCCGGGCGCAGGGTGATCTCCTCGCCGCCCTTGTCGACGAAGGTGTACATCTCCTTCGTGACGATGTCCGAGGTGTCGCCGAGCGTGCGGCGGAAGACGTCCGAGAACTCGAAGATCGGGGTCGCGATCTCGTCGAACCCGTAGAGCCCCGCGACGCGACGCGCCGCGTCGCCCACCGCCCTGTGGCGGCGCATGTCCGCGGGCATGAGGTCGTGCGTCCCGCGCGCGGGCTGCAGCTTCGCCATCGCTCCAAGCCTCTCCTAGGCGGCCGCGGCGTCGCCGCCGGCTTCGCGCGCCGCGATCTCCGCGGCCTTGCGCTCGACCATCTCCGCGAGGTGGTCGACGATGTCCACGTCCTTGACGCGGTGGTCCTGCTGGCCGGCGACATAGACCATGTGCGTGCCGTTGCCGCCGCCGGTGAAGCCAATGTCGGTCTCGCGCGCCTCGCCCGGCCCGTTCACGACGCAGCCGATGACCGAGAGCGTGATCGGCACGGAGATGTGCGCGAGGCGCTCCTCGAGCCGCTCGACCGTGCGGATGACGTCGAATTGCTGGCGCGCGCAGGACGGGCAGGCGACGACCGTGACGCCGCGCCGGCGCAGGCCGAGCGCCTTGAGGATCTCGTAGCCCGCCTTCACCTCCTCGACCGGGTCGGCCGAGAGCGAGACGCGGATCGTGTCGCCGATCCCGGCCCAGAGCAGCGAGCCGATGCCGATCGACGACTTGACCGTGCCGGTGCGCAGCGACCCGGCCTCGGTGATGCCGAGATGCAGCGGATAGTCGCAGGCCTCGGCGAGTTGCTGGTAGGCGGCGACGGCGAGGAAGACGTCCGACGCCTTCACCGAGATCTTGAACTCGCGGAAGTCCTCGTCCTCCAGGATGCGCGCGTGGTGCATCGCGCTCTCGACCATCGCCTCGGGGCAGGGCTCGCCGTACTTCTCGAGCAGGTCGCGCTCGAGCGAGCCGGCGTTGACGCCGATGCGGATCGAGCAGCCATGGTCGCGCGCCGCCTTGACGACGTCCTGGACGCGCGCGCGGCTGCCGATGTTGCCTGGATTGATGCGCAGGCAGGCGGCGCCGGCCTCCGCGGCCTCGATCGCGCGGCGGTAGTGGAAATGGATGTCGGCGACGATGGGGACCCTGGCGGCGCGCACGATGTCGCGCAGCGCCCGGGTCGAGTCCTCGTCGGGGCAGGACACGCGCACGATGTCGGCGCCGGCCTCCTCGAGCGCGCGGACCTGCGCGATGGTCGCGATGGCGTCCGAGGTCGGCGTGTTGGTCATCGACTGGACCGTGATGGGCGCATCGCCGCCGACGCGCACCTTGCCCACGGAGATCTGCCGGCTGCGGCGACGCTGGATCTGTCGATAGGAACGGGTCGCGGACATCTCGATCACGGTCTCCACCGGAAGCCGCGCGACGCGGCGCGGCTCGGTCGGGCGGCTTTATACGTGATACGCGGCGCGCCGCACCAGACGCCAGAGGAACCGGCCGCCTCGCTCAGCCGCCGCGCGCGGGCGGCATCGGAGCCGCCGGACGCGGGGCCTCCGGCGGCGGCGGCAGCGCCGCGAGGCGATCGGGATCGAGCGGGATGTCGCGGCGCACGACGCCCACGCGGCCGAGCGCCGGCCCCGGGCGTCCGTCGATCGCCACATCGATCGAGCCGGCCGAGCCGGTGGTGAGGAGCAGGCCTGGCCGGTTGGGCGCGTGGTAGCTCTCCCCCGCCTTGAGCACGCGGTCGAAGAGCCGGTTGCCGGCCGCGTCGCGCACCAGCACCCAGCACTCGGACTGCGCGAGGATCACGACCCGCGCCGCCGGGCCGGGCTCGCCATACTGGCGGCCCTGCGGCGGCAGCTCTGGCGCCGGCACGGCGGGTGCGGGCGTGGGCGCGGGCGTGGGCGTGGCCTCGGGCGGGGTCGCCTGCACCGGGACCGCGACGGCGGCCGTCGCCTCCGCCGCGGCAGGTGCGGCGGGCGGGGGCGGCGCCGGGGGCGGCAGCGGTGGCGCGGCCGCCTGCAGCTGCTCGGGGACGGGATCGACCCGCGGCAGGAGGACGCGGTGCTCGCCGAACTGGGTCCAGGCGCCATAGGCGAGCGCCGCCAGCAGCACCGACACCAGGACCACGATCCGCCCCGGCATCCGGCTTTCCTGCAGCGGCACCGGGAAGTTCAGCTCCAGGCGCGGCTCGGCCTGGCCGGATTGCGCGCGGTAGCGACGCACCATCTCGTCGGGGTCGAGGCCGAGAGCCGTGGCGTAGGCACGCACGAAGTTCGCGGCGTAGGAACCGGCCGGCAGCAGGTCGAAGCGGTCGTCCTCGATCGCCGCGAGATGCACCCGCCGGATCTTGAGGTGCGCCGCGAGCTCGCCGAGTTCCCAGCCGTTGCGCAGCCTCTCGTCGCGCATCGTGGCGCCCGCGCCGCCCGTCCGCGCAGGCGCGTCCCCGCCATCCGCGGGATCGCCCCGCGGATGCGCGCCCTGCCCATGCTTGCGGCGCTTGCCAGCCATGCCGAGACGCCTCGATTCCGGCCATGCGCGCCGCCCGTGTCCCGGTGCGCCGCGCCGGCCCCTGCCCTGCGGGTCCGATTAGTACCAGCCGGTGCCGCGAAGGGGCAACCGGGCCAGCCAGGGCGCCTCAGACCGCGATCCCGCGATCCCGCGCGAAGGCCTGCAGCCTGCCGCGCAGCGAGCGGTCGGGAAGCCCGAGCAGCCCCTCGAGGTAGAGGCCCGTCGCGCCGATGTCGGCGCTGCGCAGCATCGCCTTCACCGGGCCTATCGCGTTGGGCGCCATCGACAGGCGCCTGAACCCGAGCGCGGCGAGGGCGAGCGCCTCGAGGGGCCTGCCGGCCATCTCGCCGCATAGCGTCAGCGGCACGTCGCGCGCGTTCGCCGCGCGGGCGACCTCGGCGAGGAAGCGCAGCGCCGCCGGCGAGAGCACGTCGTACCTGCCGGACAGCCGCGTCGAGCCGCGGTCGCAGGCGAAGAGGAACTGCATGAGGTCGTTCGAGCCGACCGAGACGAAGTCCACGCGGCCGAGCAGGGCGGGCAGCTGCCAGACCAGCGAGGGCACCTCCAGCATCGTGCCGGCGCGCAGCTCGCTCGGCCCCTCGACGCCGCGGGCCTCGAGCCGCTCGCGCTCGCGGCGCAGCAGGTCCTTCGCGGCGTCGAACTCCGCGACGTCCGCGATCATCGGGAACATGACGTCGAGCGGCCTGCCCGACGAGGCAAGCAGGAGCGCGCGCAACTGCTGGCGCAGCATCATCGGCCGGTCGAGCGCGATGCGGATGGCACGCCATCCCATCGCGGGGTTCTCGTCGTCGGCCATCTCGAGATAGGGAAGCCGCTTGTCGCCGCCGACGTCGAGGGTGCGGAAGACGACCGGCCTGCCGCCGGCGCGGGCGTGGACCTCGCGGTAGAAGTCGGCCTGCGCGGCGACGTCGGGGAAGGACGAGCGCACCATGAACGGGATCTCGGTGCGGTAGAGGCCGACGCCCGCGGCGCCGGTCGGCGCGAGCTGGTCCAGGTCGACGAGCAGGCCCGCGTTGACGAGCAGCGTGGTCTCGATCCCGTCGCGCGACACGGCCGGCAGGTCCCGGATGCGCGCATACTGCGCCTGGCGGGCCTGGCGCGCGGCGATGGCGGCCGATACCGCGTCGCGCACCTCCTCGCTCGGCCGCAGCACGACGACGCCGCTCTCGCCGTCGACGATGATGCGCTCGTCCGGCGCGGCCAGCGTCAGCAGGTCCTTGACGCGCCCGACCATCGGCAGGCCGAGCGCGCGCGCGACGATCGCGACATGCGCCGTGGGCGAGCCCTCCTCGAGCGCGATCGCGCGCAGCCGCGAGCGGTCGTAGTCGAGGAGCTCCGCCGGTCCCATGCTGCGCGCGACCAGCACCGCGTCGTCGGGCAGGCTGCCGCCCTGCGCGGCGGTGCGATCGCCGGTGAGGTGGCGCAGCAGCCGGTTGCCGAGGTCCTCGAGGTCCGCCAGTCGCTCGCGCAGGTAGGGGTCGGTGATCTGGTGCATGCGCGCGCGCGTGTCGTCCTGCACGCGCTGCACCGCCGCCTCCGCGGTGAGGCCGGCGTTGATCGCCTCGCCGATGCGCCCGAGCCAGCCGCGGTCCTCGGCGAACATGCGGTAGGTCTCGAGGATCTCGCGATGCTCGCCGGCATGGCCGATGTCGGCGCGCGCGAGCAGGTCGTCGATCGCGCTGTGCATCCCCTCCACCGCCGCCTCGAGCCGCGCGCGCTCGCGCGCCGGGTCCTCGGCGACCATCTGGCGGATCGTCACGCGGGGCTGGTGCATGACCACGCGCCCCATCGCCAGCCCCTCGTTGAGCTTGAGGCCCTCGAGCCGCTCGGGGAGCAGCGCGACGGATTCGAGCGCCGCGCCAGGCGGGCCGAACAGGCTGTCGCTGGCCGCGAGCTCGGCGAGGACCATCGCGATGGTCTGGAGCGCCTCGACCTCCTCCTCGTCGTATTCGCGGAAGGAACGGTTCTGGACCACGAGCACGCCGAGGACGCGGCCGCCGCGCAGGACGGGAACGCCCATCAGCGAGTGGAAGCTCTCCTCGCCCGTCTCGGGCTTGTAGGCGAAGAGCGGGTGGGCCTGGGCGTCGGCCAGCGCGAGTGGCCGCGCATGGGCCGCGATGTCGCCCACGAGGCCCTCGCCGATCGCGAGGCGCGTCTTGTGGACCGCCTCCTGCTTGAGGCCCTCGGTCGCGACGAGCTCGAGCACGTCGCCCGGCCGAGCCATGTAGATCGAGCAGACCTCGGCGACCATGTCGCCGGCGATGATGCGGACGGTCTGGTTGAGGCGCTCCTGCGCGCTCCCGCCACCGGCCATCAGGTCGCGCAGGCGCTTGAGCAGGCGGCGCGCGCCGCCGGGGCCCAAGCTGGTCTGGCTCACCTGCCGCTCCCGCGCGCGCCGAGGACCGCGAGGCCCTGGGCGAGGATCTCGTCGATGATCTCGCGCACCGGCTGCTCGCGCACGACCATGCCGACCGACTGGCCGGCCATCAGGGAGCCGTTCTCCACGTCGCCGTCGACCACCGCGCGGCGCAGCGCGCCGGCCCAGAAATGCTCGATGGCGAGCTGCGCCTCGTCGCGGCTGAGCTCGCCGCGGTCGAAGCGCGCGATCACGTCGCGCTGCACCTCGATGAAGCGCTTCGTCCCCGCGTTGGCGAGCGCGCGCACCGGGATCACCGGGAAGCGCGGGTCGAGCTGCGCCGAGGGCACGGCGTCGCGCGCCGCCGCGCGGATGTAGGTCTGCTTCATCCGGGGATGCGCGATGGACTCGTTCGCGCACACGAAGCGCGTGCCGAGCTGCACGCCGGCGGCGCCCATCTCGAGGTAGGCGACCATCGCCTCGCCGCGCCCGATGCCGCCGGCGACGAACACCGGCAGGTCGTCGACATGGGGCAGGATCTCCTGCGCCAGCACGCCGGTGGACACCGCGCCGATATGGCCGCCTGCCTCCGAGCCCTCGAGGACCAGCGCGTCGATGCCGGACCGGCGGAGCTTGCGCGCGATGGCGAGCGCGGGCGCGAAGCCGATCGCGCGGACACCGCCCGCGCGCAGGAGCTGGAGGCATTCCGCGGGTGGCAGCCCGCCCGCGAGCACGACATGGCCGACGCGCTCGTCGACGCAGGTCCGCGCGAGCTCGGCGAGCTGCGGGTGCATGACGATCAGGTTGACGCCGAAGGGACGGCCGGTGAGCGCGCGCGTCGCGCGGATCTCGTCGCGCAGGCGGCCCGGGTCCATCGAGCCGCAGGCGATGACGCCGAAGCCGCCGGCGTTCGATATGGCGGAGACGAGGTTGCGCTCAGACACCCAGGTCATGGCGCCGCCCATGATCGCCAGCTCGACGCCGAGGAACGCGCGGCCGCGCGCCCAGAGCCCGTCGAGGCGATCCCGAGCGCCGCCCCCCTGGGTCACTGCCTGTCCAGCCCGTAGGCCGAGTGGAGCGCGCGCAGGGCGAGTTCGAGGTACTGCTCGTCGATCAGGACCGAGATCTTGATCTCGGAGGTCGAGATGACCTGGATGTTGATGCCCTTCTCGGCCAGCGTGCGGAACATCGTCAGGGCGACGCCCGCGTAGGAGCGCATGCCGACGCCGATCACGGACACCTTCACGACCCCGGGTTCGGCGATCAGCTCGCCGAACCCGACGCGCGCGGCGGACTCGCGCAGCAGCTTCGTCGCGCGCTCCATGTCGGCCTTGCCGACGGTGAAGGTCATGTCCGTCGTCTCGCCGTCCTCGGACGAGGACTGGACGATCATGTCGACGTTGACGCTCGCGTCGGCGAGCGGCCCGAAGATCGCAGCGGCGACGCCCGGCTTGTCGGCGACCTTGGTGAGCGTGACCTTCGCCTCGTCGCGCGAGTAGGCGATGCCGCTGACGACCTGCTTCTCCACGATCTCGTCCTCGTCGACTACGAGCGTGCCGGGCTTGTCCTCGAAGCTCGAGAGGACCTGCACGCGCACGCGATGGTTCATGGCCAGCTCGACCGAGCGTGTCTGGAGCACCTTGGCGCCCAGCGAGGCCATCTCGAGCATCTCCTCGTACGTGATCTTGTCCAGCTTACGCGCCCGGGAGACGATGCGCGGGTCGCAGGTGTAGACCCCGTCGACGTCCGTGTAGATGTCGCAGCGGTCGGCGCGCAGCGCCGCCGCCAGGGCCACCGCGGAGGTGTCGGAGCCGCCGCGCCCGAGGGTCGAGATCCGGTTGCCCGGCGCGACGCCCTGGAAGCCGGCCACGACCGCGACCTGCTTCTGCTCGGCGAAGAGCCGCAGCATCTCGTCGGTGCGGACGTCCATGATCCGCGCCTTGCCATGCGCGTCGTCGGAGACCAGCGGCAGCTGCCAGCCCTGCCAGGAGCGGGCGTTGACGCCGAGCTGCTGCAGGGCGAGCGCCGTGAGGCCGCTCGTCACCTGCTCGCCGGTCGCCACCACCGCGTCGTATTCGCGCGCGTCGTAGAGCGGCGCCACCTGGTTCACCCAGGCGACGAGCTGGTTGGTGACGCCCGACATGGCGGAGACGACCACGGCGACCTCGTGGCCCGCGTCGACCTCGCGCTTCACGCGCCGCGCGACGTTGCGGATCCGGTCGAGGTCGGCGACGGACGTCCCGCCGAACTTCATGACGATTCGCGCCATTTCCCCTGCGTGTTCCGTGCTACGTGTCGCCCCGAGGGGCGGCGCATGTGGCGAAAAGCGCGCGGGAAGGTTGTCCCGCGCCGCGGCCCCTTCATATTTTCTGCCGCCCGCGGATGCAAGCGGCGCGCCCCCGGCCCGAGGAACAGCCTTCCATGCCCCCGACCGCGACCATGGACGCCAGGTCCAGCATCGACCCGGACGAGATCGCCCGCTTCGAGGCGATGGCCGCGGAGTGGTGGGACCCGCACGGCAAGTTCCGCCCGCTGCACAAGTTCAACCCCGTCCGCCTCGCGTGGATACGCGACCGCCTCCTCGCCCGCTTCGGGCGCGACGGCGCGGCCCCGCGCCCGCTCCAGGGGTTGCGCATCCTCGACATCGGCTGCGGCGGCGGCCTCGTCTCCGAGCCGATGGCACGGCTGGGGGCGGAGGTCGTCGGCGTCGACGCCTCGCACCGGAACGTCGAGGTGGCGCGGATCCACGCCGCCCAGGGCGGCCTCGCGGTCGACTACCGGCAGGGCACCGCCGAGGACCTGCTCGCCGCCGGGGAGCGCTTCGACGCCGTCCTCAGCCTCGAGGTCGTCGAGCATGTCGCCGACCCCGCGGCCTTCCTCGGCGCCTGCGCCGGCCTCGTGTCGCCCGGTGGCGCGCTCTTCGTGGCGACGATCAACCGCACGCCCCAGGCCTTCGCGCTGGCGATCGTCGGCGCGGAATACGTGCTGCGCTGGCTGCCGCGCGGCACCCATAGCTGGAGCAAGTTCGTGCGCCCGTCGGAGGTCGCCGCGGCGCTGCGCCCCACCGGGCTCGAGCTGCGCGAATTCGCGGGCATGTCCTACAACCCGCTGCGCGACGCCTGGAGCGCGGGACGCGACCTCGGCGTCAACTACATCGCCTACGCCACGCGCTGAGCGCGCGGCCACGCGGTCAGGAATCAGCCCGGCGCACCCAGGGGATGCGCGCGAATTCCACGCCCTCCTCGGCGAGGGATGCCGCGTCCTCGTCGCTCGCCTGGCCGTAGATGCTGCGGCTCTCGGCCTCTCCGTAGTGGATCTTGCGCGCCTCCTCGGCGAAGGCGTCGCCGACGTCGTCGGCGTTCGCCTCGATGTGGCGGCGCAGCTCCGAGAGCTGGCGCAGCAGCTCGGCGGCCTGCCGGGCGTCCGGATGGTTTGCGTAGCCCTTGGCGCCGCCCTTCGCGTCGCCCCGGTTCTGCGACCTGGTGCCGGAGATCGCAGGCGCGGTGAGCGCCTTCTTCACCTTCGCGGAGCCGCAGACCGAGCAGGACAGCAGCTTGCGCTTCGCCTGGCGATCGAAGCTCGCGGCGTCCTTGAACCAGGCCTCGAAGCGATGGTCCTTCTCGCAGCAGAGGTCGTAGGCGATCATGGCGGGCGAAGAGTTGGTCTGGCGACCAGCGAATGCAAGCGCTAAGAGCGTCCGGCCATGGCGACCTCCCGCCCCGACGACATCCCCGCCTCCGCCTGGGTCGCGCGCTTCGCGCCGCAGGTCCCAGCGGGCACCGTGCTCGACCTCGCGGCGGGGAGCGGGCGGCACAGCCTGCTCATGCGCGGCCTCGGCCACGCGGTCGTCGCGGTGGACCGCGATCCCTCGACGCTTGCCGCGCGCGCGGTGCCGGGCATCGACGCCGTCGCGGAGGACCTCGAGACGGGGTCGATGCCCGCCTGCCTCGGCCGGCGCTACGCGGCGGTCATCGTGACGAACTACCTGCACCGGCCGATCCTGCCGGCGATCGTGGGCGCGGTCGCGCCTGGCGGCTGGCTGCTCTACGAGACCTTCGCGATCGGCAACGAGCGCTTCGGCCGCCCCAGCAACCCCGGCTTCCTGCTGCGGCCGGGCGAGCTGCTCGAGGCCGTGCGCGGGATCCTGCGCGTCGTCGCCTACGAGGACCTCGAGGTCGCCGAGCCGAGGCCCGCGATGGTCCAGCGGATCGCGGCGCGCGCCGCCTAGGAGCCGGCCAGCAGCTTGTCGAGCTGGCCCGCGGCGTCGAGGGCGTGGATGTCGTCGCAGCCGCCGACATGCCGCCCGTCGATGAAGACCTGCGGGACCGACGTGCGCCCGCCCGCCCGCTTCGTCATGGCCTCGCGCAGCGAGCCATCGGCATCGACGTCGTGCTCGACGTAGTCGACGCCCTTGCGGGAGAGCAGGGCCTTGGCGCGGGCGCAGTACCCGCAGAACATGCTCGTGTAGATCTCGACTTTCGCGCTCATGACCCGCGACACTAGACGAGCCCGGCGGGTCTTTCCAAGGCCTGCAGCCGCGGGCCGCGCGCCACGCGCATCAGGACGAGGGCATCGACCCCGGCCGCCCCCGCCGCGAGCAGGACCGCGGCGCAGGCCTCCAGCGTCGCGCCCGTCGTGAGCACGTCGTCGACCAGCAGGACGCGGCGCCCGGCCAGCGCCGCGCGGTGGCGCGCGGCGACCTCGAAGGCGCCCGCCACGTTGCGCCGTCGCGCGGCGCGCCCGAACCCGCCCTGCGGCGCGGTGCGCCTGCGCCGGACCAGCAGGTCGGGGATGCATTCATGGCCCGAGCCGCGGGCGACCAGCCGGGCAAGCACGGCGGCCTGGTTGAACCGACGCCAGGCCAGCCGCGTCCAGTGCAGCGGCACGGGCACGAGGAGGTCGGCCTCGTCGAGCAGCTCGGCGCCAGCCGCGCGCATCCAGGCCGCGAAGCCGGGCGCGGCATGCAGCGCGTCGGCGTGCTTGAGCCTGAGCGCGAGCTCGCGGCTCGCCGCGTCGTAGCGCAGCGCGGCGCGCGTGCGCCGCGGCGCGGCGCGCCGCACGGTGCAGGCCGCGCAGGTCCAGCCCGGCGCCATCGCCTCTCCCTCCGCGCCCGCCGGCAGCCCGCAGGCCGCGCAATGCGGCGGCGCCAGCCAGCGCTGGCGCGCCCAGCATGCGGCGCACAGCCCGGGCGTGGCGACGATCGCGTCGCAGGACAGGCACAGGCGCGGCAGCAGCGCGTCGACGACGCGCGAGAGGATGGCAGCTCCCATGCGCAGGACCCTCGCGCGCGCCAGCGCCGGGCGCATCGGCGCGTGCGGATTGCGCCGCCCCGCCGTGACGGGCTAATCCACGCGCATCATGGCCGAGGCGATGCTCGTCTTCGACAGGGCGCTCCTGCGCCGGCGGCGCGCGCGCGCCGCCGCGGGGCTGGACGCGCACGACTTCCTCTTCCGCGCCGGCGCCGAGCGCCTGGCCGACAGGCTGGACGACATGCGCGGCGGCTTCGCGCGCGTGCTCGAGCTCGGCGCGCATGGCGCGCTTCTGCGCGAGGCCATCGGCGCGCGCGCCGGCGCCGAGGCCTATGTCGTCGCCGACGCGGCCCTGCCCCTCGCCGCCGCCGCGCGCGGACTGCGCGTCGTCGCCGACGAGGAGGCGCTGCCCTTCGCCGAGGGCGCCTTCGACCTCGTCGTCGCCAATCTCGGCCTGCACTGGATCAACGACCTGCCCGGCGCGCTGATCCAGATGCGCCGCTGCCTGCGGCCGGACGGGCTGCTGCTCGCCTCGATGCTCGGCGGGCGCACGCTCGAGGAACTGCGCGCGTGCCTTCTGGCGGCGGAGGCGGAGGTCGCGGGCGGCGCCAGCCCGCGCGTCTCGCCCTTCGCCGACGCGCGCGACGCGGGCGGGCTGCTGCAGCGCGCCGGCTTCGCCCTGCCGGTGGTCGATGCCGACCTGCTCGTGGCGAGCTATCCCGACGCGCTGGCGCTGATGCGCGACCTGCGCGGCATGGGGGAATCGAACGCGACGCTCGACCGGCGCCGCGCCTTCACCCGGCGGGAGGTGCTGCTGCGCGCGGCGGCGATCTACGCCGAGCGCTTCGCCGGGCCGGACGGCCGCGTGCCCGCGAGCTTCGAGATCCTGACGCTGACGGCCTGGGCGCCCGCGCCGACGCAGCCGCGGCCGCTGCGCCCGGGCAGCGCGGCCGCGCGCCTCGCCGACGCGCTCGGCACGGTCGCGACGCCGGCGGGCGAGCGCGCCGGCGGTGGCTGCGGCTCCGAGGGAGTCGCGACGCATGGCCCCCCGCGGCACGTCCG
>JBEGVV010000245.1:0-38489 GCA_041178225.1 Pseudomonadota bacterium | reverse complement strand
GCTACGACCCGAAGCTCGCGATCGGCGTCGTATGCGCGGGCGGGTCGCTCGGCGTGATGATCCCGCCCAGCCTCGTCCTGGTCATGTACGGCCTGACCACCTCGACCTCGATCGGCGACCTGTTCCTGGCCTCGACGGTGCCGGGGTTGATGCTGGCCGGCATCTATATCGTCTACGTGCTGATCCGTTGCGGGCTGAACCCGACCCTGGGCCCGCCCGCCCCGCCCGAGATCCGGAACATCCCGACCATCCAGAAATTCGCGGCCATGAAGAAGGTGCTGCTGCCGCTCTTCATCATCGCCTCGGTGCTTGGCAGCATCTATGGCGGCCTCGCCTCGGTCAGCGAGGCGGCGGCGCTTGGCGTCGCCGGCGTGATTATAGCGGCAGGACTCCGCGGCACCCTGAACTGGGGGATGCTGCGCGAATCGATGTTCACGACGATGTCGACCTGCGGGATGCTGATCTGGCTGACGATCGGCGCCAACGCGATGGTCGGCGTCTACAACCTGCTCGGCGGCATCGCCTACATGAAGAGCGTGATGACCGGGCTCCCCTTCGACCCGATCGTCGTCATCCTGATCATGATGGCGATCCTGCTCGTCCTCGGCTGCTTCATGGACTGGTTCTCCATCATGCTGCTGACGATGCCGATCTTCGGGCCGACCGTGCAGGCGCTGGGCTACGACCTGATCTGGTTCGGCGTGCTGTTCAACATGAACATGCAGGTCGGCTATCTCTCGCCGCCCTTCGGTCAGGCCGCGTTCTACCTGAAGTCGGTGGCGCCGCCGGAGATCTCGCTCGACCTGATCTTCAAGGCGATGCTGCCCTTCATCGCCCTGCAGGTCGTCGGCCTCGCGATCATCCTGTTCTTCCCGGACGTCGCGCTCTGGTTGCCGCGTCTGCTGAGATAGCCCGGAAAGGCAGAAGGGCGCCGTCCCCGGGGACGGCGCCCTTCGCCTTTTCCGGCGCTTGCGCGATCGCTCAGCGCATCGTCGGCATCACGAACTCGGCGCCCGAGCGGATGCCCGTCGGCCAGCGTGCGGTCGTCGTCTTGATCTTCGTGTAGAAGCCGACCGCCTCCGGCCCGTAGCTGTTGCGGTCGCCGAAGATCGAGCGCTTCCAGCCGCCGAAGGAATGGAAGGCCAGCGGCACGGGGATCGGCACGTTGACGCCGATCATCCCGGCCTTCGCCTCCGCCGAGAAGGCGCGCGCGGCGTCGCCGTCGCGGGTGAAGATGGCGGCGCCGTTCCCGTACTCGTGGTCGTTCACGAGCCTGACCGCGCTGTCGTAGTCGGGCACGCGCACCACCGACAGGACGGGCCCGAAGATCTCCTCCTTGTAGATGCGCATCTCCGGCTTCACGTCGTCGAACAGGCAGCCGCCCATGTAGTAGCCGTTCTCGTAGCCCTGCAGCCGCAGGCCGCGGCCATCGACGACGAGCTTCGCGCCCTCGGCGACGCCGACGTCGACATAGGACTTCACCTTGGCGAGGTGCTCCTTCGTCACCAGGGGCCCCATCTCGCTCTGCGGGTCCATGCCCGGCCCGACCTTGAGGGCGGCGACGCGCGGCGCGAGCTTGCCCACCAGCCGGTCGGCGACGTTGCCGACCGCGACCGCGACCGAGATCGCCATGCAGCGCTCGCCGGCCGCGCCATAGCCCGCGCCCATCAGCGCGTCGACCGTCTGGTCGAGGTCGGCATCGGGCATCACGACCATGTGGTTCTTGGCGCCGCACAGCGCCTGGACGCGCTTCGCGTGGGCGCAGCCGGTCTTGTAGATGTATTCGCCGACGGCCGTGGAGCCCACGAAGCTGATGGCGGAGATGCCGGGATGCGCGAGCAGCGCGTCGACGGCCTCCTTGTCGCCGTTGACGACGTTGAGGACGCCGGCGGGCAGCCCCGCCTCCATCAGCAGCTCGGCCACGCGCAGCGACGAGGTCGGGTCCTTCTCCGACGGCTTCCACAGGAAGGCGTTGCCGCAGGCCAGCGCCATCGGCGCCATCCACATCCCGACCATGACCGGGAAGTTGAAGGGCGTGATCCCGGCGACGACGCCCAGCGGGTGGCGCGCCGACCAGGTGTCGATGCCGCGCCCGACATCGGGCGTCATGTCGCCGCGCAGCAGGTAGGGGATGCCGCAGGCGAACTCCACGACCTCCATGCCGCGGATCACCTCGCCCTTGGCGTCCTCGTGCGTCTTGCCATGCTCCAGGGTGATGAGCCTCGCGATGTCGTCGCGGTGCTTCTCGAGGAGCTCCTTGAACTTGAACATGACCCGCGCGCGCATGAGCGGCGGCGTGGCCGCCCAGCCCGCCTGCGCCGCGGTCGCCACGCGCACCGCCTCGTCGACCTCGGCCGCGGAGGCCAGCGCGACGGTCCCGGTCTGCTCGCCGGTCGCCGGGTTGAAGACGGGGGCGCCGCGCCCCGAGGCGCCGGCGACACGCTTGCCGCCGATGAGATGGCCGATCGCGTCCATGGAAGCTCCTCCGCTGGAAAGGCCGCGCAGTCTAGGCCCGCGGCCGCGCGAGGCAAGCGGGGTGGCTTCCAGGCGCGCGCCATGCATGATGCCGCCCGCATGCAGCCATCCCCAGCGCAGGCCGAGGCCTTCGGGCGCGACGGCGTCGTCCACCTGCCCGGCCTCGTTCCGCCGGCGATGGTCGAGCGCCTGCGCGGCGCCGTCGACCGCGCCATGGCATGCCCCGGCGAGATGGCGCTCGACTTCAACGACCGCGGCTCGCCCGGCCGCTTCTTCGGCGACATGTTCATGTGGCGCGTCGATCCGGATTTCCGCGCCGCCTTCTTCGAGACCGATGCGGCCGCGGCCGCCGGCGTCCTGATGCGCGCCGCGCGCATCCACCTCTTCTACGACCAGGTCTTCGCGAAGGAGCCGGGGACGCCGGCGCGCACGCCCTGGCACCAGGACTCCCCTTACTGGCCGGTGACCGGCGAGATGCTGGCGACCGCCTACCTCGCCCTCGACCCGATCGACCAGGGCAACGGCGCGGTCGAGTACGTCGCCGGTTCGCATCGCTGGGGCGGCGACTTCGCGCCGGCGCCCTTCCGCGAGGGCGGCCAGGGCGCGCGGCGCTACGCGAAGTCGCCGCTTCCGCCGCTGCCCGACATCGAGGCGATGCGGGGCACGCTCGATTTGCGCCGCTTCGACCTGGAGCCGGGGGACGCCGTCGTCTTCCACGGCCGCATCGTCCATGGCGCGGGCGGCAATCCGAGCGCGCGGCGCCGGCGCACGGTGGCGCTGCGCCTCGCGGGCGACGACGTGCGCTGGCGCCCGCATTCCGGGACCTTCAGGCCGCTCGCGCGCGCCGGCCTCGCGCCGGGGGCGGAACTCTCCGGGCCGCTCTTCCCCGTGCTCTGGCGCGCGGGCGGTCAGGCCTCGTAGCCGAAGGGATCGTCGACCGAGTGCGCCGGCCGCGTGAACCAGCGCGGCCCGTCGGCGGCCATGTGGAAATGGTCCTCCAGCCGCACGCCGAACTCGCCGTAGATGCAGATCATCGGCTCGTTGGAGAAGGTCATGCCCGGCGCGAGCACCGTGCGGTCGCCCTTCACGAGATAGGGCACCTCGTGGACCTCGAGGCCGATGCCGTGGCCCGTGCGGTGCGGCAGCCCGGGCACGGCGTAGCCGGGCCCGAAGCCCGCGGCCTCGATGACGCGGCGCGCCGCGGCGTCGACGTCCTCGCAACGCGCGCCGATGCGCGCCGCGGCGAAGGCGGCGGCCTGCGCCTCCTTCTCCAGGTTCCAGACCTGGCGCTGGCGCGCGCTGGGCTCGCCGAAGACATAGGAGCGCGTGATGTCCGAGAGGTAGCCATCGACCGGCGCGCCGACGTCGATCAGCACCATGTCGCCGTCGCGCAGCACCTGCGGGTAGGGAACGCCATGCGGATAGGCCGTCGCCTCGCCGAAGAGAACGATGTTGAAGGCGGGCGGGCCCTCGGCGCCGAGCCGCTTGTGCGCCTCCACGAGGAAGGACTGGACCTCGGTGGTCGTGATGCCCTCGCGCAGGATGCGGGCCACCGCCTTGTGCGCCCGCAGCGTGATGTCCTTGGCCGACTGCATGAGCGCGATCTCGGCCGCGGACTTGCGCGACCGGCACGCCCCGGTGATCGTCGCGCCATTGACCCAGTCGTAGGAGTTCGACGCGCGGCGCAGGCCATCGAAGGCCGCGAACTGCGTCGCCTCGTCCAGCGCGACTGTCCCGCGCTCGACACCCATGGCGCGCAGCGTGTCGGTGACGAGCGCCGTCGGGTCCTCGTGCTCCTCCCAGGTGACGACGCGGTCGCCGAGGGTGATCATGGTCCGCAGCTTCTCTTCCTCGAAGGCGGGGCAGAGATAGGCGAGTTCGCCGCGCGCCGGGAGCACCGCGCCGTGCAGGCGCTCGGAACGCCGCAGCCTCAGGCCGGTGAAGTAGGTCAGGCTCGCCGACACGTCGAGCCAAAGCGCGTCGATGCCGGCCTCGCGCATCAGCGCCTGCGCGCGCTCGATGCGCGCGGCGCGCTCCGCGTCGCCGATCGGCGGCGCGGCGCCGCGCATGGGGGAAAGGAGCGCGAGTTCGGCTTCCGCCGTCGAGCCGCCGACACCGATCGTCATCGCCTCAGGGCCTCCAGCCCAATGCAACCGGCATGCGCGCGCGCGAGCCTGTTCATGCGCGCAGGATCTTGCCGGGGTTCATGATGCCGTCCGGGTCGATCGACTTCTTCACGGCGCGCATCACGGACAGAACGTCGCCGCCATGCTCGGCCGTCAGGAAGTCGATCTTGCCATAGCCCACGCCATGCTCGCCCGTGCAGGTCCCGTCCATCGACAGGGCGCGCGCGACCAGCCTGTCGTTGAGGCGGTTCGCCTCGGCGATCTCGCGCGGGTCCTTCGGGTCGAGGATGATCGTGAGGTGGAAGTTGCCGTCGCCGACATGGCCGACGATCGGCGCCATCAGGAACGACGCCTTCACGTCCTCCTGCGTGCCCACGATGCAGTCGGCGAGGCGCGAGATCGGCACGCAGACATCGGTCGCCCAGAGCTGCGCGCCGGGGCGCAGCGCCTTGCCCGCGTAGGCGGCGTCGTGGCGCGCCTGCCAGAGCCTCTTGCGTTCCTCCGGCGAGGTGGTCCAGCGGAAGCCCTCGCCGCCATGCTCCGCGGCGATGGCCTGCACCATCTCGGCCTGCTCGGCGACGGAGGCGTCGGTCCCGTGGAACTCGAGCCAGAGCGTCGGCGCCTCCGCGAGGCCGAGCCTGGCGTAGAGGTTGAAGGCCTTCATCTGCAGCTCGTCGGCGAGCTCCATCCGCGCGACGGGGATGCCGGACTGGATCGTCTGGATCACCGTGTCGACGGCCGCCTTCACGCTCGGGAAGGAGCACATGGCCGAGCTGATCGCGGCGGGGATGCCGTAGAGCCGGAGCGTCACCTCCGTGATCACGCCGAGCGTCCCCTCGGAGCCGACGAAGAGGCGCGTCAGGTCGTAGCCGGCGGCGGACTTGCGCGAGCGCCGCGCGGTCTTGACGATCCGGCCGTCGGGCAGCACGACGGTGAGCGAGAGGACGTTCTCGCGCATCGTGCCGTACCGCACCGCGTTGGTCCCCGACGCGCGCGTCGCCGCCATGCCGCCCAGCGAGGCGTCGGCGCCGGGGTCGATCGGGAAGAACAGGCCGGTGTCGCGCAGGTGCTCGTTGAGGGCCTTGCGCGTGACGCCAGCCTCCACGGTGCAGTCGAGGTCCTCGACCGAGACGCGCACGACGCGGTTCATCTGCGAGACGTCGATGCACACCCCGCCGCGCAGGGCGGCGACGCCGCCCTCGAGCGAGGTGCCGGTGCCGAAGGGCACGACCGGCACCTTGTGGGTGGCGCAGATCCTGACCGCGTCGCTCACCTCCTCGGTCGAGCGCGCGAAGACGACGGCGTCGGGCGGCGCGGGCTGGTGCCAGGACTCGTCCTTGCCATGCTGCTCGCGCACCGCCGCGGCGGTCGAGCAGCGCTCGCCGAAGCGCGCGCGCAGTTCGGCGATGGCGGCGTCGCGCGCGCTCGGCTCGACGGGCTGCAGGGCGGGAAGGGCCATGGCGGTCTCCGGTGCTGGTGTGTGCCGGGGAAGGTACGGAGCGGCGCCGGCGCGCGCAATCGCGGCCCGGCGCGCGCCGTCACTCGAAGGGCTCGACGGGTTCGGGCGCCGCGTCGCTCGGCGCGTCCGGGCGCTGGTAGGAGAGGATGAACGCGATGACGTCCTCGCGCTCCTCCGGCGAAAGGAAGAAGGTCGGCATCACCGGGCGCGGCTCGCCAAGCGTCTCGATCACGTGGCGGCGCGTGGCGAAGCCGCGCAGGTAGCCGCGATTGCGCCCGGGAAGGTTCGCGATCTCCATGAAGCTCGGCGCCGCGGCCTCCTGCGCCGGCGGCCGGTCGGGCAGGACCTGGTGGCAGAGCGCGCATCCGCGCTCGGCGACCAGGAGGCCCCGCTCCACGGCGGACACCGGCGCCGGCGCAAGGGCCTCGGCGGGCGCGGCGGGCCGCTCCCCCGGCGCGCAGCCGGCAAGCAGCGGCAGGACGAGCAGGGGGACGGCAAGGAGGGGGCGGCGAATCGACGGGTGCTTCACGACGGGCATCCTAGCCCGGAGGCGACCGCCCGTCGGCAGCGGCCGCGCGAACCCGCTCGCGCCAGATCACGTAGAGGCCGCTGGCGACGAGGATGGCCGTCCCGGCCCAGACATGCGGCTCCGGGAACTCGCGCCAGAAGATCCAGCCGAGGATGGTCGCCCAGACGATCTCCGAGTACTGGAAGGGCGCGACGAGGCCGACCTGGGCGTGGCGGAAGGCGCGGAACATGCACCACTGCCCCGCGACGATCGCCGCCGCCATGCCCGCGACGAGCATGACGTCGCCGGAGGCGGGCGAGGTCCAGGCGAAGGGCGCGATCGCCGACATCACGACGAGCACGGCCGTGTTCTGGAACACCATCATGGATATCTCGCCATCCGTGCGCGACAGGCGTCGCACGTAGACCATGCTCACGGCCCAGGACGCGGCGGCGGCGAGGCAGAGCAGCGCCGCCGGCTGGAAGCCATCCGCGCCGGGCTGGACGATCACCAGCGCGCCGGCGAAGCCGATGGCGATCGCGGCCCAGCGATGCGGCCCGACGCGCTCGCCCAGCATCGGCACCGACAGCGCGGTCATGACCAGCGGCGAGACGAATCCGATCGCGATCGCGGTCGCCAGCTCGAGGTGGCGCAGGGCCTCGAAGAAGCACGCCATCGAGGCGATCGACCACGCGACGCGGATCGCGTGGTCGCGCGGGTGGCTCGTGCGCAGGACCGCGAGGCCGCCCGCCAGCACCGCCCATGGCAGCAGCAGGGCGAGGACGAGCAGGCTGCGGATCGACAGCATCTGCGCGATCGACATCGCCGAAAGCCCGGCCTTGGCGAGCGCGTCGCTGACGCCGAGGCAGGCGAAGGCGACGACGATGAACGCGATGCCGCGCAGGGGCCGGTCGGCCGCGGCGGGCGCGCTCACGCCGCCACCCGCGGGGCGCGCGCACGGCGCCGCTCCGTCCAGACGACGAAGAGGCCGCTGGCGACGATCATCGCGGCGCCGGCGAAGACATGCGGCCCGGGCCACTCGCTCCAGATCGCCCATCCGAAGGCGATGGCGAGCGGCAGCTCCAGGTACTGGAACGGCGTCACCGTGGCGATCGGCGCGAGCCGGATGGCGCGCAGCATCAGCCATTGCGCGGCGACCATGAGCACGCCGAGCAGGAAGCAGACGCCGACCGCCGCGGCCTCGATGTCGACCCACGCCAGGGGCGCGAGCGCGCCGAAGGCCACCACGAGGCCCGTGTTCAGGTAGACGAGGATCGTCGCGTCGCTGTCGGTGCGCGTCAGCTTGCGCGCCAGCAGCTGGACCATCGCCCACCCCATCGCCGACAGCAGCGGCAGGAGCGCGACCGCCGTGAACCCGTCCATGGACGGGTTCACGACGACGATCGTGCCCGCGAAGCCGAACAGCACCGCCGCCCAGCGCGCGCCATCGACGCGCTCGCCCAGCATCGGGCGCGACAGCGCGGTGACGAAGATCGGGGTGGAGAAGCCGAGCGCCACCACCATGGCGAGCGGCAGCAGGCTCAGCGCATGGAAGAAGGCGAGGATCGAGAAGAACATGAAGACGAGCCGCGCGAGATGGAGCCGCGCCTGTCCCGTGCGGAACAGGGCAAGCCCGCCCGCGCGCAGGAAATAGGGAAGCAGCACCAGCATCACGAAGGCCGAGCGCAGCGCCAGCATCTGCACGACGGGGATCCCGGTGACGGCGAACTTCGCGAGCACGTCGATGCCCGAGAGCGCGAAGGCGGCGCCCACCATGTGCAGGATGCCGGCAAGCGGCCGGTCGGCGCCGGGCGCGCCGCGGCTGTTCTGGGTCGACATGCTCCGGCGCGGCTCCCGGCGGCAGGGACGGAAGCCACGATCCTGCGCGATACCCTGCCCCGGAAGCCAGCGCCGGTCGCGCGGGGCGGCCGCGCGCGGCGCGGATGGCTCAGGCGGTGCCGGCCGCCGGAGCCCCGGCCACCGAAGCCGGCGTCGCCGGCACGCGCGGCGCGGCGCGCAGGGCCGCCTCCGTGCGATTGCGCGCGCCGGTCTTCCTGAAGATCGCGCGCAGGTGGATCTTCACCCTGTTCTCGTCGATGCCCAGCGCGTCGCCGATGCGCCGGTTGCTCTCGCCGCGCCGGATATGCACGAGGATGTCGGTCTCGCGCTCGGTCAACGGCTCGATCGCCCGCGGCGTCTCGCGCGGCACCGCGGGCGCGGCCACCGCGCTCGTCCGGACACCCGCGGCGGCGGCCGCCGCCAGAAGCGCCCCGGCAGACATGTAGCCGGTGCCGGAGGCGACGATGCCGAGCACGCGCGACACGAGGGCGGGCGGCGCGCTCCAGGGCAGCGCCGCGTCGGCGCCGGACCTCAGCAGCCCGAGCTCCTCGGCCCCGTCCTCCGTGCGCGCCAGCGCGACGATGCGCAGCCCCGGCGCCTGCGCGCGCAGCTGCGCCATCCCGCCGCCGGGCTCGAGCCCCTGCAGTCCGCGGTCGAGCAGCAGCAGCGGCGCCGGCCGCATGTCGCGCAGTCGCGCGCGCAGCGCAGGCTGCGAGGTCACGATCTCCGCGTCGGGCCTGTCGTCGGCCTCGTCGGCGAGGCGGCGCAGCAGCGAGGCTGCGACCGCCGGGTGGTTCGCGGCGACGACGAGGCGCGGCCTTTCCTTCATGACATCCTCCGTACGGAACATGGAACCCGACCGAGTAGAGGAGCGCGATCCTGCCCCGGGCTTGAGCCGCCTCAAGGCTGCGACGATCCGCGCCCCCGGCGCTTGACAGCCGCGCGCCGCACGGGGGACATCGCGCCGATGCGCCACGACACGCTGCTCTTCGACCTCGACGGCACGCTCGCCGACACGGATTCCCTGCATTTCGAGGCCTTCGTGCGGACCCTCGCGCCGATGGGGATCGGGATCGCGCGCGCCGACTACGTCGCGCGGATCCTCGGCCGCGCCAACGCGGCGATCATGCGCGACCTGTTCCCCGGCGCCGGCGAGGCGGAACGCGCGCGGGTCGCGGAGGAGAAGGAGGCGTGCTTCCGCGCGCTCGCGACGCGCATCGAGCCCGTCGCGGGGCTGGGCGCGCTGCTCGACTGGGGCGCGCGCAACGGGCTGCGCACCGCGGTGGTGACCAACGCGCCGCGCGCGAACGCGGAGCAGATGCTCGCGGGCCTCGGGCTCGCGTCGCGCTTCGACGTCGTCGTGATCGGCGACGAGCTGGCGCGCGGCAAGCCCGATCCGCTGCCCTACGCCACCGCCCTCGCGCGGCTCGGCGCCGACGCGGCCCGTGCCGTCGCCTTCGAGGATTCGCGCTCGGGCATCGCCGCCGCGCACGCCGCCGGCATCTTCACCTTCGGGCTGTCGACCACGCTCGACGCGCCCGCGCTGCGCGCGGCGGGCGCCGACGTCGCGATCGCCGACTTCGCCGACGCCGCCCTGATGGAAGGGCTTCGCGCGCGCTTCGGTTCGTCGCCAGCCCCTGGCTGATCAGGCAGGAGCCCGCGCGTCGGCGCGCAGGAGCGTCCCGCCACGGCCGAGGCCGCCCGAGGCGAGCGCGAGCGCCTGCAGGCGCCCCGGCTCCTCTCCCGGCATGTCGAAGCCGAGCGGCGCCGCGGGCACGAAGCCGAATTGCGCGTAGTAGGACGGGTCGCCGACCAGGAGCACGAGGGCATGGCCCGCCGACCGCGCCGCGTCGAGCCCGCCATGCACGAGCGCGCGCCCGACGCCCCTGCCCTTGAGCCCCGGTTCGACCGCGAGCGGTCCCAGAAGCAGCGCCGCGCGCGCCTGCGACGACGGCGCGGCGACCAGCACGGGCCAGAAGCGGAGCGTCCCTGCGAGCGCACCCGCCGGATCGAGCGCGACGAGGCGAAGCGCGGGCTCGCTCGCGAGCCCGTCGCGGAAGGAATAGGAGCGCTTGAGGCGGCGACCGGCGCCGAAGGCGCGGTCGAGCAGCGCCTCGATGGCGGCGGCGTCGCCGGCGCGCTCGGCGACGATGCGGTATCCCGTGGGCAGGGTCATGGCGGCGGTCTCGGTGCGGATGCGCGGTAGGCAGGCTGCCGGCGCGGCGCGGGGCGCGGCGACGGGGCGAGGCCCGCGCGGCGGATCGAGAACGTCGCGCCGCGCTCAGCGCGCGGCCGTGGTCCCCTCGCCACCGCCACGGGCGTGGCGGGCGCATCGTCGTCGCGCGGGGGACCGGATCGTCATGGCGCCGGAGGATGGAGAGGCACGCCGACGCTGTCAACGCGCGCCGGCGCGGAGGCCGAGCACATGGAGTTCCTGCGCACGCGTCTCGATCGCGCCTTCGCGCGCCGCGCGCACGCGCGCGATCGCCTCGGCAGGATCCGCGCCGAAGGCGACGGCAAGGCGCGCCGCGATCGTGCCCGTGCGGCCGCGGCCGCCGACGCAGTGGATGGCGACCCGGCTTCCGCGCGACAGCGCGTCGAGCACGCCGTCGCCATGCGCGCGCCAGCCGCGCTCGAACTCGGCGCCGGGAGGCTGCATGTCGGCGATGGGCAGGTGCAGCCACGCGAAGCGGCATGCGCGCGCGCGCGCCGCGAACTCCGGCACGCCGTAGCGCGCGAACTCCGCTTCCTCCACCAGCGTGAGGAGCAGCGACGCGCCCCAGCCCTCGATGGCGGCGAGGTCGGCGGCGAGGTCGCGGCGCCACGCGCGGCCGGCATCGTCGACGCCGCGCCGCCCCGGAAGGTGGCACATGCCGATCGCGCCACATCCAGCGGCCAGCTGCATCTCGTCGATGCGCAGCGCGCCGGACGGCGCGCCCTCTTCCTCGTCCATGCGGTCACCGTCGCGCGCCACGCGCGGTTCGGGCGGCGCGCGGCGGGTGGAAGTAGCATGCGCGCCGCCGCCGCCGCTATGCTGCGCGCGACGGGGCCACGCACATGTCGATCTGGAACAAGCTCGTCGCCGGTTTCCGGGCGATGTTCTCCGCGGCAAGGCGCCGGCCGCCGGAGCGCGGCGTGGCGTTCGCGGTCGCCGTGATCGCGCTATCGGCGAAGATGGCGAAGGCGGATGGCCGCGTGTCGCACGACGAGGTCCGCGTCTTCCGCGAGAGCTTCCATGTCGCGCATGCCGAGCTCGCCGAGGTCGCGCGCGTCTTCGACCTCGCGCGGCGCAGCACGGCCGGGTTCGAGGCCTATGCGCGCCGCCTGGGGCGCATGTTCGCCGACGCGCCGATCATGCTCGAGGAGGTGCTGGACATCCTCTTCCTGATCGCCGAGCAGGATGGCGGGATACGGCCCTCCGAGGAGGCGTTCCTCGAGGCCACTGCGCGCGCGATGGGCCTCTCGCCGGCCGCCTATCGGCGGTTGCGCGCCGGCCGTGGCGATGGCGGTGGCGGCCCGCGCGAGATCCTCGGCGTCGGCCCGGAGGCGGGCCCCGCCGAGATCCGGGATGCCTGGCGCAGGCTCGTGCGCGACCTCCATCCCGACCGGCTCGAGGCGGCCGGCATGCCGCGCGAGTTCGTCGCCGTCGCGCGCGACAGGCTCGTCGCCGTCAACGATGCCTATGCGCGGCTGAAGCGCGCGCCCGGGCCGGAGACCTATTGACCGGGCTGGCGCGGCGCACGTAGATGCGCGCGCCAGACGGTCGGACGGCCGCGGGCGCCCCGCAGGGGGCGTTCGAGGAAAGTCCGGGCTCCACGGAAGCGAGGGTGCCGGGTAACGCCCGGCGGGTGCGAACCCAGGGAAAGTGCAACAGAAAGCAAACCGCCGACGCCCCCGCGAGGGGGCGGGCAAGGTTGAAATGGTGCGGTAAGAGCGCACCGCGCCCCCGGCAACGGGGGTGGCATGGCAAACCCCACCCGGAGCAAGACCAAATAGGGACGACGCGCATGGGCTGGCTCGCGCCAGCCGATGCAGGCCTGCTTCCGGGCCGTCGTCCGGGTCGGTCGCGCGAGGCGCCTGGCGACAGGCGTCCCAGAGGAATGGTCGTCGCCCGTCCGCGAGGACGGGGCACAGAACCCGGCTTACAGACCGTCTGGCTCCTCCCTTTCCCGTCCGCCAAGACGCAGCGCCGCGCAGGGTTATTGGAACATAAAGTGAAACAACAACCTTGGATGGTTTTTTATCCACCGGTCGAGGGATTCTAACCCATTCGAACCGGTGGATTTTCCACCCTGATCCCTTTGACTCCCATATTTTCCCGTGATATCCCATTTCATCCCGTGAGCGAGGCCCGTCGCCGCGCCCACGGGACCCGGGTTTGCGCCGGACTGCCCCGGGGGACCGGGTGGTCAGGCGCTGGAAGGCGGTCGCGGGTCGGGGATGAGGACGTTCCTCTCCAAATTCACCTTCAAGGTCGACGCCAAGGGCCGCGTCTCGATCCCGGCTGCCTTTCGCACGACGCTGGTCGAGTTCGGCTCGTCGGGCTTCCTGGCCTTCGGCTCGCCGACCTCGCGCTCGATCCATTGCGTCACCCAGCAGCTCGTCGAGCAGCTGACCGCGGCGCAGAACCCGATGGCCGCCTTCGGCGTCGGCGACCCCACCCTGGCGACGATCGCGCTGCCCGAGATCCACCCGGTCGAGCCCGACCCCGATGGCCGCGCCGTGCTGCCGCGCGCGCTGGTGGAGTACGCGGCGCTCGACGGCATCGCGCTGTTCGCGGGCCGCGGCTCCTATTTCGAGATCTGGGAGCCCGCTGCCTTCGAGGCGCACCAGCAGGAACTGCGCGCGCGCCTCGCGCCGCCCGGGGCCGCGCGATGAGCGCCGCCCATGTCCCCGTCCTCCTCGCCGAGGTGACGGCCGCGCTTGCGCCGCGCGACGGCGCGACGCTCGTCGACGGCACCTTCGGGCGCGGCGGCTACGCCGAGGCCCTGCTCGCCGCCGCCGACACGCGCGTCTACGCGATCGACCGCGACCCCGAGGCCATCGCCCATGGCGAGGCGATGGCGGCGCGCCATGGCGGCCGCCTCGTGATGATCCACGGCCGCTTCGGCGACATGGACCGCCTGCTCGCCGAGCGCGGCGCGGCGCCGGTCGATGGCGTGACGCTCGATGTCGGCGTGTCGTCGCCGCAGATCGACGACCCGTCCCGCGGTTTCAGCTTCAGGGCGGATGGTCCGCTCGACATGCGCATGGAGAAGTCAGGTGCCTCAGCCGCCGACCTCGTCAACGACGCCACCGAGCAGGAGCTCGCGCAGACGATTGCGACACTGGGCGAAGAGCGGCATGCGCGCCGCGTTGCACGGGCCATCGTCGAGGCGCGAAGGGCGGCTCCCATCTCGCGGACTCTGGAACTCGCGGAGATCGTCCGTCGCGTGGTCCCGCGAGCGAAGGACGGTATCGATCCGGCCACCCGCACCTTCCAGGCCCTTCGGCTTCGCGTGAACGACGAGCTCGGCGAGCTCGGCCGGGGGCTCGCCGCGGCCGAGGCGATCCTCAGGCCGGGCGGCCACATCGCCGTCGTCAGCTTCCACTCGCTCGAGGACCGCGTCGTGAAGCGCTTCCTGCGCGAGCGCAGCGGCGGCGAGGGCGTTTCCCGGCACGCGCCCGAGGCGTCGCGCCCGGCGCCGAGCTTCGCCATCGACGCGCGCCGCCCGATCGAGGCCTCCGCGGCCGAGATCGCGCGCAATCCCCGCGCGCGCTCGGCACGGCTCCGCGTCGCGCGGCGCACGGAAGCGCCGGCCTGGGGCCATGCGGGGGCGCGGACATGATCCGCCCCTCCGTCTTAGCATGGGTCGCGCTCGCCGGCGCGGTCGGCGTCGGCCTCTTCCAGCTCAAGCAGGCCGTGCAGACGATGGACGAGGAGCTGCTGCGCCTCAACCGCCAGATCGTCGCCGAGCAGCAGAGCATGCACGTCCTGCGCGCTGAGTGGAGCCGCAGGAACCACCCGCAGCACCTCGAGAGCCTCTCGCGCATCGCGCTCGACCTCGAGCCGATGAAGCCCGGCCAGATGAGCCGCCTCGGCGACATCCCGTTCCGCCCGGCCGCGCCGGCGAAGGTCCAGGAGCGGCAGCCGGCGCCGCGCGGCGTGCCCGCGGCCAGCGCGCCTCCGCCGCCGCCGCCCGCGCCACCGGCCCCGCCGGCGCGCGCGCGCGTCCAGGCCGCGACGCCCGCCGGCGCGCCTGCCATCGCCTCCGTCGCCGACGCCGGCGCGGGCCTGCCGAGGGGGAGCCGCTGATGGCCAGCCGCGTCGGCGAGATCCTGTCCCGCGTCCCTGCGCGCCTGACGATCGACGGCACCGCCAAGGAGGCGCTGGAGACAGCGCGCACGCGGTTGATCGTCGCGGGATCGCTCTTCGCCCTCGCCTTCACCGTGATCGCCGCGCGGCTGGTCGACGTCACCGTGCTGCGCGAGCCGCGCGAGCAGCGCCCGCTGCGCATCGCGGACACCCGGCCGCAGGGCATGGAGCGCGCCGACATCGTCGACCGCAACGGCGTCCTGCTCGCGACATCGCTGGTCAACCAGTCGCTGTCGGCGAACCCGCGCCTCGTCCTCGACCCCGCGGAGGCAGCCGTCAAGCTCGCGCGCACGCTGCCCGGCGTGAACGAGCGCGAGCTCGCCCAGCGCCTCTCCTCGGAGCGCAGCTTCGTCTGGGTCCAGCGCAACCTGACCCCGCGCCAGCAGGAGGCCGTGATCCGCCTCGGGATCCCGGGCCTGCAGTTCCAGCGCGAGGAGCGCCGCGTCTACCCGCATGGCGAGATCTCCGGCCATGTCGTCGGCTTCACGGACATCGACAAGAACGGCCTCATGGGCGCGGAGCAGGCCTTCGACGAGCGCCTCAAGAACCGCGGCGAGCCGCTCCAGCTCTCGATCGACATCCGCGCGCAGCACATGCTGCGCGAGGAGGTCTCCGCGGCGATGCGCGAGTTCAACGCCATCGGCGGCGCGGCGCTGCTGATGGACGTGGAGACCGGCGAGGTCCACGCGATGGTCTCCCTGCCGGACTTCGACTCCAACAACCGCGGCAACGACGGCCAGGACAACAGGTTCAACCGCATCACGCTCGGCACCTACGAACCCGGCTCCGCGTTCAAGACCTTCACCGCGGCGATGGCGCTCGACTACGGCACGGCGAACCTCGGCACGCCGCTCGACGCCACGCGCCCGATCAAGTCGGGCCGCTTCACGATCAGCGACTACAAGCCCCAGCACCGCGTGATGAACCTCTCCGAGGTCTTCATGCATTCCTCGAACATCGGGTCGGTGCGCCTGGCCGAGGTCGTCGGCCGCGACCGGCAGCGCGAGTTCCTCTCCCGCGCCGGGCTGCTGCGCGCGCCGTCCTTCGAGCTGCTCGAGAACTCGGCGCCGATCGTCCCGAACCCCTGGCGCGAGACCAGCCTGATGACCGTGTCCTTCGGGCACGGCATCTCGCTGAGCCCGCTGGCCCTGAGCGCCTCGACCGCGGCGATGGTCAATGGCGGGATCTACCGCGCGCCGACGATCCTGCGGCGCCAGCCCGGCGAGCACGTGGCCGGCGAACGCGTGGTCTCGCAGCGCACCTCGGAGCAGGTCCGCCGCCTGATGCGCCTGGTCGTCGAGAGGGGCACCGCCAAGAGCGCGAACGTGCCGGGCTACCTCGTCGGCGGGAAGACGGGCACGGCCGAGAAGGTCGTCGCCGGGGGCTACCGGAAGGACGCGCGGATCTCGTCCTTCGTCGGCGCCTTCCCCATGAATTCGCCGAAATTCCTCGTCTACATGATGCTCGACGAGCCCAAGGGCAACAAGTCGACCTACGGCTACGCCACCGCGGGGTGGGTCGTCGCGCCGACCATACAGCGCATCGTGCAGCGCATGGCGGTGCTCTACGGCATGCCGCCGCAGGACGAGGCGGCGCCCGAGGTGCGCGACAAGATGATCATCAACGTGGCGGTGCGCTGAGGCGCGAAGACGGGAATGACGGCGATCGACGTGCGCATCTCGGACCTCATCGAACCCGGCGTCTCGCTGGCGCGCGGCGACGCCGGGACCGGGATCGCGTCCGTCACGTCGGATTCCCGCGCCGTCGGCCCGGGCGCCCTCTTCGCCGCGCTTCCGGGCACGCGCGCCGACGGCACGCGCTTCGTGGCCGAGGCCGCGCTGCGCGGCGCCGTCGCGGTGCTTGGCCCGCGCGGCGTCGCCGCCCCGCCAGGCGTCGCGGTCCTCGAGGCCGACAACCCACGCCGCGCGCTGGCCCGCGCCGCCGCGCGCTTCCACGGAATGCAGCCGGCGACCATCTGCGCGGTGACCGGCACGAGCGGCAAGACCTCGGTCGCGGAGTTCACGCGCCAGGTCTGGACGACGCTCGGCCGCTCGGCCGCGAGCCTCGGCACGCTCGGCGTCGTCGCGCCGGGACGCCGGGTGCATGGCGCGCTGACGACCCCCGATCCCGTCTCGCTGCACGCCGAGCTCGCGCTGCTCGCGCGCGAGGGCGTGACGCACCTCGCGATGGAGGCGTCGAGCCACGGCCTCGACCAGTACAGGCTCGACGGCGTCGAGCTCGCCGCCGGGGCCTTCACCAACCTCAGCCGCGACCACCTCGACTACCATCCCTCGATGGAGGCCTACCTCGAGGCGAAGCTGCGCCTCTTCGCGGAGCTGCTGCCCCCGGGCGCCGCCGCCGTCGCCAACGCCGACGAGCCCGCCTTCGCGCGCATCGCGGACATCGCCGCGCGCCGCGGCCTGCGCCTCGTGGGCTTCGGCCGCGCGGGCCGCGAGATACGCCTCGTGGGCCAGGAACTCGACGCCGAAGGCCAGCGGCTCGAGCTCGAGCTCTTCGGCGCGCGCGTCGAGCTGCGGCTCCCGCTGGCCGGCGCCTTCCAGGCGATGAACGCGCTGGCCGCGCTCGGCCTCGCCTGCGGCTCGGGCGCGGAGCCGCGCTGGGCCGCGCAGGCGCTCGCCAGCCTCGCCGGCGTGCCGGGCCGGCTGCAGCGCGCCGCGACCTCGCGCGAGGGCGCGGCCGTCTATGTCGACTACGCGCACAAGCCCGAGGCGCTGCGCACGCTCCTCGCCACGCTGCGCCCGCATGCGCGGCGCGAGCTCGTCGTCGTGTTCGGCTGCGGCGGCGAGCGCGACCCGGGCAAGCGCCCGATGATGGGCGAGATCGCCGCGCGCCTCGCCGACCGCGTCTACGTCACCGACGACAACCCGCGCGGCGAGCCGCCCGCGGCGATCCGCCGCCAGGTCCTCGACGCCTGCCCCGGCGCCACCGAGGTGGCCTCGCGCCGCGAGGCGATCTTCCGCGCCGTCGCCTCGCTGCGCCGCGGCGACGTGCTCGTGGTCGCTGGCAAGGGGCACGAGCGCGGCCAGGTCGAGGCCGGCGTCACGCATCCCTTCGACGACGTCGAGGTGGCGCGCGCGGCCGTCGCCGCCGACGGCGGCGAGGCGGAGCCGAGGCCATGAGCGCCCCGCTCTGGACCAGCGCCGAGGCGGAAGCCGCGACCGGCGGCACGGGCAGCCGCGCCTGGCAGGCCACGGGCCTGTCGATCGACAGCCGCGCCGTGGCCGCGGGCGACCTCTTCGTCGCGCTGCGCGGCGAGACGCATGACGGCCACGACCATGTCGCCGCCGCCCTCGCCGCGGGCGCGTCGGCCGCGATCGTCTCGCGGCTGCCGGGGGGACTGCCGCCGGGCGCGGCGCTGCTGCGCGTGCCGGACACGTTCGAGGCCCTCGTGCGCCTCGCCACGGCGGCCCGCGCGCGCGCGCGCGCCGCGCGCTCGGTGGCCGTCACCGGCAGCGCCGGCAAGACCAGCACCAAGGACGCGCTGCGCCACGTGCTCGCCGCGCAGGCGCCGACGCATGGCGCGGCGGCCAGCTTCAACAACCATGTCGGCGTCCCGGTCACGCTCGCCCGCCTGCCGCGCGATGCCGCCTACGCGGTCTACGAGGTCGGCATGAACCACGCGGGCGAGATCGCGCCGCTCGTGCGCATGGTCCGGCCGCATGTCGCCGTCGTGACCACCGTCTCGCACGCGCATAGCGGCAATTTCGCCGACGGCATCGACGGCGTCGCGCGGGCCAAGGCCGAGGTCTTCGCCGCCGGTGGCGAGGCCGCGATCGTCAACCGGGACATCCCGCAGCACGGCGTCCTCGCCGACGAGGCGCGGCGGCGCGGCTTCGCGCGCGTGCTCGGCTTCGGCGAGCACGCACGGGCGGAGTTCAGGCTCGCGGCGACGCGGCCCGAAGGCGGCGGCATCGCCGTCGACGCGGAGATCGACGGACGGCGGCTCACCTATCGCGTGGGCGCGCCAGGGCGGCACTGGGCGATGAACTCGCTGGCCGTGCTCGCCGCCGCGCGCGAGCTCGGCGCCGACATGGAGGCCGCGGCGGCGTCCCTCGCGACGGTCGCGGCGCCGAAGGGACGCGGCCAGCAGCGGCATCTCGGCCCGCCCGGGCGGCGCTTCCTGCTGCTCGACGAATCCTACAACGCGAACCCGGCCTCGATGCGCGCGGCGCTCGACGTCGTCGCCGGCCTCGCGCCCGGGCCCGGCGGCCGCCGGATCGCGGTGCTCGGCGACATGCTCGAGCTCGGCGCGGAGGCCGACGCGCTGCATGCCGGCCTCGCGGCCCCGGTCGAGGCGGCCGCGATCGACCTCGCCTTCACCTGCGGCACGCACATGCGCCGGCTGCACGAGGCCCTGCCCGCGCGCCTGCGCGGCGCGCACGCCCCGGGTTCCGCCGCGCTCGCCGCCATGGTCGCCGCGGAGATGCGCGACGGCGACGTGGTGGTCGTCAAGGGATCGCTCGGCAGCCGCATGCAGCGCGTGGTCGACGCGCTCGACGCGCTCGACGCCGGCCGCGCGACGGCCTGAAGGAAGGACAGGATGCTCCACTGGCTCTCCCTGCAGTTCTCCGACCAGGTCGGACCGCTGAACCTCTTCCGCTACATCACCTTCCGCTCCGGCGGCGCGGTGGTCACCGCGCTGCTCGTCAGCTTCGTCTTCGGGCCCGGCATCATCCGCTGGCTCAAGTCGCGCCAGCCCGGCGCGACCGTGCGCGAGGACACGCCCGAGACGCATCTCGCCAAGAAGGGCACGCCGACCATGGGCGGCGTGCTGATCCTGCTCGCCGTCGCCGTGTCGACGCTGCTCTGGGCCGACCTGCGCAACGGCTACGTCTGGGCCGTGCTGATGGTGACCTGCGGCTTCGGGCTGATCGGCTTCTACGACGACTACCGCAAGCTCACGCGCCGCGGGCGCGGCATCAGCGCGCGCGCGAAGTTCGCGCTGCAGGTCCTGCTGGGGCTGCTCGCGGCGTCGTGGATCGTATGGGTCATGCCCGAGCGCGACTCCCTCTCGACCTCCCTCGCGATGCCCTTCTTCAAGACCGTCCTGATCGACCTCGGGATCGGCTTCTACGTCTTCGCCGCCTTCGTGATGGTCGGCGCGTCGAATGCCGTGAACCTGACCGACGGGCTCGACGGGCTCGCCATCGTGCCGGTCGCGATCGCGGCCGCCTGCTTCGCCGCCTTCGCCTACGTCGTCGGCAACGTCGTGTTCTCGAACTACCTGCTGATCCACTACGTGCCGGGAAGCGGCGAACTCACCGTCCTGTGCGCGGCCATCGTCGGCGCGGCGCTCGGGTTCCTGTGGTTCAACGCGCCACCGGCCATGGTCTTCATGGGCGACACGGGGTCGCTGTCGATGGGCGGCGCGCTCGGCGCGATCGCCGTGGTGACCAAGCACGAGATCGTGCTGGCCATCGTCGGCGGGCTCTTCGTGGTCGAGACCGTCTCGGTCATCGTCCAGGTCGCCTCCTTCAAGCTCACCGGCAAGCGCGTGTTCATGATGGCGCCGCTCCACCACCACTTCGAGAAGAAGGGATGGAAGGAGCCGACGATCGTCATCCGGTTCTGGATCATCGCGATGATCCTGGCGCTGGCCGGCCTGTCCACCCTGAAGCTGAGGTGACGATGGCTTCCGTCCCCGTCGGCTGCTTCGCGGGCGCCCGGGTCGTGGTGCTCGGGCTCGGGAGGTCCGGCATCGCCGCGGCCGAGGCGCTGCGCGCGGGCGGGGCCGAGGTCCTGGCCTGGGACGACGGCGAGGCGGCGCGCGCGGCGGCCGCGGCCCGCGGCATCGCCTGCACCGATCCCGCGTCCGCCGACTGGTCGACGCTGCGCGCGCTTGTGATCAGCCCGGGGATCCCGCACCTGCACCCCGCGCCGCACCTGCTCGCGGCGCGCGCCCGCGCGGCGGGCGTCGAGGTCATCGGGGACATCGAGCTCCTCGCGCGCGGCGCCGCGCCCGCGCGATGGATCGGCATCACCGGGACCAACGGCAAGTCGACGACGACCGCGCTGGTCGGCCATGTCCTCGCCCATGCCGGGCTCGCCTGCGCGGTCGGCGGCAACATCGGCGTTCCCGCGCTCTCGCTGCCGCGGCAGGACGCCGACGGCACCTACGTGCTCGAGATGTCGAGCTACCAGCTCGAGCTCTGCCCATCGGCGCGCTTCGACGTCGCCGTGCTGCTCAACGTCACGCCCGACCACCTGGACCGCCATGGCGGCATGGAGGGCTACGTCGCCGCCAAGCTGCGCATCTTCGACGCGGGCGGCGGCTGCGGCCTCGCCATCGTCGGGGTCGACGACCCGACCTGCGCGGCGATCGCCGACAGGCTCGCGCGCGAACCGGGCCGCCGGGTCGTGCGCGTCTCCGCCACGCGGCGCCTCGCGCACGGCGTCTCCTGCGCCGACGGGATCCTCGTCGACGCCATGTCCGGCGCGCCGGAGGAGGTCGCCGACCTGCGCGGCGTCGCGACGCTGCCCGGGCAGCACAACTGGCAGAACGCCGCCGCAGCCCATGCAGCCTGCCGCGCCGCCGGCGTCCCGGCCGCGCGGATCGCCGCCGCGCTCGCGACCTATCCCGGCCTGCCGCACCGGCAGGAGATCGCCGGCACGGCGCGTGGCGTGAGCTTCGTGAACGACAGCAAGGCCACCAACGCCGACGCGGCGGCAAGGGCGCTCGGCTGCTACGACGCGATCTGGTGGATCGCCGGCGGCATCGAGAAGGAAGGCGGCATCGCCCCGCTCGCGCCGTTCTTCCCGCGCATCCGCAAGGCCTACCTGATCGGCAAGGCCGCGCCGGGCTTCGCGCGGACCCTCGCGGCGGCCGGGGTCGCGCACGAGGTCTCCGCGACGCTGGAGCGCGCCGTCGAGCACGCCGCGCGCGACGCCACGGCGTCGGCCGATGCGCGGCGCGTCGTCCTGCTCTCGCCGGCCTGCGCCTCCTTCGACCAGTTCAAGGACTTCGAGGCCCGCGGCGCGCGCTTCCGCGCCCTCGTCGCGGCGCTCGTCGCCGGGGAGCGCGCGGCATGAACGCCGGCTTCGGTCGCGCCGACAACTCCCTCGTCGCCCGCTGGTGGTGGACGATCGACCGCTGGTCGCTTGCTGCCCTGATGGCGATCATCGGCATCGGCGCCATCCTGACCATGGCCGCCACGCCGCCGGTCGCGGACAAGCTCGGCCTGGACGCCTTCCACTTCGTGCGGCGGCAGTTCTTCCTCCTGCCCGTCGGCGTCGCGATCATCCTCGTCGTCTCGCTGCTCGACCTGTCGACCATCCGGCGCATCGCGGCGGCGGTCCTCGTGGTCTCCGTCGTCCTGCTGGCGGTCACGCTCGTCGCGGGAGCGGAGATCAAGGGCGCGCGGCGCTGGATCAACCTGCCCGGCTTCTCGCTGCAGCCCTCGGAGTTCGTCAAGCCGAGCTTCGCGGTGATCTGCGCCTGGCTGCTGTCGCTGCAGCGCCGCCAGGCGGGCGTGCCGGGCGACTTCATCGCCTTCAGCGTCTATGCCGTGATCATCCTGCTGCTCGCGAAGCAGCCCGACATCGGCATGTCGGTGGTGGTGTCGGCGATCTGGTTCGCGCAGTACATCGTCGCCGGCCTCCGCCTCGCCGGGATGGCGATGCTCTTCGCCGCCTTCGGCGCCCTCGGCGTGGCGGCCTACGTGCTCGGGCCCGCGGTCGGGCTCGGCCACTTCACCAGCCGCGTCGACCGCTTCCTCGACCCGTCCTCGGGCGACACCTACCAGGTGACGCGCTCGCTCGAGGCGTTCTCGAACGGCGGCTTCGCGGGCCAGGGCCCGGGCGAGGGCCGCGTGAAGACGCACCTGCCCGACGCGCATTCCGACTTCATCTTCGCCGTCGTCGGCGAGGAGTTCGGCCTCGTCGCCTGCCTGCTGATCCTCGCGCTCTTCGCCTTCGTCGTGCTGCGTGGCTTCGTGCGGCTGCTCGGCGAGCAAAGCCTCTTCGCCGTCCTCGCCACCACCGGCCTGCTCGTGCAGTTCGGGCTGCAGGCGATCATCAACATGGGATCGACGCTGCACATCCTCCCGACCAAGGGCATGACGCTGCCGTTCATCTCCTATGGCGGCTCGTCGCTCCTGGCGCTGTCCCTTGGCATGGGCTTCATGCTCGCGCTGACGCGCAAGCGCTACGGCCCGGGGGAAGGCGAATGAGCGCCAGGCTCGCGGTGCTCGCGGCCGGGGGGACCGGCGGCCACCTCTTCCCGGCGGAGGCGCTGGCCGGCGCCCTGCGCGCGCGCGGATGGCGCGTCGCGCTCGTCGCCGACGACGCGACGCGGGCGATCGACGGCGCCGAGGTCCATGGCCTCGGCCTGCGCCGGATGGGCAGCGGCAGGCTCTCGCGCCTGCTCGGCCTCGCCAGCGTCGCCGCGGCCGTGCCGCGCGCGGCTGCGCTCCTGCGCCGCCTGCGCCCCGCGATCGCCATCGGATTCGGCGGCTACCCCTCCGTGCCGACGCTCGTCGCCGCCTCGCGCGCCGGCATCCCGACGCTCGTCCACGAGCAGAACGCGGTCCTTGGCCGGGCCAACCGCCTGCTCGGCCGCTTCGTCGCGCGCATCGCCACGTCCTTCCCCGCGACCGACCGCATGCCCGCCGGCGTCCCCTGGGCCTGCGTCGGCAACCCGGTGCGCGAGCCCGTGCGCGCGCTGCGCGGCACGCCCTACGACGCAGCGCCGCGCGATGGCCGCTTCCGCCTCCTCGTCCTCGGCGGCAGCCAGGGCGCGCGCGTCTTCTCCGACCTCGTCCCCGCCGCCGCGGCGGCCCTGCCCGGTGGCCTCCGCGCGCGGATCGCGATCGCGCAGCAGGCGCGCGCCGAAGACGCCGAGCGCGCGCGCGCGGCCTATCTCGGCGCCGGCGTCGAGGCCGAGGTGGCGCCCTTCTTCGCCGACGTGGGCCAGCGCATCGCGGCCAGCCAGCTGGTGCTGTGCCGCTCCGGCGCGTCGACCTGCGCCGAGCTCGCCTGCATCGGCAGGCCCGCGCTCCTCGTGCCCTACCCGCACGCGATGGACGACCACCAGTCCGCGAACGCGCGCGCGCTCGAGCGCGCCGGCGGCGCCTGGATGGCGCCGCAGGACGCGCTCCAGCCGGCGGACCTCGCCGCGCGCATGGCGGCCTGGATGGACGACCCCGCAGCCCTCGCGGCGGCGGCGGCGGCGATGGCGGCGGCGGGCAGGCCCGACGCGGCGGAGCGCCTCGCGGACGAGGTGGACGCGCTGGCGGCAACGCGCGGCGCTGGACAGGAGAAGGCGGCATGAGGGCTCTCCCGATCGAGATCGGCGTGATCCATTTCGTCGGGATCGGCGGCATCGGCATGTCCGGGATCGCCGAGATCCTGCGCAACCTCGGCTACCAGGTCCAGGGCTCGGACCTCGCCGAGAACGCGAACGTCAAGCGGCTCGCCGCGCTCGGCGTGAAGACGATGATCGGGCACCGGCCGGAGAACCTCGGCGAGGCCGGCGTCGTCGTCGTCTCGAGCGCCGTGAAGCCGGACAACCCCGAGCTGCGCGCGGCGCGCGAGCGGCACCTGCCCGTCGTCCGGCGCGCGGAGATGCTCGCCGAGCTGATGCGCCTCAAGTGGTCGATCGCGGTCGGCGGCACGCATGGCAAGACGACCACGACCTCGATGTGCGCGGCGATGCTCGACGCGGCCGGCCTCGATCCGACGGTCATCAACGGCGGCATCATCAACGCCTACGGCACGAACGCGCGGCTCGGCGCCGGCGACTGGATGGTGGTCGAGTCCGACGAGTCCGACGGCAGCTTCACCAAGCTCCCCGCGACCATCGCGGTGGTGACCAACATCGACCCCGAGCACCTCGACTTCTGGGGCGACTTCGACGCCCTGCGCCGCGGCTTCCGCGCGTTCGTCTCGAACATCCCGTTCTACGGCTTCGCGGTCTGCTGCATCGACCACCCCGAGGTGCAGGCGCTGATCGGCCAGGTGCAGGACCGGCGCATCGTCACCTACGGACTGTCGCCGCAGGCCGAGGTCCGCGCGACGGGCCTCAAGCTCTCCGCCGCGGGGGCGCGCTTCGCGGCCGTGGTCACCGACCGCGCCGGCAACGTCCGCACCATCCCCGACCTGCACCTGCCGCTGGTCGGCGAGCACAACGTGCAGAACGCGCTCGCGGCGATCGCCGTCGCGCTGGAGATGGGCATCGACGCCGGCTCGATCCGCCGCGCCCTTGCCGCGATCCGCGGCGTCAAGCGCCGCTTCACCCGCACCGGAGAGGGCGCGGGCCTCGTCGTCATCGACGACTACGGCCACCATCCGGTCGAGATCGCGGCCGTGCTCAAGGCCGCGCGCAGCGCGACGCAGGCCGGGGTCGTCGCCGTCGTCCAGCCGCATCGCTACTCGCGGCTCAGCAACCTGTTCCAGGACTTCTGCGCCTGCTTCAACGACGCCGACGCGGTGATCGTCGCCGACGTCTACGCCGCCGGCGAGGCGCCGATCGAGGGCGCGAGCCGCGACGCGCTGGTCGAGGGCCTGCGCGCCCACGGCCATCGCAAGGTCGTCGCCCTCGAGGATCCCGCCATGCTCGCCGAGCGGGTGCTCGAGGTGGCGCGCCCCGGCGACCTCGTCGTCTGCCTCGGCGCCGGCTCGATCAGCAGCTGGGCGCAGGCCCTTCCGGCCGAGCTGGCCGCCAAGGGCACGGCCCCGGCGGGACGCAGGCCATGATGGCCGCCGCCGTGGCCAGCGGCCGCCTCATCGACAGGCTGCCCGCCGTCCGCGGCCGGCTCTCCGGCAACGCCCCGCTGGCGCCGGTGACCTGGTTCAGGGTCGGCGGCGCGGCAGAGGTCCTCTTCCGGCCGGCCGACGCGGAGGACCTCGCCGCCTTCGTCGCGGCGAAGCCCGCGGACGTGCCGCTGACCGTCATCGGGGTCGGCTCGAACCTGCTGGTGCGCGACGGCGGCGTGCCGGGCGTCGTCGTGCGGCTTGGTCGCGGCTTCGCGGCGATCGAGGCGCGCGACGGGGCCGTCGACTGCGGCGCGGCGGCGCTCGACCTCAACGTCGCGCTCTTCGCGCGCGACGCCGGTCTCGCCGGGCTGGAGTTCCTCTCCGGCATCCCCGGGACGATCGGCGGCGCGCTGCGCATGAACGCCGGCGCCTATGGCCGCGAGGTCTCCGACGTGCTGCTCGAGGCCGAGGCGATCGACCCGTCCGGCGCGCGGCGCGTCCTGGCGGCGCGCGAGCTCGGCCTGTCCTATCGCCATTGCGCCCTGCCCGAGGCGTGGATCTTCACGGCCGCGCGGCTGCGCGCGGAGCCCGGCGACCGGGCGGCCATCCAGGCCCGCATCGCCGAGATCCAGGCCGCGCGTGAATCGTCGCAGCCGATCCGCACGCGCACGGGCGGGTCGACCTTCGCGAACCCGACCGATCCGCGCGCGGGCGGGCGCAAGGCATGGGAGCTCATCGACCTCGCCGGATGCCGCGGACTGAGGCGCGGCGGCGCGCAGGTCTCCGAGAAGCACTGCAACTTCCTCATCAACGCGGGCGGCGCCACGGCGCAGGACATCGAGGATCTCGGCGAGGAGGTGCGCGCGCGCGTGGCCGAGCGCTTCGGCGTCACTTTGCGCTGGGAGATCAGGCGAATCGGTTTACGTTCGATTCCCGTTTCCGGTTCCGGGTCATGAAGCGGCGCATTCTCGTTCTCATGGGTGGCATCTCGCGCGAGCGCGAGGTCAGCCTCGTTTCCGGCGCCGCGGCGGCCGAGGCGCTGCGGAGCGCAGGGCATGACGTGCGCACGCACGACCTGTCGCGCGACGTCGGCGCGCTCGTGCGCGAGGTCGAGGCGCATCGCCCCGACGTCGTCTTCAATTCCCTGCACGGAAGGTTCGGCGAGGATGGCTGCGTCCAGGGACTGCTCGAGCTGATGGGGATCCCCTACACGCATTCCGGCGTGCGCGCCTCGGCGATCGCCATGGACAAGCCGGCGACGAAGCGCGCGGTCGAGCAGGCCGGCATCCGCACGCCGCGCGGCCGCGTCGTGCGGCGCGACGACTTCGCGCTCGGCGACCCGCTGCCGCGCCCCTTCATCGTCAAGCCCGTCGCCGAGGGCTCGACCATCGGCGTGCGCGTCGTCGCCGAGGGCGACAACCGCGACTGGTCCGAGGACTGGTCCTTCGGGGACGAGGCGCTGGTCGAGGAATACATCCCCGGGCGCGAGCTCACCGTCGGCATCATGGGCGAGCGCGCCCTCGCCGTGACGGAGATCCGCTTCGAGGGGGCGGCCTTCGACTACACCGCCAAGTACACGAGCGGCCACGCGAGCCACCTGCTGCCCGCCCCCGTGCCGCCCGAGGTCTACGACGCCGCGATGGACGCGGCGCTGGTCGCGCATCGTGCGCTCGGCTGCGACGGCATCTCGCGCAGCGACTTCCGCTACGACGACCGCCGCCCCGGCGCCGAGGGCCTGTTCTTCCTCGAGCTCAACACCCAGCCGGGCTTCACCCCGCTGTCCCTCGTGCCCGAGCAGGCCAGCCACCTCGGCATCGGCTTCGCGCCCCTGTGCGAGTGGCTCGTCGGGAGGGCGCGATGCCACGCATGAGCCCGATCGCCCGCCTGGCAGGCGCCGCCCCGCGGCTCGGCGGCGCGCGGCGCCCCGCCGTCCGCCGCCGCATCGCGCGCTTCGCCTGGCTGCGCTCGCGCCGCGCCGCGATCGTGGCGGCGTGCCTCGGCGCGATCGCCCTCGGCGCGGCCGGCATCGGCGCCCTCCACCGCATGGGCGTGCACGAGGCGATCGCAGACGGCGTGCGCGGCATCGGCGATTCCGCGCTCCGCGCCAGCGCGCAGGCGGGGCTCGGCGTGCGCGAGATCGTCGTCGTCGGGCGCCGCTTCACGCCCGCGCAGGACATCGTCGCCGCGACGCGGCTGCGCGAGGGCGCCCCGCTCCTCGCCTTCGACCCGTCGGTGGCGCGCGCCGAACTCGAGCGCATGCCCTGGATACGCTCGGCCTCGGTCGAGCGCCGCTTCCCCGGCACGGTGCGCATCGACATCGCCGAGCGCCGTCCCGTCGCGCTCTGGCAGGACCAGGGCCGCTTCGCCGTGCTCGACGAGGATGGCAGCGAGATCCGCGGCGCCGACCCCGGCGCCTTCCCGCAATTCATCGTCGTCATCGGCCCGGACGCGCCCCGCCACGCGAACGAACTCCTGCGGCTGCTGGCCCACGAGCCCGAGCTGGGCGCGCGCGTGAGTTCCGCCAGCCGCGTCGCGGGGCGGCGCTGGGACCTGGCCATCGCCGATGGCGGGCCGCGCGTCCTGCTTCCGGAGGCGGACCCCGGCGCGGCCATCGCGCGGCTCGCCGAGCTGCATCGCCGCGAGCGGCTGCTCGACAGGTCGCTCGCGCAGGTCGACCTCCGCCTCGCTGACCGCATCGCCCTGCGCCCGCTCGCCACCGCCGCCGCCGACGCGCCCGCCGGCCCGCCCCAGGGCGGGCGCCCGCGCGGCACGATCCGCGGCAACTGAACGGGGAGATGGGAAGATGAGCCTCCGCAAGCCCCGCGCGCGCACCGGCCCGATCGCGGCCCTCGACATCGGCTCGACCAAGATCGCCTGCTTCGTCGCGCGCACCGAGGGCGATGTCACGCGCGTGATCGGCGTCGGCCACCAGGTCTCGCGCGGCGTGCGCGCCGGCGCGATCGTCGACATGGAGGCCGCAGCCGAGGCGATCACCAACGCCGTGTCGGCGGCCGAGCAGATCGCGGGCGAGACGCTCAAGAGCGTCGTCGTCGGCACGAGCTGCGGCTCGCCCTCGTCGCAGACCGTGGCCGTCGACCTCGCGATCGCGGGCCACGAGGTCTCCGACGCGGACCTGCGCCGCGTCACGGGCAATGGCCGCGCGTTGCAGTCCATGCCCGCCCGCAGGCTCCTGCACGCGATCCCCGTCAGCTACTCGATCGACGGCAGCCGCGGCATCCGCGACCCGCGCGGCATGTGCGGCGAGCGCCTCGGCGTGAACATGCACCTCGTGTCCGCCGACGCCGGCGCGATGCGCAACCTCGAGGCCGTGATCGGGCGCTGCCACCTCGACGTCGAGAACTTCGTGGTGGCGCCCTACGCGGCCGGCCTCGCCTCGCTGGTCGAGGACGAGATGGACCTTGGCGTCACGGTCGTCGACCTCGGCGGTGGCGTCACGTCTATGGCGGTGTTCTTCGATGGCCACGCCATCTGGACCGACGCGATCCCGGTCGGGGGCGGCCATGTCACCAGCGACATCGCGCGCGGCCTCTCGACCCCGCTGGTCTACGCGGAACGCATGAAGACGCTGTTCGGCAGCTGCATGACCGCGGGCTCCGACGAGCGCGAGGTGATCGACGTCCCCCTCGTCGGCGAGGAGGAACACGACCACGCCAACCACGTCCCGAAGTCGATCCTCACGGGCATCGTCCGCCCGCGCATGGAGGAGATCTTCGAGCTCGTGCGCTCGCGCATCGAGGCAGGCGGCCACCACAAGACCGCGGGGCGCCGCGTCGTCCTCACGGGCGGCGGGTCGCAGCTCAACGGCGTGCGCGAGCTCGCCGCCACCGTCCTCGACAAGCAGGTCCGCCTCGGGCGGCCCATCCGGATCCAGGGCCTGTCCGACCAGACGGGCGGCCCCGCCTTCGCGGCCTGCGCCGGCCTCGTCGCGCACGCCCTCGGCCCGCAGGAGGCGCCGCGCCTGGCGCCCGGCGCGCCGGGCAGCTCCGGCGGGCTCTTCAACCGCTTCGGCGTGTGGCTCAAGGAAAACCTGTGACGCACGCCCGCCCTACCCGAACCGCGGCCGAGCGCCGCCACACCATCCCCAAGAGGAGAAGCGCATGCCCCTGAATCTCTCGGTGCCCAACGGGCAGATCGACCTCAAGCCGCGGATCACCGTGATCGGCGTGGGCGGGGCGGGTGGCAACGCCGTCAGCAACATGATCCGTTCCGAGCTCGGCGGCGTCGAGTTCGTGGTGGCCAACACCGACGCGCAGGCGCTCGGGCAGAACCTCGCCGGCGCCCGGATCCAGCTCGGCATCGGCGTGACGCAGGGGCTCGGCGCCGGCGCGCGCCCGGATGTCGGGCGCGCCGCGGCCGAGGAGGCGCTCGCGCAGATCTCCGAGGCGATCGAGGGCTCGCACATGGTGTTCATCGCCGCCGGCATGGGCGGCGGCACGGGCACGGGGGCCGCGCCGGTGATCGCGCGCGTGGCGCGCGAGCTCGACATCCTCACGGTGGGCGTCGTCACCAAGCCCTTCAACTTCGAGGGGCAGAAGCGCATGCAGATGGCCGAGGCCGGCATCGCCGAGCTCCAGCAGGTCGTCGACACGCTCATCGTGATCCCGAACCAGAACCTCTTCAGGATCGCCAACGAGCGCACGACCTTCGCCGACGCGTTCAAGATGGCCGACGACGTCCTCTACTCGGGCGTGCGCGGCGTGACCGACCTCATGATCATGCCCGGCCTCATCAACCTCGACTTCGCCGACATCCGCTCGGTGATGGCCGAGATGGGCAAGGCGATGATGGGCACCGGCGAGGCCGAGGGCGAGACCCGCGCCACGGACGCCGCCCAGAAGGCGATCTCCAACCCGCTCCTCGACGACGTGTCGATGAAGGGCGCGCGCGGCGTCCTCATCAACATCACGGGCGGCCCCGACATGACCCTGTTCGAGGTCGACGAGGCGGCCAACCGGATCCGCGAGGAGGTCGACCCCGACGCGAACATCATCTTCGGCTCGACCTTCGACGAGGGCATGACCGGCAGGATGCGCGTCTCGGTCGTCGCCACCGGAATCGACGCCGCGCGCGTCGAGCAGGACAACAACAAGTCGACGGTCATCTCGCTGATGCGCGGCAAGTCCGGCGGCCGCGCCGCCGCGCCCGCGCCCGCCGCGCAGGCCGCCGCGCCCCGCATGGAGGCCCAGCAGCAGGCGGCACCGGAGGCCGCCGCGACGGCCGAGCGGATGCCTGCCCCGCCGGCCGCGCCACCGGCCACGCAGCCCGTGGCCAGCGCGCCTGCCGCCGCGGCCGCGCCTGCGCCGGCCGCCCAGGCGGCCTTCATCCCGCCCAGGGCCGTGGAGCCTGGCCTTCCCCCGGTGACGCGCACCACCGCGCCCGCCGGCGTGGACGCGCTCGCCGCCGCGGGCATGGCGAACAGCGCCGCGGCGAAGGCCGCGCCAAGCTCTCGCCCGAGCCTGTTCGAGCGCGTGACCGGCATCGGCAGGTCGGCGAAGCCCGCAGCCAAGGCAGCCACCGCGCCGGCCGCGCCCGCGGCCCAGAAGGCGGAGCCGCAGATCTCGGCCCCGGCCGCGGCGCCTGCGCGCCAGTCCCCGGCGCCCGCGGCCGCGCCGCAGCCCCGCCTCAGTGGCCTCGAGGGCCAGGCGCCGGCCACGGCGGCTGGTGGCCAGGAGGACCTGCTCGACATCCCGGCCTTCCTGCGCCGGCAGGCCAACTGAGCGTCACGCGGGGTCGCTGCACTGCAACAAAGCGAAACAACAAGTGAATTGAGGCGGCCCGGGAACGCGAACTATCCACGTTCCCGGGCCGTTTTCATGTGGCGTCCGGCAACCATTCCCGATCGGAGACCCGCTTGAGGAACAACCAGCGCCCCGCGACCCAGGTCGCCCGCCAGAAGACCCTCAAGACGGAGATCAGCTGCGTCGGGACCGGCCTTCATTCGGGCTCCAAGACGCGCATGACCCTGCGCCCGGCCGAGGCCGGCACCGGGATCGTCTTCAGGCGCACCGACATCGCGGGCAGCGGCGCCATCCCGGCGAACTGGGCCAACGTCGTCGACACCCGCCTGTGCTCGCGCCTCGCCAATGCCGAGGGCGCCAGCGTGGCCACGGTAGAGCACCTGATGTCGGCCCTCGCCGGGCTCCAGGTCGACAACTGCACCATCGAGATCGACGGGCCGGAAGTGCCGGCCATGGACGGCAGCGCCAGCCCCTTCGTCTTCCTGCTCGACTGCGCCGGCATCGAGGAACAGGCCGCGCCGCGCCGGGCGATCGAGGTCCTCGAGCCGGTCAGCGTGGGTGGCGACGGGAAGCAGGTCGTGCTCGAGCCGGCCTCGGGCTTCCGCCTGTCCTGCATGATCGACTTCCCCTCCGCGGCGATCGCGCGGCAGTCGATCGAGTTCGCGCTCGACGCGGCGGCCTTCCGCGAGGAAGTGTCCCGCGCCAGGACCTTCGGCTTCGCCCGCGAGGTGGAGCAGCTGCGCGCGGCGGGCCTCGCCCGCGGCGGCAGCCTCGACAACGCCGTGGTCGTCGACGGCGACCGCGTCCTGAACCGCGAGGGCCTGCGCTTCCCGGACGAGTTCGTGCGCCACAAGCTGCTCGACGCGATCGGGGACTTCTACCTCGCCGGCGCGCCCATGCTCTGCCATGTCCGCGCCGAGCGCGGTGGCCACGAGCTGAACAACGCGGCGCTGCGGGCGCTCTTCGCCCGGCCCTCGGCCTGGCGCATGGCCGACCTGGCCGAGGACATGACGGCGATCTCCGCCTCGGGACGCCGGGCGGCAGGCTGACCAGCCCGGCCCCGTCGTCCAGCGCGCAAGCGCCCGTGGCCGGGCGCGACGAAGCGCTGTATAAGGCGCGCGAGATGAATCGCGTCGCCGCTCCCCTGCGCATCCTCGCCTTCGTCCTCGTCCTGGGCGGCCTTGCCGCCTGCGGCCCGAAGGAGAAGGAGGAGTACGTCGAGCGCCCCGTGGAGCAGCTCTACAACGAGGGCGTCGATGCCCTCGCCACGGAGCGCTACGCCACCGCCGCGCGCGCCTTCGACGAGGTCGAGCGCCAGCACCCGTACTCGACCTGGGCGACCAAGGCCCAGCTCATGGCGGCCTACGCCCACTACCAGAACAACAAGTACGACGACGCGATCGTCGCCGTGGACCGGTTCATCCAGCTGAACCCGTCGAACCGCGACGTCGGCTACGCCTACTACCTCAAGGCGATCAGCTACTACGAGCAGATCACCGACGTGCAGCGCGACGCGCGCATGACCGAGCTCGCCATGGGTGCGCTCGAGGAAGTCGTCCGGCGCTTCCCGGACACGCCCTTCGCGCGCGACGCGCGCCTGAAGATCGACCTGACCAACGACCATCTCGCGGGCAAGGAGATGGAGGTCGGCCGCTTCTACATGCGCCGCGGCCAGTATGTCGGGGCGATCAACCGCTTCAAGATGGTCATCGACCGGTTCCAGACCACGAGCCACGTGCCCGAGGCGCTGCACCGCCTGGTCGAGGCCTATACCGCGCTCGGGCTCGCCGGCGAGGCCGAGAAGGCCGCCGCGATCCTCGGCCACAACTACCCGGGCTCCGACTGGTACCAGGACAGCTATGGCCTCGTGACCACGGGCCGGACCGCCGAGGCCGCCCAGCCCGGCATGGCGCGGCGACTGCTGCGCAGCCTGAACCCGTTCTGAGCGCGCCCGGCCCTGCGCCCGGGGTGCGGACCCGGGCGGCGCGGCCGTGCTAGAAACGGGATGCTCCTTCCGCCAGGGGACGCGCGCGCCGCCCATGCTCTCCAGCCTCTCGATCCGTGACGTCGTGCTGATCGACAAGCTCGACCTTGCCTTCGAGGCGGGCATCGTGACGCTGACCGGCGAGACGGGCGCCGGCAAGTCGATCCTGCTCGACGCGCTCGGCCTCGCCCTCGGCGCGCGCGCCGACGCGTCGATGGTGCGCGCGGGCGCGGAGCGCGCCAGCGTCACGGCCGTCTTCGACGTCCCGCCGGACCATCCCGCCCGCGCGATCGCGGCCGAGCAGGGGCTCGATGCCGAGGGCGAGCTCATCCTGCGCCGTGTCGTCGGGCCGGACGGGCGCAGCCGCGCATTCGTCAACGACCAGCCCGGTTCGGTGGGGCTTCTCCGCGCGCTGGGCGCGACGCTGGTCGAGATCCACGGGCAGTTCGAGACGCAGGGCCTGCTCGACGCCGCCACGCATCGCGCGGCGCTCGACGCCTTCCGCGGCCTCGGCGCGCTCGCCGCCGAGACCGCGCGCATGCACGCGGCATGGCGCGAGGCCGCCGCCGCCGCGGCGTCGGCGCGCGACGAACTCGCGCGCGCGACCGGCGACGCCGATTTCCTGCGCCATGTCGTGGCCGAGCTGGACGCGCTCGCGCCCCGGCCGGGCGAGGAGCGCGAGCTGGCCGACCGCCGCGCGCTGCTGGCCAGCGGCGAGAAGCTCGCCGAGGCACTGCGCGCGGCCCTCGACGAACTCTCGGCGCAGAAGGGCGTGGAGGGCGCGCTGCGTTCGGCGCGCCGCCAGCTCGAGCGGCTGGCGCCGCGCATGGAAGGCCGCCTCGACGCGGCGATCGCCGCGCTCGACCGCGCCGCCGCGGAGGCCGCCGACGCGGTCGCCGAGGTGGAGGGCCTTGCGCGCGGCATCGAGCTCGACCCGGCCGCGCTGGAGCGCGTGGAGGAGAGGCTCTTCGCGCTCAAGGCCGCGGCACGCAAGCACCGCGTCGAGGTGGACGCGCTCGACGAGGCGCGCGCACGCTTCGCGGCGCGGCTGGCCGCGATCGACGAGGGCGATGGCAGGCTCGTCGCCCTCGATGCCGCGGCATCCGGGGCGCGCGCGGCCTATGCGGAATGCGCGGGCAGGCTCGGCGCCGCGCGCGCCGAGGGCGCGGCCGCCCTCGACCAGGCCGTCGCCGCCGAGCTTCCCGCGCTGCGCCTCGACAAGGCGCGGTTCCGCACCCGGCTGGAGCCGCTGGAGGAGCGCGACTGGGGCCCCGGCGGGCGAGAGCGCGTGGTCTTCGAGGTCGCGACCAACCCCGGTTCCGAGCCCGGGCCGCTCGCGCGCATCGCCTCCGGCGGCGAGCTCTCGCGCTTCATGCTCGCGCTCAAGGCGGTGCTCGCGCGCGGCGGCGAGGCCGGCACGCTGGTCTTCGACGAGCTCGACAGCGGCGTCGGCGGCGCCACGGCCGCGGCGATCGGCGAGCGCCTCGCGCGCCTCGCGCGCGGCGTGCAGCTGCTGGTGGTCACGCATTCGCCGCAGGTGGCCGCGCGCGGCACGCTGCACCTGCGCGTCGCCAAGCGCACGGAGCGCGGCCGCGCGACCACCAGCGTCGAGCGGCTCGAGGGGCCCGAGCGCCGCGAGGAACTCGCGCGCATGCTCGCCGGCGCCGTCGTCACCGACGCCGCGCGCGCCGCCGCCGACGCGCTGCTGGAGGCGCCTGCCGCGCCGGCGCGCCGCCGGGGGACCAGGTCGTGAGCCGGCGCAAGCCGCGAGACGCGACGGCGCGCGCGCCCGAGGACCTCGACATGCTCGAGGCGGAGGGAGAGCTCGCGCGCCTCGCCGCCGAGATCGCGCGCCACGACGTGCTCTACCACCAGAAGGACGCGCCGGAGATCGCGGACGCCGCGTACGACGCGCTCAAGCGCCGCAACGACGCGATCGAGCGGCGCTTCCCGCTCCTCGTCCGGCCGGACTCGCCGTCGCGGCGCGTCGGCGCGGCGCCGGCCGCCGGCTTCGCGAAGGTCCGCCACGACGTGCCGATGCTCTCGCTCGACAACGCCTTCGCGCCAGGCGACGTGCGCGAGTTCATCGAGCGCATCCGCCGCTTCCTCGCGCTCGGCGCCGAGGAGGCGCTCGCCTTCTCCGCCGAACCGAAGATCGACGGGCTGTCGATGTCGCTGCGCTACGAGGATGGCGCCTTCGTGCGCGGCGCGACGCGCGGCGACGGCGAGGAGGGCGAGGACGTCACCGCCAACCTGCGCACGCTCGCCGACATCCCGCGGCGCCTCTCCGGCGCCGGCTGGCCCGCGCGGCTGGAGATTCGCGGCGAGGTCTATATCGGCCGCGAGGACTTCGCGCGGCTGAACGCCGAGCGGCGCGAGGCCGGCGAGCCGCTCTTCGCGAACCCGCGCAACGCCGCGGCCGGCTCGGTGCGCCAGCTCGACCCGGAGGTCACGGCGCGCCGCCCGCTGCGCTTCTTCGGCTACGCCTGGGGGGCGGTGTCGCAGCGCCCCTGGGCCACGCATGGCGCCTTCCTCGACCTGCTGCGCGGCTGGGGCGTGCCCACGAACCCGCAGGCGCGGCGCTGCGAGGGCGAGGCGGAGCTCCTCGCCTTCTACGAGGACATCCAGGCGCGCCGCCCGAAGCTCGGCTACGACATCGACGGCGTCGTCTACAAGCTCGACAGGATCGACTGGCAGGAGCGGCTGGGCTTCGTCTCGCGCAGCCCGCGCTGGGCGATCGCGCACAAGTTCCCCGCCGAGCAGGCGCGCACGCGGCTGCTTGGCATCGGCATCCAGGTCGGCCGGACCGGCGCGCTCACGCCCGTCGCCGAGCTCGAGCCGGTCACGGTCGGCGGCGTCGTGGTGGGCCGCGCCACGCTGCACAACGAGGACGAGATCGCGCGCAAGGACCTGCGCGTGGGCGACATGGTCGTGGTCCAGCGCGCGGGCGACGTGATCCCGCAGGTCACGGCCCACGTGCCGGAGGAACGGCCCGCCGGGGCGAAGCCCTTCGCCTTCCCCGAGGCCTGCCCCGCATGCGGCGCGCGCGCGCCGCGGCCCGAGGGCGAGGCGATCCGGCGCTGCACCGGAGGCCTCACCTGCCCTGCCCAGGCGACGGAGCGCCTGCGCCATTTCGTGAGCCGCGGCGCGTTCGACATCGAGGGCCTCGGCGACCGCCACATCGAGGCCTTCCGCGCCGATGGGCTGCTGCGCGGCCCGGGCGACGTGTTCCGCCTGCGCGCGCATGCCGAGGCGCTGGCGTCGCGCGAGGGCTGGGGCGAGAAGTCGGTCGAGCGCCTGCTCGCGGCGATCGAGGCGAGGCGGAGCATCCCGCTCGACCGCTTCATCTTCGCCCTCGGCATCCGCCAGGTCGGCGAGGCGACGGCCAAGCTCCTCGCACGCCACTACGGGACAGTCGAGGCCTGGCGCGATGCCATGGTCCGCGCCGCGGACGCGCCCGAGGGCGAGGCGGCGCAGGAACTCGGCACGATCGACCAGGTCGGGCCGGCGATGGTCGCCGACATCCGCGCCTTCTTCGCCGAGCCGCACAACCGCGAGACGGTCGCCGACCTGCTGCGCGAGGTCGAGGTCGAGGCGGCGCAGCGCCCGCGCGCGACCGGCTCGCCCGTGGCGGGCAAGACCGTGGTCTTCACGGGCACGCTCGAGACGATGACGCGCCAGGAGGCAAAGGCGCGTGCCGAGGCGCTTGGCGCCAATGTCGCGGGGTCGGTGTCGAAGCGGACCGACTACGTGGTCGTCGGCGCCGACGCGGGCTCGAAGGCGGCCAAGGCGCGCGAGCTCGGCGTGGCGACGCTGACCGAGGCGGAGTGGACGGCGCTGGTCGGCGGCTAGCGCGCGCGGCCCGCGCCGACCGGGCGCGTCGCCTCGGCGAGCCAGCGCGACGTCGACGCGTCGAGGAGCGGCGCCAGCGCGCGGGCGACGCGCGCATGGTAGGCGTCGAGCCACTCGACCTCGGACGCCTCCATCGCCGTGGCGTCGACCAGCGACAGGTCGATCGGGCAGAGCGTCAGCGTCTCGAAGCCGAGCATCGGGCGCTCCGCGCCCTGGAGGTCGAGCTCGCGCACCGCGACGAGGTTCTCGATGCGGATGCCATAGGCCCCCGCGCGGTAGTAGCCGGGCTCGTTCGAGACGATCATGCCCGGCTCGAGCGCGACGACGTTTGGCATCTTCGAGATGCGGTGCGGCCCCTCGTGCACGGAGAGGTAGCTGCCCACGCCGTGGCCCGTGCCGTGGTCGAAGTCGAGCCCGGCCTCCCATAGCGGGCGGCGGGCGAAGGCGTCGAGCTGGGAGCCGGACGTGCCCCGCGGGAAGCGCGCGGTGGCGATCGCGATGTGGCCGCGCAGCACGCGGGTGAAGCGGTCGCGATGCTCGGCCGTGGGGGTGCCGATCGCCACCGTGCGCGTGACGTCGGTCGTGCCGTCGAGGTACTGCGCGCCGGAATCGACGAGGTAGAGCTCGCCCGGCGCGAGGAGCCGGTTCGTCGCCGGCGTCGACCGGTAGTGCACGATCGCGCCGTTCGGGCCGGCACCGGAGATCGTGTCGAAGCTTGTGTCGCGGAAATGCTCGCCGCGACGACGCTGGCCAAGCAGCTGCGCGGTCGCCTCGAGCTCGTCGACGCGTCCGCTGGGCGCCTCCGTGGCGAGCCACGCGAGGAAGCGGGCGAGCGCCGCGCCGTCGCGCAGGTGCGCGGCGCGCGCGCCGGCGAGCTCGGCCTCGTTCTTGCGCGCCTTGGGCAGCGCGCAGGGGTCCTGGCCGCGCACGACCTCGGCGCCGGCGAGCCGCGCCTGTATCCACTCCGAGGCCGTCGCCGAATCGACGAGGACGCGCGCGCGCCGCGCGCCCAGCGCGGCCAGCGCGTCGCCGAAGGCCGACGGAGGCTCGATGCGCACCTGGTTGCCGAGAAGCGGGGCGACCTCGCGGTCGAGCTTGAGCCGCTCGACGAACCAGTCGACGCCGCCATCCGCGTGGAGGACGGCGAAGGACAGCGGCAGCGGCGTATGCGGCACGTCGGCGCCGCGGACATTGAGGAGCCAGGCGATCGAGGCGGGGTCCGAGACGACCGCCGCCGCGTGGCCGTCGCGGGCGATCCGCTCGGCGACCTCGGTGCGCTTGGCGGCCGATCCGCGGCCGGCGAAGCGCTCGGGATGGGGCAGGACGGGTGAGATCGGCGCCGGCGGACGGCGGGCCCAGATCGCGTCCAGCGGATCGTCCTCGAGCGCCACGAGTTCGGCGCCCGCCCGTGCCGCGCCG